>JAHEYF010000074.1 GCA_023251755.1 Bacteroidota bacterium
AAGATTCAATGTTCAAAGTCACAAAACTTTAAACTTTGAATCTTAAACCTTGAATCGAACCCTTTATGGTGTCTATATCGCCGGGGATCACCTCTTCCCATTCCGAACAGAGTAGTTAAGCCCGGTTGAGCTGATGGTAGTTGGCCTAAAGCCCGCGAGAGTAAGTCGATGCCAATTTTAAAAAAATCCTCACAGTAATGTGGGGATTTTTTTTTTGGAATTTTTTTACCCTCCTCATTTATTCTGATTAAAATCACTCTGTTTCTTGAGATTTCTCATGTCTCTTCTGCAAGAATGTTGCGTTCTTTGCTGGTTACATGTTAACTATTGAAATTGGAACCTGATAACAATTTATTAAAAGATAGTCTTACTGAATTATTTGAATGCACCACCGAGGGGATTCTTATCAGTGATTCGGAAGGATGTATTATACATGCCAACCCAAGTGCACACAGGCTCTTTGGTTACGAAAACAATTCATTGCCCGGGAAAATAATTGAAGATTTAATACCCGAACGTTATGTAGATAAACATAAACAACAGCGGCAGACTTACAATGAAGTCCCGCATCCGAGGCCGATGGGGAAAATGATGAACCTGTCTGCCAAAAAGAAAAACGGAACAGCGTTTCCGGTTGAAATTAGTCTGTCTCACTATATTAAAGATTCCAGACTTTATATTATTTCTTTTATCAGGGATATAACGGAAAGAAAAGAACACGAAGAAAGTATTAAAAGGCTGAACCAGGAGCTGGAAAAAAAGGTAAACGAAAGAACCAATGTGCTGCAAAAATACCTGATCGAACTGGAGGAATCAAAAAAACAATTGACAGAGGCCCTGGAGAAAGAAAAAGAATTAAACAGTCTGAAGTCACGCTTTATTACAATGGCTTCGCATGAATTCCGAACGCCTTTAAGTACTATTTTGTCTTCGATGACTTTGATTGAAAGGTACTATGAGCTGAAGGACCATGAAAAGCATCAAAAGCACGTCAACAGGGTAAAGTCTTCCATAGCACACCTCACGCTTATTCTGGGAGATTTTCTTTCGACGGAAAAATTGAATGAAGGTTTTGTAAAGCTTGAAAGGACTAAATTCTCATTAAAAAAAATAGTCAGCGAGGTCATTGTTGATCTGCAAAATTTAAAGCGGAAAGGTCAGGAAATTAATTTTGTCTACGAAGGAAACGAAATTGTTTTCCTGGACCGGCAAATGATACAAAGCACTTTGGTCAACCTTGTTTCAAATGCTATAAAGTTTTCGGGCGAAAATAAAAAAATAGGGGTGAATGTTTCAGCCTCTGACGAAGAAACCTGTATACAAGTGAGCGATGAAGGTTTGGGTATTCCTGAAAAGGAGCATGAATATATTTTTCAACGTTTTTTCAGGGCCAGTAATGCAAGCAATGTGCAGGGTACAGGTATAGGTTTAAGTATTGTGGCTAAATACCTGGAGTTGATGAATGGAAAAATTGAATTTAAAAGTGAGCTGCAAAAGGGAACAACATTCAGTATATGGGTGCCTAATAACTGAAACAGTTGGAAACAAAAGGGATTTATTCAAACAATACAATGCTCTACTTAAAATAGTAAGCAGGGCATTGTATTAAATAAATAATTGATTAAGCGCCTTTTATAATTACCAGGTATTTTGAAGCATTCCAGAATTCTTCAGGGTTGGTAATGAGTATATCCTTCACACGTCCGTTTTCTTTTTCTATTTTGTAAGAACTGCCCGGGTGGTTGGGAATAAGCTCTATTTTTTTACTGTCAACCGGAATAGTAAGGGTTTGTGTATAATCGATGGGGGTAAATTTACTGGCATCAAAATCTTTGTTTAATTCAGCTGTTTTTCCCATTCCCAATAAGCCACCTGTTTTGTCTATTACGTGTTCCTTTTTCAGGTCTTTGGAAGTGCCTATTATGTAATACACCCTGTGTTGTTCGGTAATTTTATTTGCAATAATGGTGGTTTGAATAGCGTTTTCAACACTTAAAAAACCAACTGAAGCCTGCAATTGCCCTATTTCTATATTCATATTGGTTAATTTAGCGTTTAAGGAAGCCAACTCATCTTCTTTTTGAGCCAATTGCCCGTTTAAAGCCTGAATGGCTTTTTCTAATTGCCCGTTTTTATGTGCAGACATTTTTAGTTTGCGGTTAAGGCTTTCAATTTTCTCCCTGTTTTTCTCCATCAGGTTGTTGATGGCCACTACTTCGGCCCTCATTTCATCCATTGTGGATGATTTAAGGTCGGAAGGTTTTTCTATTTTGAGAACAATGTTGTTTTGCCTGTTGTTAATAGAGTCGAGGGTGTTTGTTATATCGCTGAATGAAGCGAGGTAATTGCTGAGCGTCGAATCACGTTCGTTGATAATGGATTGAAGCGAATCTTTTTCGTGTTCAGCCTTGTTGTCAGCTTTTGGGTTGTTGCAGGCAGTAAATGATAAAGCTGTTATTGCAATAAGTGCAGTTTTTTTCATGGTTTCTGATTAAATATATTTAAGCAAATCAACGGTAATGCAGAGGTCGCAACAATGCAATTGCTCATCGGGGGAGGTGATTGTAATCATTAAGCTGATTAGCTAATGTGATGATTTGATAATTAGCTGATGGGAGAACCTGATTTAAGGATGAGCTGATTTGAAAAATTGAGGATGGAAGACAGGTGAATAAAACGGGATATCTGTGTGATGATTAGCTGACGTGATGATATACCCCCGAAGCATTTGTGCAAGCCGCAATGGCATTTTTCTACTCTGCGGTTAAGAGTGCGCAAATCCCCGAAGCAATTTTAAGCCGGAAGGGCTGACATTGTTATAGAAGATAGTTCGTTTTTTTAATACCTTGCTATCAATGCAATTCTTTCGTACTTGTCTAATTTCCCGTTTTCAACAAGGATGACTTTTCCTTTTTTTTCCAGCACCAGTTCCATAATATCATCCACTATGTCGGTAATAATTTCGTGTTTTTGCTGAACGGGGTGTGCGTATAATTTTGAATCAACCGGGTTTATAAATCCGGGACTGGCAAAATCTTTTTCTACCAATAATAGTAAACCCTTTCCTTCTTTTGCCGCCATCCAAACCCCTCTTATTCCAGTAACGGCCAGTTTTTTGCCCAGGGCTTCTTCTAATTTTTCCAGGGCTTTGTTCTCCTCTTCTTTTAAATATGCTTTTATTTTTTCAAAAGATAATTCCCCCAGTTTTTGAATGCTTTCGTGGATGTAATTGCCCTGTATTTCGCCCACCAGGTTGTGTTGCAGGGCAGTGCTTTTTTTAAAATAGCCCAGGTCTTTACTACCTCCGCTAATAATAAAGGGTATATGGTCTAAATAATATTTGGATAATTGATTGCCGGTTTGTTTGAGGTTGGCCATCAGGCGTTGTTCCTTTACAATTGATTTGTCTTTTTCGGTAGACTTCAGCGAATAACCATTGGAACTGCCTAAGGAAGTTCGGGCATATTCATGGTCGTCAACAAAGTAGGCCGGAAAGTTTTCATCTTTTATTTCTTCCAGGTTTTTGCCATTGCCTTTAAATAGTTTAAGGGTGTTTTCATTGATTAACAATACGTAATAATCAAGCAGCATTTCAGTCATGTATAGTACATCCCGTATTTCGAAACTGTTGCCGACAATTATTTTTTCGCTAACCGGAAAAGGGAATTTTACGATGAGCGAAATTTCGGATGATACAAAAAAACCTATTCCTTCGCTGTTGTATGGGTTCTCTGTGTTTTTAAACAGGGTACCGAGTTTGTTGATCAATTCGGTTGCCAGGTCTTTTCCGTATTTGTGAAACACCAGGTCTTTGGCTTTGCTAAAGGCATTGTCCAATTGCAGATCAAGGGGCCTGCGTTCGGGTAATGTTTTAGGTACAGGGACAATAACTGATATGCAGGGTAAACCCCTGTGGTTTTTTAACCGGTTTAAAATGGCTGTGTTCATCTTGGTTGTTTTTTTACGAAACTACTGCATGCATTTGCTTTTCAATATGATGTTTCTCATTTCATAAGATGACTTTTATTCGGGTATAAGACTTTTACAGGAATATGATTTGATTAAAATCACCTACCCCCGTGACTTTTTACCTTGACCCTGCATCCTTTGTAATTTAATATTGTGTTTTGAAACTGATCTGGTAAAAAAAATAAAGCAACAATAATATGGAATCAAAAATTGCAATCTATGCATCGCACCAACAAGCATTGGAAGCGGTGAACAGTTTAAAAGAAGCAGGCTTTCCCGTTAATCAGGTTTCGTTGTTGGGCGAGGCACAGGTAATTGACGATCATCTTTATTTAAAATCGCTGGAGCCGGTAAAAAACCTGCCACTGGCTGTGGGAACAATAGCAGGTATTGTTACAGGTATATTATCGGGCATTGGCATATTTGTAATTCCCGGCTTTGGCTTCCTTTACGGGGCAGGGGCCATTATTGGAGCCATAGGCGGACTTGACCTGGGCTTAATAGGCGGGGGACTGGCAACAATTTTGTTGCATGTGGGGATTAAAAAAGACGAGGTTATAAAATATGAAGAGCACATTAAGGAAGGCCGGTTTTTGGTTATAGCCAGGGGTACAGAAAAAGAAATAACAAAAGCAGAAAATATTTTGCATGTGGAACATAAGTCGCTTCAATTAAGTTAATCAATGAAAAAGCAAGCGGATATCGCATTAGGAGCAGATAAGAATTCAGTTGGTTTATTTTCCGGGCTTTTAACTAAGTTTCAGCAGCAGTTGATGAGTTTTAAAACCAAGCCTGCAGAAAACTATCCGGTAATTTTAAACAATGCCCTGAAGCTTAATTTTAATGAGGCTTTGCCTGAAACAGAAGAAGACGTTCATTATGAGAAAGACGGTTTTGGATTTGACCAGTACGGTAATCCTGTTAAGTGGTAATTGTATTTACACACAATTAATTTTTAAGTCCCTCTAATTTTTTCAGGTTCAAAATTTTTATTTGTCCGTTTTGTAATTCAATCAATTGTTCCATTCTTAAATCGGTTAAATTACGGCTTACCGATTCAGGAGAAACACCCGAGATGGCAGATATATCGTCGCGGCAAACTGAAAATGAAATATTATCGGACAATTGTGTGTGGTATTTTCTGGCAAGATAAAGTATGGCTTCGGCTACCCTTTTTCGCGCTGAATTATAGGCCAGGCCAATCAGTTTGTTATTGGTTTCTGAAAGGTCGGAGGTAATGAACCTGAGAAATTCGGTATACAATTCATTGTTGGCTAAAAGCAGTTGATAAAAATCCTGTTTAGCAATGCAGGCAATTTCTGATTCCTCAATGGCAACAGCTGTTTCTTCGTATTTGGCAGCTTCAAGTAAAGAAGAGTAACCAAAAAATTCTTTCTCTTTGTATATTTTGGTGATGTACTCTTTGCCCTGTTCATTTGTTCTGAAGGTTTTTATTTTACCTGAAACGACAAAATAAAGGTTCTTCGCAAAATCACCTTCGGTAAAGAGCTTGTCTTTTTTTCTTAATTTTTTGGGAAGAATTTTATCACTGAGGGCGTAAATGTTTTCGATGGATATGGGATGAGCAAAAAAACCTTCCAGGCTTTTGGGGTTGTTTTTCAGGGCTTCTTTTAGTATCACCGACTTTTTTAACCTTGTATTTACAAGGCTCAATAAATCATCTCCGCTAAATGGTTTTGTAAGGTAATCATCAGCGCCCAGGTCCATTCCTTTTCTGAAATCCTGTTTTTCGGATTTAGCGGTAACAAAAATAAATGGAATGTTTTGTGTTTGGGGGTTATTGGATAAACCTCTTAGAACCCCGTAACCATCTAATTCGGGCATCATCACATCGCAAAGGATGATGTCGGGATTATTTGTACGGGCAATTTCGAGGCCTTCTTTGCCGTTGCAGGCACTGTGCACGGTATAATTGGAGAGTTCAAGTATTTCTTTCATGTTTTCGCGAACATCATCGCTGTCTTCAATGATTAACACCTTGCTGTTCATGGTTTTTGGACTTAGGTTTTGGTTTACATTTTTTTTAAAATTAAGAACTAAAGTATTTGTTTTTAATTCCCAAGAACATGACGGAAGTCAGTTTTAAAAATGATTTATGTTAAAATTAAGTTCAGCTGGGGATTTTATTCTACAATAAACAAGAGTCTGTATGGACTAATTGAAACAAAGAAAAAAATGATGCGACTATTGTTGCACAGCATTTTAGGTCCTGGAAAGCACTGTTTCTGAAAGAATAACTTTGTTTCCTGTTATTTCAATTTGTTTCTGGCCTGATTTTTAAAATACCTTCTGAGCAGGATGTTGTGTTTTAAAGCTTCCATGTTTTCGTTAAATCCTTTGGAGCCTTCTTTTATGTTTTCCATACTTTTATTGAGGTCATGAATTAACATAGTATCTTTCAAAAACATGCCGGCTGAACCTTTGCCATCTTTGATGTTTTTTGTAAGCTGGGCAATGTTGCCTGAAATAAGTGCAACGGAATCGCTTACTTTTTCAAATTTTACAACCACTTGTTTTAATTTTCCATACAGTGAAGTGTCGGTAATGAATGCGCCCAGACTACCTTTGCCCATTTTAAGATCATTGGTAAGGCTTTTGAGGTTGCCGGTCATAATGGCACTTTGGTTGCTGGTTGTGCGGATGTTCACAATGACGGCTTTTACATTTTGAGCCACAACGGTATCGGAGAGCAGGCCCCAAAGCGAGTTGTTGTTGTTTATTTTTTGGGCAATGTTTTTTAAATCGCGGGTAATGAATTCAATGTTGCTATTGGTTCTGTTCAGGGTGCGCATAGCGTCTTCCATTTGTATGGAATGAAGGGCATCGAATTCACTCCCTTCCTGCACGGGGTTTCCTTTTTGTTCTGCCGGCGCTATATTCACTACTTTGTTGCCCAATAAGCCATCGGTGCCAATGGACACCACTGAATTGACGGCAATAAATTTTGCAATGTTTTTTTCAATGGTGAATTCAACTTTGATGGCCGTATCGGCAATTGCCTCCACCTTTGAAACGGTGCCTACGTTAATTCCATTGAACCTTACATTGTTGCCGGGCAAAAGTCCGTTTACATTGTTAAACACGGCGCTCACATGAATGGTGGATTGAAAAATATTTTTTTTGCTTCCTATAAAATAGAAGGCAAGAATAAAAAGCGCTGTTGCGGCAAGCACAAAAAAGCCAAGTTTTATTTTATTTCCCGATTGTGTATTCATATATTTAAACAGATACTTAGTCGAAAAATTGTTTAATGCTTGTATCGTTGCTGTTTTTTAATTCATTGTATGTTCCTTCGGCATAGCATTTCCCCTCAATCAGTACCACTATCCGGTTGGCCGTCCTTCTTACACAATTCATGTCGTGCGAAATGATGATAGAGGATGTGTTGAATTTTTTTTGTACATCGAGCATGAGGTGGTTTATTTCGCGGCCTGTTATGGGGTCTAATCCCGTAGTGGGTTCATCGTACAACAACACCTCCGGTTTGATAATGAGCATACGTGCTATCCCCACTCTTTTTTTCATTCCGCCTGAAAGCTCGGAGGGCATTTTGTTTTCTATGTCCGGAAGCCCCACATTTTCTAAGGCAGCTCCCACTAATTTTCCCACATCTTCTTTCGACAGTTTATTGAGGTGCCTCCTTAAAGGAAATTCCAGGTTTTCTTTTACGGTCATCGAATCATACAGGGCGCTGCCCTGAAACAGGAAGCCTATTTTGGAACGGAGCTCATCCAGGGCCTTGTTACTTAAACCGGGAATGCTGATCCCGAAAATTTTCATTTCACCGGCATCGGCTTCCAGTAAGCGCATTAAACATTTGATGAGGACAGATTTTCCTGATCCTGATTTTCCCAGTACCACAACATTTTCGCCTTTGTTGACGGTAAGGTTAAAGCCATCCAATACCTTGTGGTCGCCAAAAGATTTTTTCATGTTGCGGATAACAATCACCGGATCATTTGTATTTGTGGCAGTTGTAATCATAAGTAGTGAAAAATACCGGCCAATTGTGCCGCTAATAAATCAATAATAAAAACAGCAAAGGTTGAAATGACTACGGCTGAGTTTGCAGCTTTTCCTACTCCCTCGGTTCCGTTGCGGGTGGTGTAGCCTTTGTAACAACCTATGATTGCAATGGCAAAACCAAAGAAAAAACTTTTGGTAATAGAAGGAAGCAGGTCGGTGAAATTTAATTTTTCGAAAACCTGGTTGGTAAACAGGTGAAAGCTTATCACCTGTTTCATGTTTACGCCTATAAAAGCACCATACAGTGAAATGGTGTCGGCAAACAGAATGAGCATGGGAAGCATGAGGGTGGCTGATACGACCCGGGTAACAACAAGGTATTTAAAAGGATTGGTACCGGAAACTTCCATGGCGTCAATTTGTTCGGTTACATTCATGGACCCAAGTTCGGCGCCAATGCCGGAGCCTATTTTTCCGGCGCAAATTAAAGCGGATATAACCGGTACAATTTCGCGGACAAGGGAAACGGACACCACAGAAGGGAGCCAGGACTCTGCCCCGAAGGCTTCCATGGAAGGCTGCGACTGGATGGTGATGACAAGGCCCATAATGAATGCGGTAAGGGTTACCAATGGTAAAGAGCGGTAACCTATTTCAAACGACTGGCGAAGCAATTCATTAACTTCGTATGGAGGAAGAAAGGCCTCTTTGAAAAACTTTCCGGTAAAGGCCGAAATTTCTCCCGCTTCATTCAAAAACGATTTTATGCCCTTCGGTTTCATTTGATTTATTATTCTGCTAAAGTCTGGAATATTCTTTTTTCCGAAACTGCATTTACTCATCTCAGGAACTGATATAAATCATTTCTTTATCGGGTTTCAATAGAAATACCAGTGAAGGGTGCTATATAGCTGTAGATTAACCAGGGTTAAACAATAAATTGAGAAAAGAATTTCTCCCGCAGGAAGGCCCCTTTCGGTATGGATAATTTTTGCTCAATATCACATAAGTCTGTGCGCTTTGTCATTTCCAAAACCTGTCTGGTAAAGTACTTTTGATGCGTAAATAGTAAGTATTGTTTAACCTCAAAAAATCAGCAACATGTCATTAGTAAAAAGAAACGGGACTTTGTTCCCCAGATTAATCAGTAATTTTTTTGATACTGACCTAGCATTAAGGCCAGACCTGTTTAACTTCAGTGGAGGTTTATTGGGTGGTTTAAGTGCAAGTGTACCTTCGGTTAATATTATCGAAGATGAGAAAAGCTTTAAAATCGAACTGGCGGCTCCGGGCCTGGAAAAGAAAGATTTTAAAGTGGAAACTGACAATGGTGTTTTAACCATTAGTTCGGAAAAAGAAAAAGAGAGCAAAGAAGAAAAAGAAAATTATTTTAGAAGAGAATTTTCCTATAGCAGTTTCAGTCGTTCGTTTCAGTTGCCTGAAAATTCTTTGCCAGAAAAAATTGAAGCGAAGTATGAAAATGGTATTCTTCAATTAATGCTTCCAAAAAGAGAAGCAAGTTTATCGAAAGCTAAAACAGAAATTAAGGTTTCCTGAGAAATTTCAGGTGTTTTAAACCTGCCTCCCGGGGCAGGTTTTTTATATTGTTTGAAGGGTAAAACTCCTGGAAGGGGGAATCAAATTAAAAACACTTGCATCCTCAGAATATACTTTTTTTAATTTGCCAGGTTTATTTTATAGAGGATGTTTTAAAAAATAGTTATCACGGGTGTTTCTTTGTGATGAAAAGCCATTAAAGGAATTTTGGCGTGACGGGCAACGTTCCGGGTTGTGCTTTTGCCAAAAACCTTGTCAAAAAAATTGCGGTAATGGGTCGACATCACTAACATGCTGGTGGAATTTTCATCGAGGTATTTTTCCAGAGTACCTTCAATGGTATTCCCATACAACACCTGAAAAGACATGTTGTTGTAGTGAACAGCAGCTGTTACCTGTCCCATGAATTTTTTCATTGCAATTTCTTCGCTTTCCTCAGAAAATGAATTGTCGGAAATATGTAAAACATGGAGTTGTGCCCTGAAAGCCCTGGCAATAAGAACCACTTCTTTTAAATTAGCCAAGTCGTCGGGATTGTAAGCAGTGGCATAGGTTATTTTTTTGATGCTCGTAAAACCGGTTTCTTCAGGTACGGCAATTACCGGGCATGTAGCTTTTTCAATTATTTTGGCGGCAATGCTCCCGAAAATTGCGCCTGTAATGCCCGGGCTGCTTTTTGTTCCCATTACAACAAGGCTTATTTCCTGTTGTTTAATAATAGTAAGTATGGTATCAATTACAGCGCCTTCAATGCTGATGGAGGCGTGCCTGATGTTGCCCGCGTGTTCAATTTTAAGCGAGAGGGCTTTCAGCTGGATGCCGGATTCTTTTTTCGCCTTTGCTATTTCGTCTGCTATAAGACCATACGGAACATAAGAAGTGGCATAGTCGTTTTCATAGACATTTAATAAAATCAATTTTGCATCTTCTTTTTTTGCAAGCTCTATAGCGTAATACAATGCATTCTCAGCATTTTTGGAAAAATCGGTGGGTACTAAAATAGTTTTCATGGTTATTGTTTTTAGTGTTATTAAAATGCAATACCTATTTGAAAGGCAACTTTTGGAGCAATACCGGTATAACCTGCTTCCATAAAATCGGCGTACCTTTTATCACCATGCACATCGGAGTATTTTAATCCACCACCGGCATACAAGTTGAGGCAGAACCTGTTTTCGAGGGCTGTCAGCCTGAAGCCAAAGCCCAGGCCACCAAAGCCTGAATTAACATAAGTTGTTTTTTGCAGTGCCTGTGAATCCCCGTCGAACACCGGGTCTGTTATTTCTTCGTAACGGTATTGCAGGTAGGGTGCAAAATAAGCGAAGGTGGAATATTTTTTCGCCACAGCACTTATAGCTTCTTTGTTGTACAATAAATTTACGCGGTACTGAAATTCCCCGCTTCCGCCAAGGCGGTTGATGATCTCATCTTTTTTCGAGAGCCTGAAACTACCTGTAAATGCAATGGTATTGTGGTTCTTTAATTTTCTTTCGTAACCCAATTGGAGGGTGTTCAGAAATAAATCAAAAGGCCCTACGTAAAAATAATTGTCTCTTTTTTTTGGCTCATGTATTTCCGTTTCCTGGGCAGCTACGTTGCCAACAAAGCCGAGGCTAATTAAAAGTGTTAAAAGTATATTCTTCATCTGATGTAATTGTTTCTTTTTATTAAAAATCTTCTTCCAGTTCTAATTTGTTTTCGATGGAACTTACCCCGGGTACATCCCATACTGAGCGTTCGGCTTCATCTAATTCTGCCCAGCAATTTACTGTTCCAATCAAAATAACTTTGTTCCCTTCTGTTCTTACATCAATTTTATCGGCATCAATATTGGCATTGCGCACAAAAGCAGCCTGGATCTTGTTTTTAATTTCGGCTGTGTTGGGCCTGTGACTTATTTTGATGTTGTTGGTAATACCTTTTACTCCAATTATATGTCCGGCAACTTTGGTGGCCGATTTGCGTTGAAAGTTCCAGTCTGCTGTACCTTCGAGGGTAACCCAGCCTTCTTCAACAACTATGTTGATTTTATCGGTTTCAA
Source organism: Bacteroidota bacterium (assembly GCA_023251755.1). Taxonomy (GTDB): domain Bacteria; phylum Bacteroidota; class Bacteroidia; order B-17B0; family Aurantibacillaceae; genus JAHEYF01. The sequence continues at coordinate 11,555 of JAHEYF010000074.1, forward strand.
TAGCGCTGTGCCAGTCGAGCGCGTCAATCACTGTTTGGGCAATTTCGCTATCGGTTTTCTGGTGTTTGTCCGAAAGAACCACTTCAAGGTTTTCGGCAATACCTTTGACACCTTTTACTTTTTTAACTGCTTTTTCAATGGCTGCTTTTTTTGGGTATGAATCTACAATACCACTAAGGGTAACCACGGCGTTTTTTACGGTAACTCCAATTTCGCTGGCATTAATTAATGGAATACAGTTGAGTTCTTCCATTGCATTTTTTTGAATTTCAGCATCTCTTTCCATGTTGTAATTTTTTAAAGGGTAAATGAATTTAGCTGTTGTTTGATATTGAACAGCTCAAAAGTATTTTTATTAGCAGAAGGTCTAAATGAAGAAAGTCAGGCGGGGATGTGATTTATATCATTCGTTCACAGGTTCAATTGTTCGGAAGTTTAATCGTTTGTCCCAGACGTATAAACGATTGAACAAAAAAACGGGAGAACTGATTTCCTGGTTGGTTTGTATATATACCCAATTAACTTTAGATTTGAGGAGGCTTATAGGCCTTGCATACAATTATCCCAAATCTTAAGAATAACAATTGACCCTGCCTGCTTCTGATAAAAAAATACCCGGACTCGACTTTTTAAGAGCAATGGCCATCCTCCTTGTTTTCCTTTGGCATTATCAGCGCTACGGCAGCCCCGAATGGCTGAAGGGAATTTCAAAATTTGGCTGGACAGGTGTGGATCTTTTTTTTGTACTCAGTGGCTATTTAATCGGGACCCAATTGTTTAGTACAACAGTAAAAGGCGAAGAGGTTTCCATTTATCAGTTTTATTTAAAAAGATTCTTCCGTATTGTACCGGCCTACCTGCTTGTACTCATTCTTTATTTTTCGTTTCCCGGATTTCGCGAAAGAGAGGGCATTTCACCTTTGTGGAAATTTTTGACTTTTACAATGAACTTCGGACTCGATTATCAAAATGCGGGTTCTTTTTCACATGCCTGGTCCCTGTGTATTGAAGAACAGTTTTATTTGTTTTTCCCCTTGTTGCTTGTTTTATTCTCTAAAATCAAAGCAGGTTCTAAAAGCCTGTTGATCTTTCCCCTGCTTTTTGCAGCGGGCATAGCCGCGAGAATTTACAGCTGGCAGACTTTTGTTGCACCGCTTTATGCTGATAAGGAAAACATGGGACTTGTTGCGAATGCGTATTCAAAATATGTTTATTATCCGAGTTACAACCGGCTCGATGGATTGTTGGTGGGGGTGTTTATAGCCTTGTTGCTTGCATTCAGGCCAGCCGTCAAAAATAAAATTGATTCGAAAGGGAATGTGTTTTTTGTTGTGAGCATGCTCATCCTTGCAGCAACTTATTTTTTATGCACCGAGCCTTTCTCTTTTTATGCAGCGGTTTTCAGTTATCCCCTGGTTTCAATTGCTTATGGTTTATTGGTACTGGCGGCTTTAAGCCCTGCTTGTTTTATGAACCGCTTAAATTTTAAAATTTTTAATGTGCTGGCTATGCTATCGTATTCAATATACCTTACGCACAAACAAATCAACCATGTTGTTCAAAAGCTTTTAGCAGCATATCATTTTAATGAAACGGGAATGTTTGCCATTTGTTTTGTTGTTTCAATAATGGGTGGACTTGTTTTACACCTTCTCATAGAAAAACCTTTTTTAAAACTCCGTAATAAATTATTAAAACCGGACAATACGCTGATATGAACAATTTTTTTACGGGCCTCTTTTTATTTATAAGTGCTGCTGTTTCGACTGCACAAAGCACTGTTTCTTTTGCGGACAGCCTGCGTATAAAGTATAACATCCCAGAACTTGCCTACGCTGTTGTTACTGCCGATAGCGTTATTGAACTCCAGGCCCTGGGTGTACAGCGTGTGAATACAAATTTTAAGGCCGGTGTTGATGATAAATTCAGGATAGGCTCCAATACTAAAACAGTTACGGCTTACATAGCAGCAGTTTTGGTAAAACAAGGGAAGGTAAAATGGGAAACCAGGTTCTTTGATTTGTACCCGGAATTAAAAACAAAAAGCCAGGCCGCCTTTTACGATGTGAGTTTACAGGACCTTATTACTTTCAGGGTCCCGCTCATTAGCTGGACCTATACCAATGATACTCCAACAATAAATGAAATAAAAGGCAATGAGCAGGAGCAACGTTGTAAATTTATGAGCTGGGTGCTGCAACAAAATCCGGACACAGTAAAGAAAACGTATTACTGGGCCAACCCCGCTTATGTGGCCGCCGGACTGATGCTGGAAAAAGCAAGCGGCAAAGATTATAAAACACTGGTGGCTGAATTGGGGAAGGAAGTAGGTATTGAATTCGGCTTCGGGCAACCCAATTGCAAAGACGAAAAACAGCCCTGGGGACATAATGCAGACTTAGTACCTGAAAAACCAAAGCAGGATTATAAACTCAATTGGTTGTGTGCGGCAGGAAATATTCATGTGAGTTTACCTGACTATATTAAGTTTATTCAGTTGCAGTTGCGGGGCCTGGCAGGTAAATCAAACTGGTTTAGTGCAGAAGAATTTAATTATATGCACTATGGTTTGCCCGGATTTTCTTTTGGCTGGCAGGTGCATACTGATGAAGTTAACAGGCTCCGTTATGCGTATCACAAAGGGAATCCGGGATCTTTTCTTTCCAAAGTTTATATCTGCAAAAGTACGGGAAAGGCATTTGTTTTATTTGCCAATGTACAATCGGAAGAAGCAGAGAAGGGATTAACAGTGTTGTTTGATGAATTATCAAAAAGGTACAGTAAGTAGCTGTTGTATGGAAACAAAATTTATATGAGGCCTAAATTTATTTTTGTATTACTATTCTTTGCTGGTTTCGCCTTCGGACAAAAGAACACAAAGACCTTGCTCTTTGTAGGTACATACACCGAAGGAAGACCTGATAAGGGAATTTATGTTTATGAATTCAATTCCCAATCGGGAGACTTAAAATACATCAGTGATGTGGACAATATTGTTAATCCGTCTTTCCTAACTGTCTCGCCCAATGGCCGCTTTTTATATGCCTGCACCGATTCAAAACTCCCGCAGCAGGGCAATGTGGCTGCATTTAAAATTGATAGCCTCAAGGCGGCCTTGTCTTTTATTAATAAACAAAGCAGTGGTGGCGAAAACCCGGTTTACCTTCAGGTTCATAAAAACAACACCTTGCTTGTAAATGCAAACTATACAGCGGGCAATGTGAGTGCATACAAAATAAATGAAGACGGCTCTTTAAATTTATGTGCCCAGCTTGTTCAGTTTAGTGATAGCAGTGTAAATAAAAGCAGGCAGGATAAATCCCATGTGCATGCCGCTGTTTTTTCTCCCGACAATAGTTTTATTTTTTTTCCTGATTTGGGTGCGGATAAAATAAGGACTTTCCAGATTGATACCGGCGCAGTTCACCCGCTTATTGCAAGAGACAGCCTGGATGTGAAGACAATTGCAGGGAGTGGGCCGAGGCATTTTGCATTTCATCCGAATACTAAGTTTGCCTATTGCATAGAAGAATTAAGTGCTTGTGTTTCGGTTTACACCTGCAAAAACGGAAAACTCGATTCCATTCAAAGATTGTTTTCTTATGCTGAAAAATGGGATGCGTATGGAAGCGCAGATATTCATATTTCTCCTGACGGGCTTTTTTTATACGCCTCCAACCGGGGTGAAAATGAAAACACGCTTTCCATTTTTTCCATCAATCAGCATTCAGGTCAACTCAAACTATTGGGGCATCAATCTACTTTTGGTATTCATCCACGAAATTTTGTGATCGACCCCAGCGGGCAATTTTTACTGGTAGCGAATTTAACAAGTGGCAATATTGTTGTTTTTAAAAGAAATATGAAAACAGGTTTATTAAGGAAGACTCAAAAAGAAACAAAAGTACCGCGCCCCTCTTGTTTACAGATGAGGGTATACAGCAGGTAGAACGTTTTACTCTTGATTAGGAAATGTGTAATGCTGCTTGTAAATCAAATTAAAAATGCCAGAGGTTGTGCTCGTACTCAAAAATTTGTTGTTTTATTCTTTCGCTTTCCAGTAAAGCATCAATACTTTGCGCGTATTCCACAATCCTCCTGTCGTATACGTTCGATTCTTTTGAAACAACACTGTTGAACATACGTTTTTGAAATATTTCATCGTAAGACCTCCGCTCCGCATCGTTTTTAGGGTTAAAGGTTTCGTTGGCGGCCAGCACCGGCCTGCAGGCCGGAAAGTAAACCCAGAACAAAGTAATGTGCATGTCTTTTTCTTCGTCGTACCTGCGTGGGGCAATGCCTAATATACGTACTTCCATAGTAGACTTTTGTTTATCGAAAAACCATTCTTCTTTGATTTCATAACTTATTACCTGGTTGTAAATACCCGTTGAATCGCAGGCCCATATCATGCCCGGTATGGCTTCTCCGGTAATGGTATCAATTGTTTCATAAGGTATACTGTCGCATTTAACGAGTTTGTTACGCACTTCGGCATCTGAGAGCGGGCTTAAAAATTCCTCGTCATTAAATGCAATGATTTCTTTAGCAAGAAGGGCCTTTTTTAACACCTGAATTAAGGAGACCCTTGTACTCATATCTGTTGTTGGAAAATAAAATGGATGGTTTATTTTTTCGCGCAGGTCGATTACCCTCCACACCCTTTTTTGCCATTGCAAATCTCCTTCTCTTAGGGGAGTGTAAGGAACAAAACGTTTGTTGATGGTGTTTTCTTTCACCACTATACCATCCATATAATCTCCCGGAGAAAGGATCTGGCTATAGCTTGTGTTTATGCAGAACAGGCCAATTGCAGCGAACGTGTATACTACTTTCATAGCGAGATGTTTTTAGTTTGTTCACTCATAATGCACAATGTTGAAAAAAGTCACAGGTGATGAATCATGAATAAATAGTGCATAAATGATAGTGCATTTTGGAGAAATTTATGTTTGGATATATAATCGATTGGTTATAGATTTGGTAAGGGAATGAGATTGAAAAAATTAATAAAAAATTACAGCGCTATACCCAGCGGCCATGTATACCGCCCTTTCAGGGCTTAGGATCGTGGCTTCGCCACTTCACACAGAGCTGCGCTCTGTGGTAGCAGATAAAGCCCTTTCAGGGCTGTGTTCTTAATAAAATAGCTGTAGACTGTGATAGCATATATGGCCCTTTCAGTGCTGATTTTAGGGCTTCATGAAGCTGGTAGCTATACTCTGTGTGATGGATTAGCCCTGAAAGGGCGTAATCTTTTAACGATGGGCGCAGCAGCCCGTCGGTACTGCTACTAACGATAGGCACAGCCCGCCGGTAGCGCTACTAACGATAGGCGCAGTCCGTCGTGACCAGCCCTGGAAGGGCGTAATACAGACTTACTCAGACTAAAAATGCAAACATGGGACAATCACTCGTAAAAAATTACCTCCACATCGTATTTAGCACCAAATACCGCCAGGCACTCATTTATCCGCCTTACGAAGAAGAGTTGCACAGTTACCTTGGGGGCATCTGCAAAAAACTGGAATGCCATCCTCTTAAAGTGGGAGGGTACACCGACCATGTTCACATACTTTGTATGCTGTCGAAAAAAATAGCATTAATGAAACTGCTGGAAGAAGTAAAATCCCATTCATCAAAATGGATGAAAACAAAAGATGAATCGCTGAAAAACTTCTACTGGCAGGATGGCTACGGTGCCTTCTCTGTAAATCCCGCCCAGGTGGAGGTTGTAATTGCCTACATAGCTAATCAGCATCAACACCACGGTAAACAAGATTTTAAGGATGAATACAGGGTATTCCTTAAAAAGTACAAGGTAGACTATGATGAGCGATATGTATGGGATTAAGTATTGCGGCGTACCTTAGCTTTTCCAAATCTATTGCCGAAAGTATACTTAAGAAAGATACCCCAACAACCTGTCTGCTTAAAAAACAAAGCCGAAAATAATTTTGTTCATTTTGATAAGGTGTGTGGTTTATAATTAATAGACTTTTACAAGTGTGTTATTGTTTTACAAAATTGGATTGGTAAATTTTACCGCTGCCCGTTAAGCGTATATGATACAGGCCCTGTGCCAGGGAAGTTAAATTGAGGCTGTACTTGTTTTCATGCGCCAATACCTGAACATTTTGTTGAAACACGAATTGTCCGCTGATGTTAATAATTTGAATAATCAGCTTTTCATCTGTAGCAGCGCTCAATTGTATATTCAAATTATTGTTAACCGGATTGGGGAAAACCTGAAAATATTCAGTTGAACCAATACCTGAAACAAGTGTGCAATTTTCAACCTTTATGAAAGCCGTGTCGCTGCCACTGCAACCATTGCTGTCGGTGTAGACATAGTTTAAAATATAATCACCGGCACTAAGTCCGTTCGGGTCAAATTGGTTTGTGTTTGTGCCATTCCCGGAAAAGATACCACCCGCCGGGCTTGCAGAAAGCTGAACAGGAGCTGCATTGTTGCATATAGAATTTGGTAAAAGTGTAAAGTCTACTTGTGGCAATGAATGAATAGTAGCTGTTACCGGAGTTGCTTCGCTTGTGCAGGCATCTTTTTGGATTTGCCAGTTGTAAAAATAATAATAGTAGGACGGGTTGGTGGCCGTAACATCTGTTCCGGTGATGTGAATTAAGTTGGCAATGGTATAAGGATAAACAGCGCCTGCATTGTTTCTAAACAGGTTGATGCTACTGCCTGTAGCGGCCAAACGGTATTTGAAACCAGGTACAACATGAAAGTTAAGGGGAATGGTATTTTTTCCGTCTGCCAGGTTTACAGTAAGTGTTTGCAGCATGGTGCCGCTCGAATCCTGCAATTCAATGGTACGGTTCCCGGCACCCTGTGCATAAGCTTTAATGCTTTTAATGGTACAGGCATCCAGCACATTAAAAATCAGGTAGTGTGTATAGTTTAAAATTCCCCCACCTGCAAAGGTGCTGTCGGCAGGCCCGCCGAAGCTTGCTGCCTGTTGTGTGGTGGAAGTTATGTAATAGGTGGTGTTGGTATTGAGCACAGGTGTGTTAAAGGATGCACCTGTATTCACGAGGGTTCCGTTTACCTGCGCATCATACCAGTTTAAAGTTCCTGCACCTGTTGCAGTAAGTGATAGTGAACCAGGTCCACACCTTGCCGCGGGTGTAGAAGTGGGCGCTGCAGTTGGTGCTACACTTATGTAAGTAGATTTAACAATGGAATCTTTGCCGTTTCCACAACCGGTGGCTACCATTTTGACGGTAAAATTTCCAGCCAGTGTATAGGTATGTGTTGGATTAGCACCGGTACCTGTTGTTCCGTCACCAAAATCCCAGACATAAGATGAACCGTTAACAGACATATTGTTAAAATTAATGGTAACGGGAACGGAACAGGAAGAGGTTTGTGCAGCGGCAAAACCGGCATGGACGGTGCCTGCAACAAAAGCATCGCCAACGCCAACAGCGTACCAGGCATTAGTGGTGGCAATCACTTCGGGCGAACAGGAACCAAATAAATCAAGGGCGGCCTGTATGGTATAAGTACGTGCGTCGGCGTATTGTGTGTTGGAAGTAAAATAGAGTGTAAGGGCACGGTAAGCAATCTGCCGGGCTTTGTCGATGCTTATTCCGCTAACAGTATACGTATCGTTGTTATCGTTGGTGCCGTTGCCGCCCTGGCTCAACAGGTAATACCAGTGTATACAGGGGCCGTTGTTGGTGTGTACTTCATCGTTCTGGTCCCAGTTTGTTCCCTTGTAGGTATCGGGTTGGTTGTAATGTTTTGGATTGGTCATGTCGCGAAGATATTGGGTATTGCTGGTAAAGTCTGTGCCCATGACCCAGTTGGCAGAAGCGGGCTTGGCATAAAATTCAATGCTGGTACCAAAAATATCGGCAAAGCCTTCGTTTAATGCACCGGGTTCACCCGAGCCGCTTCCGCCTAACTGGGCGGTGTTGCTGATAAGGCCATGTGTAATTTCATGCCCGCATACATCAAGTGCCGTAAAAACATTTACATTCTGCGATGAATTCCCATCCCCATAAGTCATGCGTTGCCCATCCCAGTATGCGTTTACAAAATTAGAACCGTAATGTACATAACTCAGTAATTTGTACCCGTTGTTGTCGATGCTGTTTCTGTTAAAGATGAGTTTATAAAAGTCATACGTTTTCTCTGCCCCCCAATGCGCATCTGTCCCGGCCTGGCTGCTTCCGGTAGAAGTCCATGAAGTGCTGCTGTTGCTAAAGTCTACCGCGCTCCCGTAACTGGTGCTGTTTTTCATGTCGTATGTTTCAATACCTGTTCCGCGACCGCTTTCTTTTAGTCTGTAGCCTCCCGAATAACTGTCCATGGTGATAGCCTGGCTGCCGCTGTATTTTGTACTGGCGGTGCCGGTAACATCAGTTGTATTGATTAAGTTTTGTTCATCCAGTATTTTTCCATTCTCAGCATCTACAAATACATTGGCCCGGTAAAGGGGTTCGCTGGCATAAATATTAAATTTATAAGCTAAATGAAAATCAGCACCTGTATAGGGTTTTCCTTTTTCATGCACCCATACCAATTCACCTTTTGGATAATAAGAAAAATCAGGCTGGTTCAATGCTTTTTTTATATGTTCTTCTCCGGCTTTATTTTCCCACATATATTGTCTGGCTTTCACTTTATCCATTGCTTTTTTTAAAGCCTCCTGTTCATTTAGTACGATGTTTATTGTATTGTCGATTTGAAAATAATCGCCGTTTGCCGAAATTAATTTCCCTTCTTTTTCATGGGTAATTACCATGCTGTTGGCAACGGGGTAATCCATGAAGTATTCCGCGTAACGGGTATGCGTATACCCCAACTGATCCGTTTCACTTTGGTATTTTTTTATTTCAGCACCTTTTAAATTAAGTTCAGTCTTTGCCCATTCACTAAATTGCCCGGCTTTTATAGGCAGGCCATCATTAAACGTGATGAAGGAAGGCAAAGCATTTAATTTACTATAACTGGTTATTTGTGCATTGCGCAATTGTTGTTGCGCCATTGAGGGGAAAATAAAAAAGCTAAAAAGCGCAAGGGCTGCGCTTTTTAACGATAGGTAATGGTTTGTGTTCATGGTTTGAGGTTTGCGTGTTTCGTTGTGAAGCGCAAAATATGCAGACCAGACAGGTATTAGCAAGACAATAAGCCGGATATTTAATACCCAGGTTGCTTGCTTTTTGAGTTTAATTTAAGTGTAAGTGATTAATATATAGTTGTTTATTGGTGTTCGGATATTAGGAACACATCACTGTAAAATTACTTGGGAATGCATGTAAAAAGGGATGCTGCAAAAATTCAGATTGTTTCCCTGTCTATTACTGCTAAGCGTTTCATGTGCATTACTTCTATACTTGTAAAGTCGTATTCTTCTACTACTTTGCCTGTAATCGTATAACAGCCCGAGCCTGTGAAGGGGTATTGTTTTGCTGATGGAGGAAAATGAACGGTATCGATCCAGTTGCCTTCAAGATCGGTAAAGGTACCAAAGTGCATGCGTTCCCCTTTTGCGGTGTAGGTTGTTTTTACATTCACAAGGTAACCTGCAATAGTGACTTCTTTGTCCTTGTGGTTTAATAATTCAGTTGATTTAAGGGTGGAAGGAATTTTATCGCGCAACAAATCAAAGGGGGAACAAAGCGAAAAACCAAAGAGCTCCAGTTCATCAAAAGCTTCTTCCATTTTACTTTCGCTCAGCACCGGCAATTGAAAACTGCGTGGTTCTACAGCAAACAATTCTTTTTCATAGTCCCGCTTTTTTGCAGGATGAATCAGCAGGTGTATTTCCCATAATAATTCTTTTTTGTTTTTGCCGGTAAAGTTAAGCGTACCTGCCCTTACGAGTATACGCATTTGTTCGATGGAGACGGGCACCCGTTTTAAAAAATCATGAACATCTGCAAACAAGCCGTTTGCATTGCGTTCGTTTATAATGTCGCTTATGCTTTGTTGTTCGAGTTCAGCTATCATGGCAAGGCCGAGGTAAATTGTATTTCCCTGAATGGTGCAAAGGGCATCGCTGTTGTTCAAACAAGGGGCTTTTATTTCGGCGCCGTGCATACGGGCTTCGTGTACATACAATTCTTTGCGGTAAAAGCCACCTCCGTTGTTGAGGGTGGCCACCATGTATTCTAAAGGGAAATACGCTTTTAAATACAGGGCCTGGTAACTCTCCACGGCATAACTGGCGGAGTGGCCTTTGGAAAAAGCGAAATTGGCAAAGCTTTCTATTTGTGTCCAGATGTCGCTGATGAGTTTTTCGTTGTAGCCTTTTTTTAAGCAGTTGTTGAAAAAATTCTGGCGCACTCTGAAAAACTCGTTGCGCTGTTTGAACTTCCAGGACATACCCCTGCGCAAATAGTCTGCTTCGGCCAGTGACAGTCCGGCAAAAAAATGGGCTACTTTAATCACATCTTCCTGGTACACCATTACCCCATAAGTTTCCTGCAGGAGGTCGTACAATTCCGGGAGTTGTGCCCTGGCTTTTTCTCTGAGTGCTGTATTGCGGAAACGTACAATGTATTCGCGCATCATCCCACTTTTGGCTACACCCGGTCGTATGATGGAACTTGCCGCTACCAGGCGCAAATAATCATCGGCACGCAGCTTGGCCAGGAGCATACGCATAGCCGGAGATTCCACATAAAAACACCCAATGGCTTTGCCCACACGCAGAAGGTCTTTTACTTTGCTGTCTTCTTTAAATTGAGCAATGTTGTGTATGTCTATTTCAACCCCTTTGTTTGTCTGTATAAGCCCCAGCGCATCTTTTATTTTCCCCAAACCCCTTTGACTTAAGATATCGAATTTGTACAAACCAATGTCTTCTGCTTCCAGCATACTGAATTGGGTAGTGGGATAACCTTTTGGAGGCAGGTTGGTGGCTGTGTAACAGGTGACGGGCTCTTCCGAAATAATGATGCCACTTGCATGAATACTAAGGTGGCTGGGAAAACCCTGTATGAGTTTGCTGTAGCGCAGCACCTGTTGTCCGAGTTCATCAATGTCGGGGTATTTACCGGCGTTTTGCAGGCGATCGATTTCGCCGGGAGGAAGACCAAATACTTTTCCGAGTTCGCGTACAACGGCGTCTTTTTGAAAGGTGCTGTAAGTACCCAGCAGGGCTGTTCTTTCGCGGCCGAAACGATCGAAGATGTAACGGGTGATATCGTCGCGGTCGGTCCACGAAAAATCGATGTCGAAATCGGGGGCGTTGCTGCGGAAGGGATTGATGAAACGCTCGAAGTACAAATCCAGCTCAATAGGGTCAACATCGGTAATGCGCAGCAGGTAAGCCACCATGCTGTTGGCGCCGCTTCCGCGACCGACGTAATAATAATTTTTGTGCTGCGCATATTTTATGATATCATAATTGATCAGGAAGTAGGAAGAGAAATTCATTTGTCCGATGATCTGCAATTCTTTTTCTACCCTGTCCAATACTTGCTGCGAAGGGCTATGGTAACGATAGGCTAAGCCCTTTTCACATTCGCTGCGCAAAAAGGTTACGTCTTCGGCCACACTTCCTTTGTAATGTTTTAAATTTTTGTTGGCTAATTTTCCATATTCAAATTCAATGTTGCAGGTGTTTAGTATGTGCTGTGTGTTGGCAATAATACCTGGGTACATAACATATAGTGCATTCAGCTCTTGTGCAGGCAAAGCAATTTCATCGGCAGAAGTTTGTTCTGCAGGCGATAATTTACTTAGCAAAACATTCGTATCGATGGCCCGTAACAGCCGGTGGGCATTGTGTTGCCGCTTATTGAGAAAGGTTATGGCCTGCAGGACTACAAATTTATTGGTATGTTTTTGTGCAGTGAAAAAAGAAAATGTATTCAACTCTTTTGCCGAAACACCGATGTATTCGTTTTCTTTTAAAGCCTGGCCCTTGTAATTTTTTAAAGGATAAACAACATAAGCATGGTTAAAGGCCGGGGCCGTTTCTTCAATACGCTCCGCACTGTGCAAATGTTTTGAAAGGTGTTCGTTCAACTCGCGGAAGCCGGTATTGTTCATCGCTATTCCTACATATTGTTGTTGGGCACCGTTACGGAAATCAATGCCAAGTATGGGTTTTAAACCACATTCGCTTGCAAGCCTCACTGTTTCGAGACAGGCAGAGGTGTTGTTGATATCGGATATTACAAATTGGGAATAACCTTTTTGTTGTACCTCGTTCAATAATTCATCTATAGATAAAGTACCGTAACAAAAACTATAATAGGTATGGCAATTGAGAAGCATGCGGGTTTAAGTTAAAAGTGAGAAGTCAAAAGTTAAAAGCCAAGAGACAAAAAAGTGAGAGAGTGAGAATGTTAGAAGGTAAGAAAGAAATGATTCCGGTAAGGATCAAAACCTCTGCGAAACTCTGCGTTTTAATCGGCGTTTTTCTGCGAGAAATAAATCAAATAACACAAGCTTAGGAACGCAAACCGTTAAATGGATTAAAATCATTGTGTTTTATACCAAAGCCGGCAGCCCTTGCAATGGAATCGTTGCCAAAACGTTTACGGATCTTATCCATGGCCTGGTACAATTGCAACTGTTCAGTGGTGTCCTCAAACATATTGTACTGGTAACTCCCCTGTACCAAATGACTAAAACGAATGCCTATCAGGCGGATCAGCATACGTTTTTGATAAAGCTTGTCAAACAACTCTTTTACTTTTTCGATTAAGGTATGATCGAGCGAAGTATAGGGTATTTTAGCCTGTAAAGTATATGTATTAAAATCGGAGTAACGTATTTTCACGGTTACGCAGGCTGTTAATTTTTCTTCGGTCCACAACTGGAAGGCTAGTTTCTCGGCCATGCCC
>JAHEYF010000180.1 GCA_023251755.1 Bacteroidota bacterium
CGAAGGAACCCGAAGGGCGAACCGCTTTTTTTTATGCCTTAAGCGCAGGCACTCATAAAAAAAGGCGGTGAGGCTTGGCGGGATTTATGCTGAAGGCTTTTGACTGAACACCTTATAACCAAATCGGGAAGGGTATTCTGTACTCTGTATTTTGTAGCTTGTATTCAGAGGATGGGATAATAACGTTCTACATCTTCCTGTAATTGTTCGATGTTGCCCGCCTCGTAAGCCTCGGTACTGCTTACATAGCGGTGTCCGGCCATGTATTGTACTTTGCGTTTGTTGTAGAGTTTTAACCAGTTGGTAATTACACTTGCCCGTAGTTGTTCTAAGTTTTTCAGGCAGGAATGGCTTGCCCGGAGTTCGGTGATTAACTTGTGTAATAAGTTCTGTACGTTGCCACCGCTGCCTACGCTAATAAAAAGCTGTTTGTTTTCCTTGCCTGTGGCCTGTAATATGGCTTTTCTTGTTTCGTTGATGTAATCGTATAAGTCAAAGATTTGGTGTGATTCTAATTTAAGTGTGCGTTCGTTACTTCTTCTTGTGCCGGGTACAATGATTTTTCCTTCTCTTAGTTCTAAGTGTTTAAGTTCTATGTTTTTTATGTCATCTGCTGCAATGCCCTGATAAACAATTAAGCTTAATACTATTTTGTTGCGCTTACGTGCCAGTTGGTTCAAGGCCTGTGGCGGTGAATTGGGTTTTAGAGGTAGTTCTGTTTTGTAGCTTTTGTAAATGGTTTCGAGTTCTTCGGGGTTGAGTAGCTGATGTATGGTTTTGCGTTTGGCGTTTTTTAGTTGGAGGGCTAATGCAGGATTGTAAGGGATAATATCGGCTTTTACAAGGTAATTTAAGTAGTGCTTTACGGCTAAAAGGATTTGGTTTAAGGTGCCCGTTGTAATTGCCCGCTGTTTGTTGTGCTGTATGTAGGCGGTAATATCGTTGTAGTTCAGGTTGATGGGTTCAATGTTTTGTTCATTTATCCACTGGGTAAATTTCTTTAGTTTTTTTACTGTGCCTGCGGTGGTTTGCTGGCTGTAACCTGCGGCTATCATGTAGCTTGTAAACTCTGTTAAATCGCTTGCTGTTGTGTTCATGTGTCTGGTTCTATTAAATGGGTATACACCTGGGTTGATTCTAAACTGCTGTGTCCTAAAAACTTTGCGATGGCCTCGAGTTTCATTCCGTTTTGCAAGAGGTGCGTAGCGATGGAATGGCGCAGGGTGTGCAGGCTCGGGTTCTTTTCGATAAGCAGGGGGTTCTGTGTTCGTTTCACTAATTCCCGCAGGCGGTTGCCAAGGCTTGAATCGCCCATGCGCCTGCTTTGTATGCTGATGAAAAAAGCTGCCTCACCCCCAGCCCCTCTCCCCCGGAGAGGGGAGTTTGATTTGCCCTCTAATAATAAGGGACGGGAGTTGTAGATATAATCTTCTAAGTATTTTATGTTGGCCTGATTGATGGGGACTAAACGTTCTTTGTTGCCCTTGCCTTTTTTTACGTGTACCTGTTTTTTTTCAAGGTTGACGTCTTCCATATCCAAGTGCAGGGTTTCATTTCGTCTGAGGCCACAGCCGTATACGATAGACAGTATTGCCCGGTCACGGATGGCTATTTCGGTATCGTGGTTGCCACCAACACTTAGTTGTGTGGCCTGATAGAGTTGTTTTATTTCATCGGTGCTAAGGGTGTTTAGTTTTTCTTTGCGGTCGTTTAAGGTGCGCAGCTGCACGTAAGGGATTTGGTAACGGCCTGTTTGCCTTAAATAATCGGCAAAGGAAGTTAACATACGGCGCTGCTGGTTGATGCTGGAGCTGCTTAATGCCCCGCCAAATTGGGTGTTTGCCCGCTGTTTGATGTAGCTGTAATATTTTTTGATGTGTTCGGGCTGTATGTTTTTTACTTCCCACCTCTCCCCAGCCCTCTCCAAAGGAGAGGGAGAAGTACAGTAATTTTCGAGCCAGTGGAAGAACTCACGCAGGATATAGGGCAGCTTGTAAACGGTGCGGGGAGCATAGCCCAATATGTCGAGCCATTGTTTAAAGCTGAGTTCGATATACAGGAAGTGTTCGCTTGTTACGGGTAATTGTTTCATGGAACGGATTTGATGATGTGATAATTTGATGATTTGATGATGGGGTATAATTTTATTGATGGGGTACATCCTGTTTTGGCTGAACTGCATCACTGTTTTGTTTGTGTGCCTTGCTGCGCTTGTTTTGCAGCGGTTCATTTTTGATGTGAACCGCAGATGAACCCTGAACTGGCGAGCCGCCAGAGCCAAGAATAGTTGCTTGTTGCTCGGTAAGCTTTTGTAAGGTGCTATCCAATACGCTGTTTACTTTTTCTTTTAGTCGCTGGTAATCCTCGAAGCTGACTACGCTGTACATAAATCCTTCTTTGGTTTTTTCTTTTTGTAGGTAGTGGTTGTCGATGAGTATACTCATATACCGCTTTTGGCTGCCATGGCTGATGTTTAAGGCTGTACGGGCTTCGGACAGTTTAAAGCTGCTTTTTTCTTCGCTCTTTAGCCAGGCTTTGAGGTATTCAAAATAGGTACGGGTGGCTTTGTTTAACTCGTCAGACTTGCGCAGTAGTATGTCTTTTAATAAATGGTTGGCGATGGCAATGTCTTCTAAGGTTGTTTCGATGTGGATTTCACCTGTTAACTGGTTCACCGCCTCGGTGCGTTGGTACTGGTGGTAAAAGGTAACTGCTTCTATAAAGCCTAAGTAGTGGGCATTGGTTCTTCTTGGTTTAAATACTTCGGCGGGTATGTCTAAATGCTCGGCATAGGGGTTAATTATTTTGATTGGTTTTAGTACACGTTGTACGTTTTTTAAAAACTCACGGGTGCTGTGTTCTTCTTCTAAGTTAACTTTGCCGGCACTGAGTAAACGCTGATACTGCATTACTTTTTTATCTTGTTCAGGGCTCTCGTCTAAGTAAATGAGGAATGAACGGTTGGCGTTGTCTTCGTACATACTTTCCTGCGTGGTGCAGCCTGCAACGGTTACGGGGCCTTGTACTTTTAAATGGATGGTTTTTGTATTGCCCTTACTATCTTTTATGGTGAGGGTTTTGCTGATGCGTTGTTTGCTTTGGAGTTCACGGATGGGGTAGAGTGCGGATAAAGCCCCGTCAAAGTCTTCGATTAAAATAAGCTTGTGGCCAAGTTCATCGGTTCCAAAGTAGTAAAAAGCGTTTTGTGTAAGGGCGGTGATTTCGATCTTATCTTCTTCGGGTATCAGGTCGGCTACTTTTTCCTGCAGGTGAGATTTGCCTGTGCCGCTGCTGCCAAAGGAGATAAGGTGTAGCGGGCGGCTGAGTTTGCGGCTGGTATAAACGTACCACATGATTAAGCTGTTGAGTTCTTCGCCTACGATGCCGCTTTTGCCAAGCAGTTCAGCGGTTCGTTGGTGTAATAACTTTTCTGTTAAAAAGGCCTGTGCGGCTCGCACTTCTGTTTCGGTTAACTCTTTTGGTTTGGCCTTGGTGTCTTGTAGTTTTTCGATTAGGTGTAAACGATACTTTTCTAATTGATCGGTGAGCTGTGCGATGCTGCTGTACAAATGGGTGGTGCCGATTTCTAATTTCTCAGCGGTTCTTCTGACTAACTTTTCTGTTTGTACGTCGTGGTATAAATCTACATTAGCCCTTAATGCAATGCCGGCCAGTTCTTCGTTTTCCATAAAGCCGGGGTATTTGCGGTGGAGTACTTCTATTTTTATTGTTACACGCATACGGTCTAAATGGTTGGTGTTGATGCCGCCCAGCACGGTGTAGGCGAGTTCTTCGGTGCAGAAGTACAAGGCGTCTTTGTTGCTGGTGTGGAGGGTGTAGGGTTCGGTGGGGCTTGCTTGCATGGTAAAGATTGTTAATATGTTTTTTAATAGAACTTAAATGATGTTTTTGTTACTAATTAGGTACAAATATAGCCCATAAACCATTATATGCAACTATTTAATACATTATTATTATATATTGCTGCAATTTTAGATATATATTTATCTTTATTGCTATTATGTCGTTAGGTAAAAAGCTTAAGAAATATAGGATTGAAAAGGGTTTGACGCAAACGGAGTTGGCGGAACAGGCTGCAATTTATCAGAAGAATATTTCTGATTACGAAGCGGACGTGGTTACTCCTTCGGTTACGATGATGAAAAAGCTTGCTGATGTGTTGGATGTGTCAATTGACCATTTGGTTAGTGATAGCCCCAATATTATTGGTGATAAACGCCTGATTAGGATGTGTAAGGAGTTGGATAAGATGGAGCCGGAAGATAAAATGGTGGTACTAAAGATGGTAGAGGCCTATATTAGAGATTATAAATTGAAAAAGACAAAGTAGGGATGTTGATAAGTTTTATTGAAGCATATCCGCTACACGATGAAGCATATATGCTACTTTTTAAAAGGTGAATGCTTAAACCATCTGTTAATAAGTTTTTTATGACCTTATATGGTTAGCTACTTACCATATAAGGTTAGTTGAATGGAAATTCCCACGAGAAAATACAACTAGTTCCTGATATAAGTGAGCAGCCATATATAATCTATCTTCCTCTATCTAAAACCATTAACTGTGCCTTACGATTTGGGATTTATATGATCACCCTCGCAGGAATTTCCACAATACAAGATGGACTTGGTCGGAGGGTTACACTGTTGTTACCTTATATCTGCTTGTATTCCTCTTTTCATTGCTTCGCAATGCTGAAATTTTGCATTTCTTGTTTTATCTCTTGCTATTTCATCAATATAACGAATATTTTTACGATTAATTCCACATTCTTTTTCTAAAATATCAATAACCTTTTTAGCTCTTTTGAATCCAATCATTGGATCTTTATCTAATTCATCACTACAGGTAAAATTCCATAAATCAATTTGATAATAATGATCATTAGATAATGAGTCATTGGAGAAAAAATTATACGACTTTCCTAATGCGATAATTTTTTTCTTTGTTGAATCATCAACTATATCTGTACCCTTTTTAAAAGTAATAATGAAAACAGGATCATGAGAGTATGATTTCAAATTCACTAATAAAAATATAATCATTAAGAATTTTTTCATTTTATTTCGTTTTTTTAGCTGTTGTTTTTACCTCACTTGATTCTGCTGCATTCACTTGTTCTTTAGTTGGTTCATTTGGGCTTTCAAATTTTTGTCGATTTTTTAAGACAGAATTTTCACAACTATGACTTATTGTATAATTAATTAAACTCACATAATGGTATGCACTAACGTATATGTTTGGCCTTGCTACTTCTTTCCCATTTACAGTTTCGTATACATCTCCATGTCCGGCGCCCATTACATCTTTTTGTTTATCCGTCATAAAAGCATCATATGTACCTGCCATACCATCAGGAGTCATCTTATAACCTTCTTGAAAACCTATAAGGTGAAATGGTTCATGTATAAATGTTTTTTCACTATTACCCGCACCAACAATTGCACCATTTCCATTTGCCCAACCTGCCCCATTACCCCAACTTTTTTTCCCATCAATTTCCATAATATTATCTCCGTTTTGGAAATTAGGAAGCTGGGAAGCACTAAGATCATCGGATGTTGCAAAAGCATTTTTAACAGACTGAGGGTCATTCTTTGGATTATTGTATCCACCAGCCGCAGCAGCTTGGTCAAGAGTTTCACGATTAGTTTCATCATAAGTTACTTTTATTGTAACATTATACTTCACCCCGTTCTGAGTGAAAGACCGTGTTTTATCAAAACCTGCATCATGGTACGCTTTCGTTAATCCGGCAGCAGCACCTTGAGCATCTTTACCATAAATATGCACTACAGTTTCAAGACTAATATTTACACTACCATCTTTATTCTCTGTAATAGATAATCTTCCGTCTTTACCATCAGGGTCATTAAATGCAACAGGGCTATTAAAACTATAATTATATGGGGACAGGCCGGGGTACTTCTTTTGAAGTGGGTCAGTACTTAGCCATCTTCCTAAACGTGAATCATAAATACGGGCATCAAAGTCTATATCTCCCCCATTCACAGACATTTCGTCTATTTTTTCCTTTCCTGCAAAACCAAACTTATAAGAATTACTATTAAAACTCATCCCGGGTAGAGGTTGTCCGAAGGCGTAGTAATCCGTTGTACTTATAACATCACTTTGGTAGTTCGCCACTTCTGTAAGAGTACCTGT
>JAHEYF010000075.1 GCA_023251755.1 Bacteroidota bacterium
ATTATAGCCTGTCTGCTTAATTTTAGCCTGCTTGCCCAAAAAAAAGACAAGGACAAGGACACCACCCGTTCCCTCGATCCGGCTGCTGATTTATATAAAATAGCCTTAAAACAAATTGATTCCAGCAATTACAAGCCTGCTATACTTACCCTCAAAAATGCGATCAAAAAAAATCCGAAGTACGCCGAAGCCTTCAATAAAATGGCCTATTGTAAACTGCAGCTGGGCGATTTGAAAGGGGCTGCAAAAGACCTGGAAACGTCCTTAAAATACAAACCCGATAATTACGATTGTATAAAGTTTCTCGGAAGGATTTTATTTATGGACAAACAATACGACGAAGCCAAAAAGCGCTACGACGATGCCTATAAAATAGATCCGCAGGACCATGAATTGTTGTTTTACCGGGGCGAACTCCAGGCAGTGGGCAAGGACGTTAAAGGGGCCATTGACACGTATACAGCTGTGCTGGAAATGAGGGAAACTTATGCACCGGCCATGATACAAAGAGGAATTATGCGTTTTGCACAAAAGGAATACAACTATGCAGTAAAAGATATTACGGATGGGATACAGTATGCAAAACCCGGCGAAGCCAAAATGGAAGCCTATCAAACCAGGGCCAGAGCCTATTTTGAAATGGGAAATTTTAAAGGGGCTATTCAGGATTACACCAAAGTAATAGAGTTTGAACCGAAGAACCAGGATGCTTTTGTATACAGGGGCGCAGCAAAAATTAACATCAACGATAATTCGGGGGCTGTTGATGATTTGGACAAAGCTATTGATTTAAACAGAAAAGACCATGTAGCTTATAATTTCAGAGGGGCCGCAAAAGGCGGACTTAAACAATACGCCGAAGCCATGAAAGACCTGGATAAATCAATTGACATTAAATTTGATTATGCATCGGCTTATGTAAACAGGGCCGCAATTAAAATGACCCAAAAAGATAAAAAAGGGGCCTGTAAAGATTTGGAAAAAGCCGACCAGCTGGGAAGTAACATGGCTTACAAACTGATTCAAAAATATTGTACAGGAGCGAACTAATTTAAGTTAAAAGTGATAAGTCAAAAGTTAAAAGCCAGGAGCCAAAAAAGTGAGAGAGTGAGAATGTAAGAAAGAAATGATCCCGGTTACGAAACATCCTCTGTGGAACACTGCGTTTTAATCAGCGCTTCTCTGCGGGAAATAAGTTAAAAGCAATAAATGAATAAATTAAACAAAGATTACTGGAGCGGACGTTATGAAAATGCAGATACTACCTGGGACATAGGTTATCCGGCAACACCGCTGAAAGAATACATTGACCAGCTAAAGGACAAAAACATCGAAATACTTATACCCGGGGCGGGCAATGCCTACGAGGCTGAATATCTGTTTAACAAGGGTTTTAAGCATACCCATTTATTAGATTTTGCACAGCAGCCTTTGGCTAATTTTAAAGCAAGGGTTCCCTTGTTTAATACAGAACACCTGCACCAGCAGGATTTTTTCAAACATACAGGTTCCTACGATTTAATTATCGAGCAAACTTTTTTTTGCGCCATTGATCCTTCTTTAAGAAAAGAATATGTGCTTAAAATGAAAGAGCTGTTAAAGCCCGGAGGAAAATTAGTGGGCCTTTTGTTTAACGAACCTTTAAATTCAGATAAACCTCCCTTTGGCGGTAACAAAGAGGAATACCTGGCTTATTTTTCGCCGTATTTTGAGGTGAAGGTGTTGGAGACAGCTTATAATTCAATAGGGCCAAGGATGGGGCGCGAGCTGTTTTTGGTAGCAAGTAGCAGGTCATAAGTGGCAGGACTTGATACTTACTACCTGCTACCCAAGACCCTAAAAAAAGCTAAAAAATACGGCAATAATTATTTACATTAGCATTTTGTAAAACATCCTTTCGTGGTTAAATATATACTTAAGAAATTTTTTTACGGCTTTTTGGTTTTATTCGGGGTTATCACGGTTATTTTCTTTTTATTCAATGTTTTGCCTGGCGATCCGGCTACTGTGGTGCTGGGGCAAAGAGCGAACAAAGAAGCCGTTGAAGCCATTAACCGCGATTTGGGCCGCGATAAACCATTGCTGGTCCAGTACCTCATGTACATCAACGATTTATCGCCCATTTCCTTCCACAATTCAAAAGACAGAAACAGTGCTTTTTACCTTGATGAACAAAAGTACAGCTACAATTTTTTGATGTCAATGGATGAAGGAGCTTGTGTGGTGGCCAAGGCTCCTTATTTCAGGCGCTCTTACATCACCAAACGAAAAGTGTCTGAAATAATAAGAGAGACTCTTCCTGAAACAGCCGTATTGGCTTTCAGTTCCATCTTAGTCGCTTCATTTTTTGGTATAGCGCTCGGAATAGTGGCTGCGATCAAAAAAAATACATTTTTCGACCGCTTGGCTCTTGTATTATCTGCACTCGGTATGTCGGCCCCCGCATTTTTTGTGGGCGTAATCATCGCTTGGCTCTTTGGTTTTGTGCTGGCCGATTATACCGGCCTGAACCCCCAGGGAAGTTTGTTTACCACAGATGTTTGGGAAGGCGAACAATTGGACCTCAAGAACCTTATCCTTCCCACCATAACATTGGGTATGCGGCCATTGGCCATTATTGTTCAGCTCACCCGCAGTTCATTGCTCGATGTATTGTCGCAGGATTATATTCGCACAGCCCGTGCCAAAGGCCTGGGCTTTTATAAAATAATTGTAAAACACGCTTTGAAAAACGCCCTGAACCCGGTTATTACAGCTATATCGGGTTGGTTTGCAGGTTTAATGGCGGGAGCTGTTTTTGTAGAAATTATTTTTAACTGGCAGGGCATAGGCTACGAGGTGTACGATGCCCTCACTAAAAACGATTTGCCCGTTGTAATGGGAGCCACCCTTATTTTTGCCACTTTCTTTATTCTTATTAATATTTTTGTGGACATCATTTACGGAATATTAGACCCCCGTGTTCGGGTTAAATAATTTGAGAATATGTTGATTTGAAGATTTGAGAATCAGGGATTCAATCCTTAGTTGAAGGCTTTGAGTAAAATCTTTTAATTTTTAACTTTTAACTTTTGAATGAATACTATGTCGAGAAAAAAAATAGTTGCAGGCAATTGGAAAATGAACAAAACATTACCCGAAGCCCAACAACTGATCAATGAAATTATAAATTCCTGTGTAGAAGATACTGCGGTACAAAAAATAGTTTTCCCTCCATTTCTTTTTCTACCGGCTGTTTCGTTGGCAACAGGGCAACGCAACGATTTTTTCACGGGCGCGCAAAATTGCCACACGCACGATGCAGGAGCTTATACGGGGGAAGTATCGGCGCAGGCCATTGCCTCTGTAGGAGCCACTTATGTATTGGTTGGACATTCAGAACGGAGGCAGTATTTTAAGGAAGACTCACATCAGTTAAAATCCAAAATAGAAGCAGTCTTCAGAAACAAATTGGTTCCACTTTATTGTGTGGGCGAAGTATTGAACGAGAGAAAAGAAAACCGGCATTTTGATGTGGTTGGCAATCAACTATCAGAAGTAATAAAAGAGTTGAGTGCAGTGCAACTTCAGCAACTTGTAATTGCTTATGAACCCGTTTGGGCCATAGGTACTGGCGAAACAGCTACTCCACAACAGGCCGAAGAAATGCACGCCTATATCAGAAAAATAATTGCCCAATTGCATGGTGAAGCTGTTGCTGAACACATCCCACTCTTATACGGCGGAAGCTGTAACCCGGGTAATGCAGCCGAGTTGTTCTCCTGCCCCAATGTTGATGGTGGCCTGATAGGTGGAGCATCACTAAAGGCCGCGGATTTCTTATCTATTATCGCTTCTATTAAGTTATTAGTTAACAATTAAAAGTTTATTTGTTCAGAAGTTTAATAGTTCATTTGTTTGCTGTACAAACACATAACTATTGAACGAGTAAACAGTTAAACGAACAAACAAATTAACGAACCCATGAAGTACCTCTCCTGTCATTTTACAGTTGAACCCCTGCAACCAGGTTCTGATATTTTAATTGCCTTATTGGGAGATACGGGTTTTGAAAGTTTTGTAAATACCGATACAGGTTTTGATGCTTTTATTCAGGAAGACCAGCTGAATATGGATGAAATAAAACACCTGGGAGACTTTGATTTTAACTACAGCTATACCATTGAAGAAATAGAACAAAAAAATTGGAACGAGGAATGGGAGAAAAATTTTGAACCGGTTTATGTAGAGGATAAATGCTGTATTCGCGCACCCTTTCATCCTGTTCCTCAACATGTGCAACAAGACATTCTGATTATTCCTAAAATGTCGTTTGGAACCGGGCACCACGACACAACCTGGTTGATGAGCGAAGCTTTGTTTTCGTTGGAGTTAAAAAATAAAAGAGTGTTGGACATGGGTTGTGGAACAGGTGTGCTGGCCATTTTGGCTGAAAAACTGGGAGCAGCCGATATACTGGCTATAGATATTGACGAATGGAGTTATGAAAACTCAATTGAAAACTGCGCACTTAACAGCTGTTTTAAAATCAAAGTGAAACAAGGCGATAGTACTTTACTTAAAAATGAAAGCTTTGATGTAATAATTGCCAACATTAACAGAAATGTATTGTTGAGTGATATGGAGGCATATGTTCAATCGCTGAATAAAAGCGGTTGTATTTTATTCAGCGGTTTTTTTGAGAGTGATATTCCTGAACTTCAAAAAAAAGCTGTTTCACTGGGTTTACAACAGTCGTATCAAAAGGTGAAAAATAACTGGGCGATGTTGCAGTTTAGATTAATTAGCTGATGTGATGATTAGGTAGTGTCTGAAAATTCACAATAGGATGTTCAAAAAAGGTTTGAGTGTTGAATTAAATTGGATAAAAAAGGTTGCAATTATGCAGGATGAAACGCTACGAAATCAGCCCTGCACAATGGAAATACATCAAAGATTTGTTTCCGTATAAAAAGAGTAAAAGAGGCCGTCCAAGCCGTTCTCATTATGAGATATTCAACGGCATACTTTGGGTACTCTTTAGCGGAGCCAGTTGGAGAGATGTTCCTGAACGTTATGGTCCCTGGAAGACGGTTTATGATAGGTTCAATGGAAATGCCATAAAAGAGGACCAAAACCCAAAACAGATTTCAAAGTGTACAAAGAAAGAAACATAATTGAGCGACTGATAGGATGGTTGAAAAATTGCAGAAGAATTGCTACAAGGTTTGAAAAATATGAAAGTAGCTTTTTAGCAATGGTGAAATTAGCTTTTATAAAATTTTACCTAAAAAAGTATTTTTCAGACACACTCTAGCTGATGATTGATTTGAGAATGAATTGATTTGAAAATTTGAAGATGAAGGAATCAAATATGAATAATCCACTAAGAACTTTGAACAAAGAACTATGAACTAAGGTGAACTAATTTGTATCTTTGTCCCCCTATGGCTGGAAACACATTTGGAACATTATTTAAACTCAGCTCCTTTGGCGAAAGCCACGGTGTAGCATTGGGGGGCGTTATCGACGGATGCCCTTCGGGATTAAGCATTGACCTGGATTTTATCCAGCACGAACTCGACAGACGAAAACCCGGACAATCGCACATTGTTACCCAACGCAAAGAAGGAGATAAAGTAGAATTTCTTTCAGGGATATTTGAAGGCAAAACAACCGGTACTTCTATTGGTTTTGTGATCTACAACGAAAACCAGAAATCAAAGGATTACGATCACAACAAAGATGTTTACCGCCCTTCGCATGCCGATTACACTTACGATACCAAATATGGCTTTCGCGATCACCGTGGTGGTGGACGCTCATCGGCCCGCGAAACAGTTGCACGCACTGTTGCAGGGGCTATCGCCAAATTACTGCTCAGGCAGTATGGCATTGGTATTCAGGCTTACGTTTCGCAGGTAGGGAATTTAAAATTAGAAACACCTTATCAGCAATTAAATTTAAATAACACCGAAACAAACATTGTCCGTTGCCCCGATGAGGTTATGGCCGGACAAATGATCAGCTTAATTGAGGAGGTACGCAAAGAAGGGGACACCATTGGAGGTTGCGTGAATTGTGTGGTGCAGGGCTTGCCTGCGGGGATTGGTGAACCTGTGTTTGATAAACTACACGCCGATCTGGGAAAAGCCATGCTCAGCATCAATGCCGTGAAAGGTTTTGAATACGGCAGCGGTTTCGATTCAACAAAATACAAAGGTTCCGAACTCAACGATATATTTACAGCCGGAGACGCCGGAAAAATTGCTGTTCAAACCAACAACAGCGGTGGCATACAGGGCGGCATCAGCAACGGCGAAGATATTTATTTCCGGGTGGCTTTTAAACCTGTGGCTACCATCATGCAAAACCAGGCAACAGTCAATAGCAGGGGAGAAGAAACAAACATACAGGGCCGCGGCAGACACGACCCCTGCGTATTGCCACGTGCCGTACCCATAGTTGAAAGCATGGCTGCATTGGTCATTGCTGATCATATACTCAGGAATAAAACCTCCAAACTTTAATCCCAATTTGTGAAACCGCTCTTATGAAGAAAAACGCACTTATCATCAGTATCCTTATTGCAATGGTACTTGGAATTATTATCGGGGCAGTTATTAACCGCAACCAGACTCAGTTTTATTCTTCCCTCAAGCAAAAGGCAAAAGCAGAAATAACGAAGTCCGAAATTTCAAAACCTGTGATAAGTGTGATCAGCAAACGCGAAAAACAAAGTAAAAAAGATATCGCCTCCAACTTTTCCATCCTCAGCGATATATTTTTACGGCTTATAAAAATGATTATTGCCCCATTGGTATTCGCCGTATTGGTAGTAGGTGTAGCCAAGGTGGGCGATTTTAAAGCCGTGGGCAGAATAGGAGGGAAGACAATTGTCTATTTTACCTTTGCAACCCTCATAGCTCTTTCTCTTGGTTTAATCATCGTTAACCTCTTTCAACCGGGCAAGGCTATGCATTTGGAATTGCCTGCCACCGGTGCCGAAACAGGAATCAGCACAAGCGCACAAAATGCCAAAAGTTTTGTATCTCATGTAATACCCGAAAGCATTATTGGCGCTATGGCCACCAACGAAGTATTGCCCATCGTGGTCTTCGCCCTCTTTTTTGGAGTAGCCGTTGCTTCTATTGGAGCAAAAGGCGAATCATTGGTAAAGATCATCGATGCCCTTTCGCACGCCATGTTTAAAATAACCAATTATGTAATGAAGTTTGCTCCCATAGGCGTTTTCGGGGCCATTACCGCAGTGGTCATACAGCAGGGCTTAGATGTATTGAGTGGGTACGTATACCTCATCGCCTGTTTTTTCGGGGGTTTGTTGTTTTTTATCTTCATAGTTCTTTCGGCCATTTGTTTTGCTTTGCGCATCAACTTTTTCAAATTGCTGGGCCATATCAAAGAGCCTCTGTTACTGGCTTTCAGTACCGCCAGTTCCGAATCGGCTATGCCTAAAACCATTGAATCGCTCGAAAAATTCGGAATATCCAACCGCGTGGTAAGTTTTGTATTGCCCTTAGGTTATTCCTTTAACCTCGATGGCTCCATTATGTACATGACCTTTGCCACCATGTTTATTGCCCAGGCTTATGGCATTGATTTGAGTATGGGCGACCAGGTAAAAATGATGCTCATCTTATTGGTAACCAGTAAAGGCATGGCTGGTATTCCGCGCGCTTCCTTAGTGGTAATTGCAGGTACCCTGACCATGTTTAAAATTCCCGGAGAAGGTCTTTTGCTTTTATTAGCTGTTGATCAGTTGTTGGATATGGGCCGCAGCGCTACCAATGTAGTAGGCAATGCCGTAGCATCAGCCGTTGTTGCCAAATGGGAAGGTGAACTGGCGAAGTAAACACTGATTTGAAAATTTGCTAAGCTGCTATTGCAAAGGTAAGCCTCATCCGCTAATTAAAAAAGCCCTGTAAGTATTCTCTTACAAGGCTTTTAGAGTTTTGAACTGTGGTACCGTAGGGATTCGAACCCCAAACCTCCTGATCCGTAGTCAGGTGCTCTATCCAGTTGAGCTACGGAACCCTGGATCTGTTCACCATTCAATACTTTTAAGAAAAATTTCAGCTCTTCTTTTTAGCATAAAAATGGGACTGCAAATATACATATTTTCTGTAACTTGCAAAGGTTTTTATTGAAAAAGGATTTTATGCAAACTATTATCGAAAATGCCTGGAACAACAGGGAATTATTAAAAGAAAGTCAAACTCAAAATGCTATACGTGAAGTAATTGAACTTTTAGACAAAGGGAAATTACGTATAGCTGAACCATCAAACGAGGGCAAGTGGAAAGTAAATGACTGGCTGAAAAAAGCGGTTATTTTATATTTCCCTATCCAGCAAATGGAAACCATAGAGGTGGGGCCGCTTGAATTTCATGATAAAATGAAGTTGAAAAAGAATTATGCCCAATTGGGTGTGAGGGTAGTGCCACACGCTATTGCACGTTACGGGGCTTACTTAGCCAGTGGAGTAATTATGATGCCTTCTTATGTAAATATTGGTGCCTATGTAGATAGCGGAACAATGGTGGATACCTGGGCAACCGTTGGTAGTTGTGCCCAGATTGGTAAAAATGTTCATTTAAGCGGAGGGGTTGGAATAGGAGGGGTTTTGGAACCCGTTCAGGCAGCACCTGTTATTATAGAAGACAATTGTTTTATAGGCTCCCGTTGTATTGTAGTGGAAGGGGTTCATGTGGGCAAAGAAGCGGTATTAGGTGCCAACGTGGTGCTCACCCAGTCCACCAAAATAATTGATGTTACAGGTACAACGCCGCTTGAAACAAAAACATACATACCCGAACGCAGTGTTGTTATTCCTGGTTCGTACACCAAAAAATTTCCGGCAGGCGAATTTCAGGTGCCCTGCGCATTAATTATAGGCCAGCGCAAACCAAGTACTGATCTGAAAACATCTTTAAACGATGCACTGCGCGAACACAATGTCGCAGTATAACAATTTTGAAAAAATTTAATCAAATACTTGTTATACAAACCGCTTTTATTGGAGACGCAATATTAGCCTCTTCCTTACTCGAAAAACTGCATCATTTTTTTCCACAGGCTCAAATTAGTTTGTTGTTGCGAAAAGGGAATGAAGCTTTGTACAGTAATCATCCTTTTTTAAAAGAAGTATTGGTGTGGGATAAATCAGCAAACAAAACAAAGAACCTGTTTGCTTTGTTGAAAACCATCAGGCATACAAAGTTCAATGTTATTATTAATTGTCACAGGCACGGAAGTTCAGGATTTTTAACCGGTTTTTCGGGTGCAGGGTATACAGCAGGCTACAAACAAAATCCTTTTTCTTTTTTATTTAATACCACTGTAAAACATATAATTGGTGATGGAAGACATGAGGTAGAACGATACAACGAACTCATAGAGGACATTACGAACAAGGAAATATTTAAACCGAAATTATACCCTTCGGTAGAGAATGAAGAAAAAGTGAAGCCCTATAAAACAGGGAACTATGTTTGCATGGCCCCTTCTTCGGTGTGGTTTACCAAACAATTGCCCAAAGAAAAATGGATTGAACTGTGCAATAAAACGGATGCAGGCACAAACATTTATTTAGTAGGTGCAGCAGGCGATACGGCTTTGTGTGAAGAGATAAAAAAAAATTCGAAACGCAACAATATACACATACTCTCAGGTAAAATCAACCTGTTGGATTCCTGTGCATTGATGCGGGATGCACAAATGAATTATGTGAACGATTCAGCTCCTTTGCATTTAGCTTCGGCCATGAATGCACCTGTAAGGGCTTTCTTTTGTTCCACCATTCCGGCATTTGGGTTTACACCTTTATCAGACAATAAAAAAATAATAGAAGTAACAGAACAATTAGATTGCCGCCCTTGCGGATTGCACGGCTACAAAGCTTGCCCGAAGGGGCATTTTAAATGTGGGAACGGGATTGAAGTGAGACGGTGAGAGAGTAAGAAAGTGAGAAGGTGGTGGGAGTTATAGAATAGATAAAATAATTGTTAATCATGGCAGATAACATTATATCAGTTAAACCCCATCGGAAACTTATCCTTTGGCAAAAGAGTATTGCCTTTTGCCTTGAAGTATATAAATTAACCGAGCAATTTCCGAAAAATGAAACTTATGGATTAACCTCACAATTAAAAAGGGCTGTAACATCAATATCACTTAATATTGCAGAAGGTGCTGGAAGAAATTACACCAAAGAATTTATTCAATTTTTAGGAATAGTGAATGGTTCTATTGCTGAAACTGATACTTTGTTGGAATTAGCCCTTCAATTAAATTTTCTTTCAATAACGGATTTTGAAAAACTTCAGAATATGTTAAATGAAATATCAGCATTGAACAATGGATTAATTAAAAAACTTAAATCACAATGAAATCAAGAATTTGGATGAACGAGATACGAACGGTGAATTTATTCTGTTTCCGTATTCTTACTTTCTCACATTCTTACATTCTCACTTTCTAACTCATACTTTGAAAAAACACTTACATAATCCCATCTTTAAAACCATTGCCGGACTGGCTGATGCGATTGGATTAGATGCCTATGTTATAGGTGGTTTTGTGCGGGATATCTACCTGGGCCGCGAAAAAAAAGATATAGACATTGTGGTAATAGGAAGCGGGATTGTGCTCGCTGAAAAATTGAAAAAAAAGTTGGGAGAGGATGCCCATTTATCCGTGTTTAAAAATTTTGGTACAGCACAAATAAAATACCACGACCTGGAAATTGAATTTGTAGGAGCCCGTAAAGAATCGTACGACCGCAATTCGCGGAAGCCTGTGGTTGAAAACGGAACACTGGAAGACGATCAAAACCGCCGTGATTTTACCATTAATGCCCTGGCGATTGGCCTGACCAAAAATAATTTCGGAACCTTACTCGACCCATTTGGAGGAGTAGCCGATATGGAGGCAAAAATTATCCGCACCCCGCTTGACCCTGATATTACCTATAGCGATGATCCTTTGCGCATGATGCGGGCCATCCGTTTTTCGACCCAGTTGAATTTTACCATTGAAGAAAATTCGTTGAAAGCGATTAGCAGTAACAAGGAACGTATTCAAATTGTATCGAAAGAGCGTATCAGTGATGAGCTCAACAAAATTATCTTAGCTAAACAACCTTCTATTGGGTTTAAGTTGTTGTTCGATACAGGCTTGTTGCATCTGATCTTTCCGCAAATGACCCATTTGCAGGGAGTGGAAACTATAAATGGAAAATCGCACAAGGATAATTTTTACCATACATTGGAAGTGCTTGACAATGTTGCCAGAAAATCGGACAACCTGTGGTTGCGCTGGGCCGCCATTTTGCACGATATAGCCAAGCCCGCCACCAAACGTTTTGAATCCGGCCACGGCTGGACCTTTCACGGGCACGAGGACAAAGGCGCACGAATGGTACCGCAAATTTTCGCAGACTTGAAATTGCCCCTGAATGAAAAAATGAAGTACGTGCAAAAATTAGTGTTATTGCATTTGCGGCCAATTGTATTGGCTAAAACAGAAATTACTGATTCGGCTGTGCGCAGGTTGTTGTTTGATGCCAACGATGACATTGATGATTTGATGACTTTGTGTGCAGCAGACATCACCACCAAAAACCCGAATAAAGTACAACGTTACCTGAAAAATTTTGAACAGGTGCAGCTTAAATTAAAAGACCTTGAAGAGCGGGATAAGATACGGAACTGGCAACCACCCATAAGCGGCGAAGACATTATGAAAGCCTTTAACATTAAAGCGGGCAGGGAAGTGGGCATCATTAAAAATGCCATCAGGGAAGCGGTTTTAGACGGACATCTACAAAACAATTATGAAGAAGCTTTTCAGTTTATGGTAGCCAAAGGAAAAGAATTGGGATTAACGATTGAAGGGAAGTAAAAGATAAAAAATGATCACAATAAAAAGCCCGCTTACAAACTGTAGCGGGCTTTTAAATTTAATCGGCCTGTAAAAAAGGGTACCTGTAATCGGTTGGCGAAACAAAGGTTTCTTTAATCGTTCTTGGGCTTACCCAACGCAGCAGGTTTATTTTCGCACCGGCTTTATCATTTGTTCCCGATCCGCGGGCTCCGCCAAATGGTTGTTGCCCCACAACAGCGCCCGTAGGTTTATCGTTGATGTAAAAATTACCGGCACTGTTCGATAATTTTTTTGTAGCTGTTTCAATCGCATACCTGTCTTGTGCTAAAATAGCTCCGGTTAAGGCGTATATCGAAGTGCTGTCTACTAACTCACAGGTCTCTTCAAATTTATTTTCATCGTAAACGTATACAGTTAACACCGGGCCAAATAGTTCTTCGCACATAGTCACATATTTAGGGTCTTTGGCCACAATAATAGTTGGTTCAATAAAGTAACCTGAACTTTTATCGTAATTCCCTCCCGCAATTATTTCAACATTGCTGTCTTTCTTCGCATCATCAATGTACCGGGCTAATTTATCAAAACTTTTTTCATCAATAACCGCATTAATAAAATTGGTGAAATCTTCGGTAACACCCATTTTCATAGACTTTAAGTCTGCCACAACGTTTGATTTTACCTCGGGCCAGATATTAGAGGGAATATAAGCACGGGAAGCAGCAGAACATTTTTGACCCTGGTATTCAAAAGCACCACGGGCCATAGCCACCGCTACTGCTTTAGCATCGGCTGATTTGTGAGCCAGGATAAAATCTTTTCCGCCTGTTTCACCTACAATACGTGGGTACGAACGGTATTTGTGAATGTTGTTTCCAATGCCTTTCCAGATGCCCTGGAATACTTCTGTTGAACCTGTAAAGTGGATGCCTGCAAAATCTTTGTGGTTAAAAATAATTTCAGCTGCATCGGGGCCACTTGGGTAAATTAAATTAATTACCCCGTCAGGTACTCCCGCTTTCTGGAATATTTCCATCAATACATTGGCCGAATAGACTTGTGTATTGGATGGTTTCCAAACCACCACATTGCCCATTAAAGCACAGCTGCTCGGTAAATTTCCGGCAATGGCTGTAAAGTTAAACGGCGTAAGTGCATATACAAATCCTTCCAAAGGTCTCCATTCAAGCCTGTTCCACATTCCGGGGCCGCTTTCGGGTTGCTCGCTATAAATTTCAGTCATGTATTTTACGTTGTAACGTAAAAAGTCAATGATCTCACAGGCGCTGTCTATCTCGGCCTGAAAAGCATTTTTACTTTGGCCCAGCATAGTAGCCGCGTTTAATTTATAACGATAAGGGCCTGCAATTAAATCAGCGGCTTTTAAAAATATACTTGCACGGTGTTCCCAGCTCAGGTTGGCCCATTTTTCTTTTGCAGCCAGAGCAGCATCAATGGCTTGCTGAATATGGGTCTTGTCGCTTTTATGAAAATAACCCAGGGTGTGTTTATGATCGTGCGGGGGCGCTAAACGGGTTTTGGTAGTGCTGCGCACTTCCTGTCCGCCAATATACATGGGTATATCCAATTCTTGTGAACGAAGTTCTTTTAATGCAGCCTGCAACTCTTTACGTTCCGGGCTTCCTGCGGCATAACTTTTAATGGGTTCATTAACCGGTACGGGTACTCTGTAAATTCCTTTTGGCATAAAATTTTTTGTTTTTCGGGTACGAATATACAAATAAGGGCTAAAAAAATGACGAGCCTATTAGCAGATGCTAATTTTATATAAGAAGGCGAATTAAAGTGTTGTTAATTTTGCAGGTAAATCTGCCTGCGGTTGGCAGATAATTGGGAACCCGTAAGCCATCTGCCTGTATAAAACAGGTGGGTGGTGTAATGGGATAAGTTAAAAGTTATAAGGCAAAAGTTAAAAGCCAAGAAAGTGAGAATGTTAGAAAGAAGAGTCCTCAACATTTTAGTGACACAATAAATAATAATAGGTTTTCGCCTTATCGTTATTGCAAGAAACCTGCTACAAACTACCTGATACCTACTACTAATTCAACTTCCCCGGCGTAATCAGGTAAAACTCAGGAATGGTAACATCAATTTCCCTTTCATCTATTAATCTTTTCATGGTATAAAACCCGCTCATTTTACCCATTTCGGTACATAAATTGCAGCCCGAATTGTAGGTGTATTTTTCTCCGGGTTCAATAACAGGTATTTCTCCTACAACCCCTTCTCCTTCTACAACACGGTATTCGCCATTGCTATCAAAAATATTCCAGTGCCTGCGAAGGAGCTGCATCGAAAAATCATTTTTGTTTTCGATAATAATTTCATACATAAAAAAGTAGTGGCTTTCCCTTGGATTAGACTGCCTGGCAACATAGAGTGTTTCTACGCTGATTTCTATTCCTTTTGTGATGGCTTTAATCATACCTTTTCTAAGAGTTTTATAGTGGATTATAAAAAACTAGTTCTTTCAGCAATTTAATTGTCAATTATAACAATAATTTTTAAGCAAAGTAACCTTTCAATTTTAATTTGAAGATTATTTCAGCTTTTTTCATTGTCAAATCAATCATCAACATTTTCCAAAACAGGTTTTAACCTTGAAATGCTAATAAATAACAATAAACCAGGAAACAAAGCATTTTTTAAACCACAATCATCTTTTTGGATTATGGCTTTTACTTTTGGCTTATTTTCAACAAATATCCGGCTTTTAAATGCAATATTAAGTCAGTATGCTGACATATTATGTGTATTTTAATTTAATATACCTGATTATCAATTACTTATTTTTATTGAAGCTTGTTTTTATACCGCAGAATAAAGGCCTCTAAATTCATTTAATTATTTAATTTTCAGTTATTTAATAAAATCCATTAAAATATCAATAAAATTAACGATGATGCAGTAATAAAACCCTATATTTGTAGCCCATTTTTCAGGGAAATGGTTTTGAAAAAAATAAATGTTTAACCCTCTTCGATAGCCCTGATATCGGATACAAATTTTTAAAATAATGTCAGAATTAAATGCAGTAGTAGGGGTTCCTGATTTTGATTGGGGATCTATCGGTAAAAAGCAAGACAACTATTCAGCGGGCGATCGCACTAAAATGGATGAGTTGTATGAAAAAACTTTGAAAACAGTGAATGACCTTCAGATTCTGGAAGGTACTGTTGTATCTATGAACAACCGTGAAGTTGTTGTAAACATTGGTTACAAATCCGACGGTGTTGTTACGCTTTCAGAATTCAAATACAATCCTGAATTAAAAGTTGGCGACAAAGTTGAAGTGTTTATCGAAAACCAGGAAGATAAATCAGGTCAGTTGATTCTTTCTCACAAAAAAGCCCGTGCCAATGCAAGCTGGGACCGCGTTAACAGAGCGCTTACCGGCGATGAAATTATTAAAGGTTATGTTAAATGCCGTACTAAAGGTGGTTTAATTGTTGACGTTTTCGGAATCGAGGCTTTCCTGCCGGGTTCTCAAATCGATGTTAAACCTATCCGCGATTACGATATTTATGTAGGCAAAACAATGGAGTTCAAAGTGGTAAAAATCAACAACGAATTTAAAAACGTGGTGGTTTCTCACAAAGCGCTGATTGAAGCTGAAATTGAAGCACAGAAAAAAGATATCATCTCTAAACTTGAAAAAGGACAGGTACTTGAAGGTACAGTTAAAAACATCACTTCGTACGGTGTGTTTATCGACCTTGGCGGTGTAGACGGATTGATCCACATCACCGACTTATCATGGGGCCGTATTTCACATCCTGAAGAAATTGTTAAACTGGATGAGAAAATCAACGTGGTTATCCTTGACTTTGATGACGATAAAAAACGTATCGCCCTTGGTTTAAAACAATTAAGTGCCCATCCTTGGGATACTTTAAATTCTGAATTAAAAGTTGGAGATAAAATTAAAGGTAAAGTAGTTGTATTGGCCGATTACGGTGCATTTGTTGAAGTGGCACAAGGAGTTGAAGGTTTGATTCACGTAAGTGAAATGAGCTGGAGCCAGCATTTACGTACTGCCCAGGACTTTGTTAAAGTTGGGGACGAAGTAGAAGCTGTTGTTTTAACATTAGACCGTGAAGAACGCAAAATGAGCTTAGGTATTAAACAATTAAGTCCTGATCCCTGGGCTGCAATTGTTGATAAATATGCAAAAGGAAGCCGTCACACAGGAACCGTTCGCAATTTCACCAATTTTGGTGTTTTTGTTGAACTGGAAGAAGGTGTTGATGGATTGGTTCACATTTCTGACCTTTCCTGGAGCAAAAAAATCAAACATCCATCTGAGTTCTGCAAAGTAGGAGATAAAATGGATGTGGTTGTTTTAGAGATAGATGCGGAAAACCGCCGTTTGTCTTTAGGCCACAAACAATTAGAAGAAAATCCATGGGATGTGTTTGAATCCGTGTTTACCGAAGGTTCTGTTCACAAAGGAACAATTACCGCTGTAAACGATAAAGGAGCTGTAGTAAGTTTAACTTATGGCGTTGAAGGATTCTGTCCTGGTAAGCACCTGGTAAAAGCTGATGGCAGTACTGCTAAAATGGAGGAAGCACTTGATTTTAAAGTAATTGAGTTCAGTAAAGATTCTAAAAAAATCATCGTTTCTCACGCCCGTACCCACGAGGAAGTGAAAGAATCGGAAAGAGCAGCTGAAAAGGATGCCAAAAAGGCAGATAGGGAAGATGCAAAAAAAGCTGTTAAAAAAGTAAAAGATAATGTTGAAAAAACTACCTTAGGTGATATTTCTGCGTTATCGGCTTTAAAAGATAAAATGGACGGAAAAAAATAATCCTTCATTTTAAAAGAAAAACCTACGGGGTG
This sequence comes from Bacteroidota bacterium, assembly GCA_023251755.1. Classification (GTDB taxonomy): domain Bacteria; phylum Bacteroidota; class Bacteroidia; order B-17B0; family Aurantibacillaceae; genus JAHEYF01. The sequence continues at coordinate 16,747 of JAHEYF010000075.1, forward strand.
GTTCCCGGAGGATGACTAAAAATCGCCATGGTTTTTAGTTTTTTGAGACCCTTCCCTGTAAAACGGGAAGGGTTTTTATTTTTTACACTCCTTTGTTTCCTACGTCGTAGTTATGCTCCTTAGAGGTTTTAATTGTATTACGTATCTTCTTACTTCTCTCACTCTCACTCTCACTCTCACTTCCTGCCCTTTTCACTTAGAAAACAGAGTGAGTGTGAGAGTGAGTTCAGAGAAGAGTTCTTCTCTCGTTCCTTCCCCATGCTTTCTCACTCTCTCACTTTTTTTTATCTTCCGCACAATATTCTTTAAGTAAAATCGTTTTTTACTAAATGAAACCCTTAACCCCCATTTATAGATGATAAAAACAACTACTCTCGATCTTTCTTCACAAACCCCCGAAACAGATTCTCAGAATTTAAAATTTAAAGGTTCCATGCACAAGCAATTGAACCCTTCGGTTTGCGAACCTTCAGATGAAACAATTTTGAATATCCTGAATTATTCCAAAGCAGTGGAAGTAAAACAATCTTCGGTAACAGGGCCGGTGATAGAAATTCTTAACTAAGCCATAAGTAAAAAGTCAAAAGCCAAAAAACGATCTGCTTGCGATCAGATCTTTTTCCTTTCTGTCACATCGGGCGTAGTCGAGATCAGGTTTACCCGGTTCTTGACTATGTCCGAATTGACATCACTATTGATTTAACTTTTTATGCAGTCCTTTTAGTTGAAGCGGTTCAATTCCTTCTCTATGTTTTTTGTTCAGAAATTTTTGCGCGATTAAAATAAATAAGCTAAAACCAATTTTGCATAAAAAGGAGTGCCTGGTGTGTAATGAAGTTCGCTTACCGCCTGGCTTTCATTTTTCAAGCGCGACTCGGTATCAAACTGGGCTTCGTTCCAGTTAACATTTAACAGGTTTTCGATGGAAAGCCCTATTTTATAGTGTGCACTTTTATAATTAGCTGTTAAGTCAACAACATTATAACCCTGTGCCACAACTGTATTGGCTTCGTTGGCCGGCCTGTCCTGCAGGTAGCGGTAACGCAGGCCAAATTCAAAACCACTTTTAAATTTGGCCGTTAAGCCACCTACCGATGTTAAAGTAGGCGCGAGTGGAATGTAATAGTCTGCCTTTAACTGATCCCCAAAAATGGTGTCAATCAGGCGGCCTCTCGAAACATTGAGGTCTGCATCCAAATAAAGCCAGGACAAGAGCTGTGCCCTTGCGCTTAAATCAAAACCAACCCTTCTGCCGGCCCCTTTATTTTCAGTTGTTCCATCATCACCCACATACACGAGCTCATTGTTTAAATCCATTGCCCAAAGCGCTGCAGAAATAACTGTTTTGTGGATGTGAAACAAGGTTCCAATTTCAGTACTCACGGCAAGGGGCAGTTTGTGCTGACCTTTGACCTGTACCGATGAGCGCGCATCGTTGGAATGGTAACCACTTCCCGAGTTAAAAAAGAATTGCAGCCGGTCGTTTACCGAATAAATTAAATTTAGCTTTGGGTTAATGGCTGATTGATAATTGAAGCCGGTATAGTTCTGATGTGTTGAATCTGTTGGCAAAAGGTCTTCCACATCAAAAACAAAATAATCGTAGCGGGCACCCACTTCGGCCCTGAAACGACTACTGAACCGAAACACTTCATTTACAAACACCGCATTGGATCGTTGATGCACCAGGGCATGTGCTGTTGCCGAAAGGCGTGTTCTTTGCGGGGCATACCACAATTGATTTTCAATTTCATCGGAACGGAAAGAAGCTCCAACTGTAAGTTTATTTGACATCTTAAACAGTTTATGTCCTACGCTGTATTTTGTATTAAGTCCATGAATGGTACGGTTGTCACCCTGCTCAATCATATCGCCCCTGATAGAATCATTTAAAAAGAAAGTGAAATTTGAAAACAACTTGAAACGATAGGTGCAGGTGTAGGCCTGTGTTTCAAATTCACCCGTACCAAGTTTGGCGGTGTAGCTTAAATTATAATTGTTGCGTTGCGTTGTTCCGCCTTCATTGGGGTCAATGCTTCCAAACCTTGTTATTAATCCTGCCGCCACGGCCCGCTCAGGAATTTGTCCCGATGCTTTCCACGAAGAACCAAAGCCGCTAACCGAAAATTGCACACGGTTGTTTTCGTTGAGGGCAATAGTTGTTTTCGAAAAAAGATTGCTACGTTTAAAATCCTGTGTCCTTTCAAAATAGCCTCTGTTGTTAATTACATCGGCAGCAAAATACGAGGATACCTTGTTGTTGCTGAAGGGTACTTTTAACAATGCCAGGCCCCTGTTGCTTGTTGCGGCATTGGTTTGGGGCACCGAACCCGATTCGAACTGGATGAGGTTAGTGGGCAGGGAATCATAGGTTTTAAAACCCACAGCCGCACCGGTAGCAAAATCGCCATACAAAGAGGAGGAAGTGCCTTTAAAAACAGTCATCCCTTCAACTACTTCTGGAATTAAAAAGTGCAGATCGGCGTAACCCTGGCCGTGGCCGTGACTGGGCATATTAACAGGTATACCGTCTACAAAGGTAGCTATATCCGTACCGTGGTCGCAATCGAAACCACGTATAAAAATCTGTTCTGCTTTCCCGCCGCCGGCGTGCTGGGCTATAAAAAGGCCGGGTACCATTCTTAATAAATCCTGGGCCGAGCTTTTGGGGCGGTTGGCAAAACCGGCCTGACTGATGTAAGTTGAGGAAGCTGCAGAAACAGGCCTGTCGGTTGCTATTGAAACTTCGCCGAGGTGAATGGATTTTAAAACAAGCCCTATCTCCATTACAAGGGTATCTGTATTCAATACATCAATTTTCAGCACTTGTTTTTCGTAGCCCGCTTTTTCAAATTCAAGCTCGTAGCTACCTTTTGGGATATTGATGAAAAAGAAATTTCCCTTGTCGTCGGTATGTGAATGACTGTTTGTTTTATCTATGTTTACAAACACATCTTCTAAGGCTATTCCGGTTTCCTTGTCTTTTACATTTCCTTTAATAGCAGTGTTTTGAGCTATTGCTGTTCCGCTTAAGAGGAGGGTGGTCAGTAAAACAACTATACACTTCATCATCATATCGGGTACAATTTTACAAAAAAAGTCTGGAGAAATTTGGGTGATTTGTAAAATTGGGGTACAAGTTTATTTGTTCACTCGTTCACAGTTCATTCGTTTTGTTTACGGCAACTCATGAACGAATAAACAAATAAACAAATAAACGAATGAACGAAAAAAGTATTGTTACTTTTATATTTTATAACGACTATGACTAAAAAAGAACGTTTCGAAAAAATACTGGCTTATTTTCAGGAACATGTACCTGTTGCAGAAACAGAATTGCATTATTCCAATCCTTACGAATTATTGGTAGCTGTAATATTATCGGCACAGTGTACCGATAAACGGGTGAACATGGTTACGCCTAAATTGTTCGAACATTTTCCTACAGCTGAGGCATTAGCGGCCACCACATCGGACGTTGTTTTTGCCGATATCCGCAGTATCAGTTACCCCAACAACAAAGCCAAACACTTAGTGGGCATGGCGCAAATGCTGCTGAAAGAGTTTGGAGGGGAAGTGCCGGGAGAAATTGAAGAACTGGTAAAACTACCAGGAGTAGGGCGGAAGACGGCGAATGTGATTGCCTCTGTGGTATACAACAAACCCACCATGGCTGTTGATACGCATGTATTCAGGGTATCGGCAAGATTAGGACTAACACAAAATGCAAAAACACCCTTACAGACGGAACAACAATTAATTCAACACATCCCCGAAAAGCTTATCCCTATAGCCCACCACTGGCTTATTTTACACGGGCGTTACACCTGCCTGGCCCGTAGCCCGAAATGTGAGGAATGTGGCTTAAGAGAATGGTGTAAGTTTTATAAGAGTGAGAAGATGAGAAAGAAAGTAAGAAAGTGAGAAGGTAAGAGAGTGAGAAACCCGGGACCATTTAACTTGTTATATTCGCAATCGTCCTTCGTCAATTATCTCACATACTTTACCAACCAATCTCCTGTTTATCTTTCCAGAATTTACCGGTAGGGATATTCTCAACGGTGCTTAACCACACAATGGTTTCGGCGCCCTGTTCAACAGTGCGAGGGGCGGCCTCGCCACCCATATCGGTTTTTACCCAGCCCGGCGACATGCTGTTTATTTTTATATGCGGGGGCAATTCGTGCGAGAAGAGTTGTGTTAAACTGTTTAAGGCTGTTTTTGATAAGCGGTAGGCAGCCGAACTATTGTAAGTGCCTGTGGTTAAACAGGCCATGTCACTCGATACATTAATGATACGGGCATCCTTGCTTTTTTGCAGGGCAGGTACTAAGGCCTGTGTAAGCATTAAAGGCCCGAAAAAATTAGTGTCGAAGCTGCGGTTGAATATTTTTTTTGTGAGTTGAAAAACACTTTTATTATCGTCATCACACACCCCGGCATTGTTTACCAACACATCTAATTGTGGGTATTTATCAATAACTGTTAAAGCAGCTTGTTGTATGGAGGTTTCGCTGGTCACATCCAGTTGTAAAAAGTCGGCGCCAATGGCGGCTACCTTTTCTCTTGCGGCATTGTTGCGGGCCGCTATTATTACTTTATAACCCAGGGCCACTAATTGCTTAGCCGCTTCATAACCTATGCCCCTGTTAGCACCGGTAATTAATGCAATTTTTTGATCCATACCTTTTATAGTTTATCCGTTTACCCGTTTAATAGTTTATCCGTTATGCCAAAGGAACGAATGAACTATTGAACAAAAGAACTATTAAACGGGAATTAAGGTTTTTTAGCCACCGAGGTTATTGACGAAACAGTGGCCATGTTGAACCAGCCCAATGCCTTAGGGGCACCAGAAGTAACAACACCTATGTTTGTCCTTATGTTTTCGGGCGTGTTGGCAAATAAACCAGCCTGGCTGTTGGTTAATTGTTTTTGCGCCTGTATCCAAAAATCAAACCCACTTTTGCTGATGGAATGTATTTCTATTCTACAACTATCATTTTCTGAATAAGGTTCATCTTCGGGTGTCAGTAAAAAATAAGCATTGGGTGGTATAAAGGGCAAACCATCGGTACCTCCACCGCCGGCATCTTCACACACATTAATGGTAGAGGCATCGTCAACAAATTTATTGTTGTGAAAAGCTTTGATCCAGTAATAATCTTTTCCAAAAGGAGCATCAAAGGCTTTAATTTTAGGGTATAAACCGCCCATTAACCCGGGCCTGTTGGCTTCGTCTACCCAAATAATAGAATCTACTTTGGTGGTGCGGCTCAAGGTAGAGAATGAGTTGTATTCATTGCCCTGCCAGCTTATGTTTAATTTGTACTGGTGGTTAAGTATACACAAACTATCGTTTACAGTTGGGCTGAATACATAATTGCCGTTTCCTGCATCCGAAAAAGTATAGGTTTTGTTGTTGTTTAAATCGTTGATGTTCACTGTTGCACCCGAAACAAAAGGGGTGTTGGTACCACTAAAATAAGGTCCGGTGGTGGTGAGGCGAATGGTTTGTGCACCAGGAAGGGTGTTGACCCAGGCATCCACCACAATTAAAGTTTCACCCTGATCGAGGTCTACTTGAATAACATCGGTGCAGGAGGAAAAGAAAACAATCCCAAGCAGACTAATTGTATGAAGAACTATTTTTTTCATGTTGCTGAAAATTAAAATTTAAAATTATAAGTAATGGCCGGAATAAAAGAGCCCACCACCGAATAGCGGACAGCTTCGGTAACAACAGGGTTGTCCTTGCTGCTGCGGAAATAAATGGAGAAAGGGTTTCTTCGGTTGTATACATTGTACACACTCATCACTATACTGCTTTGCCATTTATGTGTATCGTTGCGTTTAAAATTATAAGTCGCCGAAATGTCTAAGCGGTGGTAAGCGGGTATCCTGAAATTGTTTCGTTTTTCTGTTGTGTTTTCGGGCAGTGTGTAACCCTGTACTTCAAATTTACTGGTAGGAAAAGTGGCCGGTGTTCCGCTGTATAACACAAAGTTGGCAGAAAAGTCCCAGTGTTTTGTTAAGTCATACATTACAACGGTGTTCAGTACATGCGTGCGGTCGTAGCGGTTCACATACCATTCATTTTTACTCAGGCCATCCACCTGGCGTTCTGTTCTCGAAAGGGTATAACTGATCCAGCCGTTTAATTTCCCCCTTGTTTTTTTGATGTAAAACTCAGCCCCGTAAGCGCGGCCCCTGCCCTGCAGCAATTGCGCCTCGATGTATTTGTTGATGAATAAATTGGCGTTGTCAATATAATCGAGCTGGTGTTGCAAAACTTTGTAATAGACTTCAACCGAGGTTTCAAACATATTGTCTTTCAGGTTGCGGAAATAACCCAATGCCAGCTGGTCGGCCAACTGGGGCTGTATGTTATTGGTGCTGGGTGTCCAGATGTCTAAGGGGGTTGAAGCCGCTGTGTTGGAGACCAGGTGAATATACTGGGCCATACGGTTGTAACTTACTTTTATAGAACTGTTGTCTGTTACATCTACTTTAAGTGAGGCCCTGGGTTCAAAGTTGCCGTATTGCTGTATTGTTTTAAAGGAACCGTAATGCACAGTGTCTTTAAAACGTTTTTCAATATTGGGGATGGTATCGTAATAATGAAAAGCATTGCCTTTGCCCATGTAATTAAATAAGCTGTAACGCAAACCATATTGCAGGTGGACCCTTGAATTTATTTTTTGCTGATCGTCGAGGTAGAAGGCCGTTTCAAGCCCGTATTTGTGATCGAGGCTGATATTGGTTTTGTTGCCGGTATTGGTGGTAACCACTGCCTGGGCCGGGTTAAAGTCGTATAAAATAGACTGGCCCCCAAAGTGAAGCGTGTTTTTTTCGTTGAGGTAATAGGTGAAGTCTGGTTTAACACTGTAGTTAATAATTTTTGAAGTCCAGTCGAAAGCCGATCCATTGCTTTCGTCTTTAAAACCGATCAGGTAATCGTAATTGCTGTAAAACGCAGTGGTGTTCATAAATAATTTTTCTCCAAACAGGTGGTTCCAGCGGAGTGTAGCGGTAGAGTTGCCCCAGTTGAATTTAAAGCCTGCACCAAATACATCGCGTCCGAAATAACCACTAGCGAACAAGGTATTTTTTGTGTTAATCCGGTAATTGACTTTAGCAGTGAGGTCGTAAAAATTAAATTTGGCGTTTTTTAGTTCAGGCGATTTTTTAGCTAAAAATGGTTTCGCCAATATATCAATATAACTGCGGCGCCCGGCTATGATAAACGAAGCCTTGTCTTTTATAATCGGAGCTTCAATACTAAAACGACTGAAGATGGAACCTATTCCTCCGTTCAGTTGCAATTGTTTGTTGTTCCCGTCTTTCATGCGGATGTCGAGTATAGAAGACAAACGCCCACCGTACTGTGCAGGGATACCACCTTTAATTAATTTAACGTCTTTTACTGCATCGGGATTAAA
>JAHEYF010000076.1 GCA_023251755.1 Bacteroidota bacterium
TCAACCGCCGATATTTATAAATATTACGACGATGCTAAAGTGATGGCCGGTGCGGCGTACCATCACCCTTTGGATTACCTTAAAATGTTATCGGGTATAGGTAACGACAATGCTTATTTTGATGAACAGTACTATTCAAAAATGAACCATTGGTGCCGCCGCTATGATTTTGGTACCTATAACGACAACCACACCATTATTCGTTTTAATGCGCTACTAATGCTGGTTTCATTCGGAAGTTTTCATGTGCACACCCTTGTCATGTGTTTCATTTCCTTTTTAGGATTAACAGCTCTTTATAAAAGTTTTACCGGGTTTTTTCCTTCAAAAAAGAACCTGGTATTTGCCGCGGTGTTTCTTGTCCCCTCCGTTTTATTCTGGGGTTCAGGGGTTTTAAAAGAAGGTATATTGCTTTTCGCCACCGGTTTTATTGTATACACTTTTGTGAAAATTGTGATCGAAAAAAAAATCACTACAGTGTACGTCCTTTTATTTTTAAGCGCCCTGCTGTTACAACTCGTTAATAAAAATTACCTGCTTTTAACGATTTGCCCACCTCTGCTTTGTTTTGGGCTGGTGCATTGTTTCAAAATAAAAAAAGTAATTTTTTTTTATTGCGCATTTCTATTGTTGTTGTTTGGTACAGCTTATATTGTTTTGAAAACAATGAACAAAGACCCGCTTCAATCAATTGTAAGCAAACGCCGCGATTTTGTGAACCTTACCCGCGGTGGTACTTTTATGTTGAACCAGGACTTGCTGATAAGGATTGAACCGGGTAAAAAAGAATTCTTAGACACATTGGACACTAAACATTTTCGTATTAAACCAGGTAGTTCCTATATGTACTGGCGGCTCGATAATTTTAACGATACCCTTACAAGCACCAATTCTACCGATACCAGCGCTTATGAATTGGTGTGGGATTTACCACTGGCGGGCAGTGGTATAGCTGTTTCTCCCCTGCAGCCCAACCTTGTTTCGTTTACGGCACACATCCCCGAAGCCCTGTATATTTCGTTTCTGCAACCAACTTTAGCGGTTGCCGACAGCCTTCCTGAAAAGGCGGCTGCTATTGAAAACTGTGTGCTGCTACTGTTATTGACCCTGTCTTTTATTTTTGCTGATTTTAAAAACACAGATAAAAACTGGCTGATGTTGTGTGCAGCTGTGGTACTTATTTTATACCTGATTATTGGTTTTACTACACCCGTGGCGGGAGCTATTGTGCGGTATAAGATCCCGGCCCTTCCTTTTTTAATGATGATCGCTATTAATGTGATAGATACCAAGCGTTTAAGAAAAATCCCGCTCATTAAAAACCTGCTATAGCATTCCTTTTGACGAAAGTATAGCTTAATTGGCCGGACAAGTATATTTTTCTATTTTTGCCCTCCAAAGCCGCGGGGTGAAATATTTACTCCTTTCCGGGAATTGTTCTTTTAACTTTTAACTTATTACTTTTAACTTGATATGGGTTTCAATAATTTATTTAGAAAAAAATCTGCATTAAAAGACAGCGCAAGCGAATCGGAACATGGTTCCATGAACAAGGTGTTGGGTGTAAGGGATCTTACTTTTTTTGGAATTGCCGCCATTATAGGGGCCGGAAGTTTCAGTAGTATGGGAGAAGCCTGTTTTAAAGGCGGCCCCGGTGTAATTTTATTGTTTATTATTTGTGCCATTGCCTGTGGTTTTACTGCTATGTGTTATGCAGAGTTTGCATCAAGGGTACCTTTCTCGGGCAGTGCTTATACCTATGCTTATGTTTCTTTTGGGGAAGTGTTTGCCTGGATCATTGGTTGGGCATTATTAATGGAATACTCAATTGGTAATATTTATGTGGCCTTTTCGTGGAGCGGGTATTTTACTAATTTACTGGATGGTTGCGGCCTGCACCTTCCCGAATGGCTGACTACAAATTATACTTCTGCTCACCAGGCTTTTCTCGAAAATAAACCAGGTGAGGGCTCTACTGCATGGAACATGGCCCCACAACTGGGAAGCCTCCGGATTATATTTGACCTTCCTGCGGTTTTGATAAACACCCTCATTACCTGGTTGGTGTACACCGGTGTAAAAGAATCGAGAAACCTGAGCAATATAATGGTGATGATTAAACTGGCGATTATTTTATTGGTGATTGGAGTAGGGGCTTTTTATGTGGATATTGACAACTGGACCCCTTTTATGCCCAATGGATTTACAGGGGTTATGGGAGGAGCTGCCGCGGTGTTTTTTGCTTACATTGGTTTTGATGCGGTATCAACCCTGGCCGAAGAAAGTAAAAACCCCCAACGTGATTTACCCCGTGGTATGATTTATTCCCTTATTGTCTGCACCATTATATATATTGTTTTATCACTCGTATTAACCGGTATGGTGGTATCCTCTCAGCTGGGTGTGAGCGATCCGCTGGCAGAAGTGTTTAAATTACGCGGGGTAAAATGGATGTTGTTTGTAGTGTCGATTGCAGCAGTGGTGGCCATGACCAGCGTATTGCTGGTGTTCCAGATGGGGCAACCGCGTATATGGATGAGCATGAGCAGGGACGGTTTGTTACCTAAAAAATTCTCTGCGATTCATCCAAAATACAAGACCCCCGGCTTCTCAACAATTATTACAGGGCTTGTGGTGGGTGTTCCCCTGTTATTTACCGACGAAAAATTTGTACTCGACTTCACCAGTATAGGCACTTTGTTTGCTTTTGTATTGGTGTGTGGCGGTGTACTGATGTTGCCCAAAAAAGAAAAAGAAGAAATACAAAGCACTGAGAAACGCTTTAAATTGCCCTATATCAACGGAAAATGGATAGTGCCTGTAGCAACGGTGTTGGTGGCTGTTTTATTGTGGACCTACAATTCCGAATTTGTCCTTGCACAATTCAACATCAACTCACAAAATGCAGCCAACAATATTCCCATGCTTGTGTTTTTTGCCCTGTGTTTTGTAATGGCCTTTTTGTCTTTTCTCAAAAACCTTTCACTCATTCCTGTTTTAGGGGTCATTTCCTGTTGTTATTTATTAACCGGAATGGCGGCTTCTAACTGGATCTGGTTTTTTGTATGGTTGCTGATTGGCTTAGTTGTTTACCTCTGTTACGGGTACAAAAAAAGCAAACTGAATACGGGACACTAATTCATCAGGGCTACCCGTCTGTTTCACACAAATACGCAAAAGATTTAATCGTAACCGAAATCTTTCTTTTGGCTCTTGGCTTTTAACTTTTAACTTTAAAATTTTAACTTAGTACTAAATTGACTAATTGTTTTATCTATGCTCGCTTTAATTACAGGAGCAACCTCAGGCATTGGAAAAGCCAGCGCCGAGTTGTTCGCTAAAAATGGAATTGATCTTATCGTTACCGGTCGCCGTCAGGAAAGGCTGGATGCCCTGACAGAGCAATTGCGTAGGGAATTTAACATACAGGTGCTTTCACTTTGTTTTGATGTTAGGAACCTGAAGGAAGTTGAAAAAGCAATCGGGTCCTTAGCGGATAATTATAAAAATATAGACATCTTACTCAACAATGCAGGCCTGGCTTCCGGCTTATCGCCCATACAGGACGGGGATATTGAGGACTGGGATAAAATGATCGACACCAACGTTAAGGGTTTGTTGTATGTAACCAAAATGGTAGCGCCTTTAATGATCAACAGTAAAAAAGGGCACATTATTAATATTGGTTCTATTGCCGGCAAAGAAACTTATGCCAATGGTAATGTCTACTGTGCTTCGAAACATGCGGTAGACGCTTTAAATAAAGGAATGCGCATAGACCTTCTTCCGCATGGGATTAAAGTGAGTTCCATTAACCCCGGTATGGTAGAAACCGAGTTTTCTATCGTCCGTTTTCATGGGGACACCGACAGGGCAAAAAAAGCCTACGAAGGTATGCAGCCCCTTACAGCCGCAGATATAGCCGAAACCATTTATTGGGTGGCCACCCGGCCTGCCCACGTAAACATTAACGAGGTGATTATTATGCCCACTGTTCAGGCCAATTCAACCACGGTGATCCGTAAAAACTGAAACAGCCTTTCACAGGGGATTGCGTTTTTACTTGTTTTTTGCTAAATTGCCGGCCTATACTTTTCCCAATTAAAAAGTCAGTCCTACTCTGTTGTCTGTTATTGCCTCTGTTTTCGGGGGCGCAGGTATTGCTCGACAAAGGCATTTACCGGAATTTTATTTATACAGATGCCACCTACAGGCCCGGCATGGAGTATGCCGACATCGGTATAGCGAGAAGGGAGAAAATCTTTAAAAAAGAAATAATTGGATTTATCGCCTTTGAAATTCCTTATTCCCAGGCTTTGTTTTTTAAGCATTCCATTAAAAAAGGTTTTCAGTTTAATTTGTTCCATAAAGACAAGTGGAGAATTCCATTTGTGTTTACTTCCTCCTCCAATGTTGGAAAAACAGCTGAGTTCAAATTTCATGATATTGTTATAGAGTTCAATGTTTGCCCCGGTATTTACACCGAAAAATACACCCTGGCCTTTGATGTAAAGTTTGGTTTTGTACCTTTCAGGCACATTCATTACACCGATAAATTTCAGCACGAAAACCCGGGAAGCCATTCACACTGGGAAGAAACAGTGTACCACGGCGCAGGCCTGGGTTTAATTGCCGGTGTAAATTTTAAGCGCTTTGGATTTTACCTGCGCTCGGGCTACAAAAAAAACATAGCGGGAATTGTATACAATGAAAACTCTTTTTATGCACTGGCCGGACTTGGGTTTCGGTTTGGGACAAAGCCAATGGACAAGGTAAAAGCAGAAGATAAACCTTCAACGGAAAAATAAAAAATCAACAATTGTTGTGTGAAATTTTGCCACGAATGCACGAATAAATCGTTTGTTTTTTTTATTCACAGGAGCCCCGTTTAAATTTATAGTATAAAATGTTTATTGTTTACCCAAAACAATAATGACTTTTTTTCTAATATATTACCCATAACTTTTAGCTTTCTATTATAGATTTGCGTAGAAATCAAAAACAGTTTTATCCAAATAACCGTATTGAAATCGAATACAAACGAATCATATCGTATCATTTATTTAAAAAATCTCGTTATAGAATATTTTTCGTATGATTTCGAATCATATCGTATCAAATAAATGAAACAAAAAATACATACTCTTTTCCTGGTTCCCGATTGGAAATTGATAAATGAACTTAGCCGGTACAGGTAATACAATTTTTGCTTGCGCTTTAATAGTTTTGTTTCCATGATGAATAACTGTTTAGAAACAGCATAACTCCAAGAATGAAAAAGGCAATAGGGAACGTAAAAGCAGAAATAAAAATCCCCACTCTTCCTAGTGGGGGTAGTCTTTCAGTATCCCGCATCTTGCGGAAATTGTCCGTTACATCCTGTAAATGTTTATTTTTAACCCGTAAACTTAGACATCTCTTCGTAAATAATTTTTGTGATCTCATCAATGTTGTATTTACGACCTATTTCTTTTTCACTGTTAACTATTCGTGTAATTATGTTCTGCTTTATGAACTGAGGCATTTTATTTCCCTTGCCGCCCATAACAACATGAATATGATCAAACATTGAGTCGTAAAAATGAAGCCTCTGAATAGCAACCCGGTCAGCTACGTTAAGCAGTCCTTGTTTGAATTGCTCTACACATAGAGAATGTATTGATTCAGCTGAGTAGGTTTTATTTATGGGTGTTTCCTTGATATGTGTTTCAAAACCGAAAAAGGAAAACTGTGGGGAAGCTGATTCTTCTGAATTAAAATAAAAGAGTAAAACAAATTCATCAACTATTATTGAGTATGGTCTAGTATTTGCGGGATCAAAAAGCAAAAAGGTTGCATTATCATTAGAATAATTAACGCTTCGCATAAGCTGATACCCTAGATCACTATAGTTTTTATCTCCATAAAGGGCTTTAAAATCAATCGTGTTAACTTTTTCCTTTAAGTAGCTATCTAATAGTGATCTCAGTTGTTCTTCTTCATCAACAACTAATTTAAATTTATGACTTGGTGAGATTGAAAGACGCCAAAGAATCGAAGTCCATAATAGGAAAGCTACACCACTTTCATTTTTACTCTTGTAAACGGGTTGGTTGTCGAATATGGAAATACTTTTAGAATATTCCGACTCTACTGCCCCGAACCGATCTTCGCAAGAGGTACAAAATAAATGATCGTGAACAGATGGATTCTTCAGCTTCACAATTTCTTCGTCAGAGAGCTGTCCTAATACTTCTTCGTATTGTTCAGGAAGAACTGCATTACCCACATAAAACGTTTCAAATTTCTCACCAATAACAAATGAAACCTCCTTATGTCGCAAAGGGCTGTTGTTTACATTTTCTATTCGTTTTAAAATAAAGTGCGGGACAATATGCGACCCTGTTTGATTCGCGTTATTTTTTTTGCATAATAAACAAGTAGGCATTTGCTTAAATTACTTAGAGTAAATATACTCTAAATGCTGATTTTTTAAAAAATCCTGTGATATGAAAACACTGGAAATTTTCAAGAAACCGGAAAAAAATCGCACTCCAAAATCGCACTCCAACAACACTCGGGTAGGATCAAAAAAATATAAAAGGGCTTAAAAACGAAGAAAGCCTTGAAAATCAAGGCTTTCTGTTGGTAGCGGGAGCTGGATTCGAACCAACGACCTTTGGGTTATGAGCCCAACGAGCTACCCCTGCTCTATCCCGCACTATATTTTAAAGAGGTAATTGCTTATTGTTGTAAAGAACACTTTTTTAATTGCGGTGCAAATATATATTTTGTTTCTTTGTGAAACAAATAAATCTTATTAACATTTTTTGAATGGCGCATAAATCGGGATTTGTAAACATCATAGGTTGTCCAAACGTTGGTAAATCAACACTTTTAAATGCCCTGGTTGGCGAAAGACTTTCTATTATTACTTCCAAGGCGCAAACCACACGCCACCGGATAATGGGAATTGTGAGCGGTGAAGATTACCAGGTCGTTTTTTCGGATACCCCCGGAATTTTAAAACCCAATTACAAATTGCAGGAAAAAATGATGCAGTTTGTTATCACGGCTTTTTCTGATGCGGATGTGTTTCTGCTCATTACAGATATTTATGAAGACATTAAATTAGAAGACGAATACATTGAAAAAATAAAAAAAACCTCCACACCGGTTCTGTTACTGATCAATAAAATTGATTTAGCCAATCAAACAGTTTTAGAGAAAAAAGTAGCAGAATGGAAAACCAGGTTACCGAATGCTGAAATACTTCCCATCTCGGCTTTGCAAAAATTTAACCTCGACATGGTAATGAAACGCATCATTGATTTATTACCACCCGGTGATGCATTTTACGACAAGGGTGAATTGACTGATAAACCAGAACGTTTTTTTGTATCAGAAATTATTCGTGAAAAGATTTTACTGAATTATAAAAAAGAAATTCCTTATTCGGTTGAAGTGATTGTAGAATCATTTAAGGAAGATAAAACCATTATCCGTATCAGGGCCGAAATACTGGTTGAACGCGACTCGCAAAAAGCAATCATTATCGGTCACCAGGGAGCTGCATTAAAAAAAGTAGGTATTGAATCGCGCAAGGAATGTGAAAGTTTTTTCGGAAAACAAATACACCTCGAACTGTTTGTAAAAGTGGATAAGGACTGGAGAAGCAGTGATACTAAATTACGCCGTTACGGTTACTAAGGATAGTGTAGCATTACTGAAATTTTTTTTTCTTTTGTCTGTACTTCTCTTTTCTACTCATATAAACATCAAGCCAATGAAAACCACCATCATTTTTATAGTGCTTATTTTAACGGGGAATATTTTACCTGCTCAACATACATCTTCTTTATTTCCTCAGGATAAATTAAACCAGGCTACTCAAGAGGTGCTTGCAAAATATCCGAACCAAAAGGAAGCTAATTTAAAAAAACAAAACCCGGCTGTTTCTTCGCCCAAAAGTATTACAAGTGTATTAAAAAAAATAGAGGACTTAAAAAGTGGTAAACTAAAATCACCGGCCACCATCAACTGGGCGCAGGTACACGATACGATTATTGTGGGTGTTGTTCCGCACGATACTTTAGTGATAACGGGCAACTGGCACCACAGCGGGCCCATATTTGTTTTAAGCGACGGGGTTTTGATTTTTAAACATGCCACAGTTGTTGATAGCGGGGATGTATATGTTTTTCAACACGGGCAATTGTTGGCCGATTCTTCTTCCTTCACATTCCCGCAACAGTATTTTTACCAGCGTTCGCTCATGGTCGTGCAAAATGCTTCTGCAAAGATTCAGCATTGTTCGTTTAATTACAGCGGGATGTCGCATAACCTGGTGCTGGGCGATTCGGCCCAGGTTATCATCAACGCCGTGCATCAAAACGACTGGACCACCTGCGGATTGTTTGGCAGCCCGACTTTGATTATGCACGGTGTTGACCTTGCAGGAGAATATATTTTAAGTGACAAGTGCACAGCCACATTTGGTAAAACTGATACACTTTTGCTGTGGCACCAGTTTCCGAATACAGCCCTAATAAATTATGATTTCCCGAACGGAGATACGGTTTACAATTATGTTTTTAATAATACGGTGAGTGGTGTAAGCGGAATAAATTACAAAGTCTCAGCCGACTCCTGCCGCGATGTGATGTGGGCCATGATGCCTGTGAATGGCTCGGATGTAACGGTTTCAAATTCTAAAATACGGGCCATTGGCACCTGGTTTCAGCACAACGATACGGTGAATGTTTCGCAATTATACGACAATTCACATTATGCAAACTTTGTTGCGCCGCTGGCCGACCGGAATTTACATTTGATCAACAGCGATGTGCAGACCTGGAGTTTGTATGTGTTTGATAAATCGCACATCAACGTGGATAGTGTACAGGTGGGTGAAGTAGGTACGCAGCAGCATGCAAGCGTTACCGCAACTCCGCCGTTTTTATTGGACGGGAGCGGGGGTTATTTCTGGACAACAGATACAAGCTCTGTTTTTTCGTTTGGCGCAAATGTATACTCTTATGTGCGCAGCGAACGAAACGGAATTTTTGTATTGGCTTACGGCTGGGTTCCCTTTTCGGCACCACAGGCCATTGGAAGTAGTATTATGATAAGCGTGCAAAGCAATACGGCAGCAGACCCCATTCCTTATGATGCGGCTACAGCCTGGCTAAGTAAAATTGACGGGCCGGATACTTCATATACCAATATGCAGGTGCCTGTTATGGGTTCGGCCTGGATTGACTGGGGCCCGGGCGGGACCGGCTGGATGAATTTTGTAAACTACAGCTTGTATTATCAGCTGCAGGGCAACAGCACCTGGACCAAAATTGTAAAAGACTCCCTTGTTGAAATCCGTCACAACGCATTGGCGCACTGGAATACAAACGGACGAAGCCCCGGAAATTATTTATTGAAACTGACTGTGAAAAATAATTTTAATGATAGTGTAGAAGCCCTGAAACCAATAACATTAAAAGCGGGAACCATAAGCGTTCCTCAGCTTTCAGAAAACCAAATTCAGGTGCAGGTTTTTCCGAATCCCACTAACGGAATACTTTCTATTCAATTGAAAGATGCCGCTCATCAGCCGAACGAAAATACAAGTGTGGAAATTTATAGTGCTGTAGGGCAAAAAGTCCTGCATCAACTTTTGCAAAATAACAGCACACAATTCAACCTCTCCGGTTTTAGTAAAGGTGTTTACCAGATCAGGCTGATACAAGGCCATACACTTATTTACCAGGGCAGGGTAGTGAAGGAGTAGCTCATTCGTCTACACTTTTATTCGTTCACGTAAGAACTCTTGAACAAAAAACGAACGAAGGATTTGATATAAATCATTTTCTCCCATGATTTTTTTCATGGTTTTAATTTTTGTTTTGCAGCAATTTGCATATTATTTCAAAACAAAAAATGAATTTCAGGGATTATTACAAAGTACTGGGAATAGACAAAACCGCCTCTGCCGACGAAATAAAAAAGGCTTACCGCAAGCTGGCCGTTAAATACCATCCCGATAAAAACCCCGATAACAAACAGGCTGAAGAAAAGTTCAAAGAAATCAACGAAGCCAACGATGTACTGGGTAATCCCGAAAAAAGAAAAAAATACGACGAGCTGGGCGAAAACTGGAAACAGTATGAGCAGCAGGGGGCCGGCAAAGAAGATTTTGACTGGGCCAAATGGCAACATGCACAAAACCAGGGAGGCGATGCAGGTTTTGGAAACGAAGGAGATTTCTCAGATTTTTTTGAAACGGTGTTTGGCAGAGGAGGTTTTAATGGAAGCGGTGGCCGGAAAAGAGGCCCCGCAAAGGGCCGTGATTATGAAGCAGAAATGAGCCTGTCGCTGGAAGATGCTTACAAAGGAATAACAAGTATACTGGATGTACAGGAAGAAAGACTGCAACTGAAAATAAAACCCGGGGTAAAAGACAAACAAGTGCTTCGCCTGAAAGAAAAAGGTGGTGCAGGCAGTAACGGAGGTGCACGCGGCGACATCTACATCACCCTGCACATTGCCCCGCATCCGCATTACGAAAGAAAAGAAAACGATTTGTACTGCGATGCGCCTGTTGAATTGTACACCGCTATACTGGGCGGAAAAGCAGTGGTGCACACCTTAAAAGGGAACATCAAAATAGACATTCCGGCAGCAACAGACAACGGAAAAGTGCTTCGCCTGAAGGGAATGGGGATGCCTGTATTTGGAAAAGAAAATGAATACGGCGATTTGTATGCAAAGGTGAAAATAATGTTGCCCACACAATTGTCTCCACAAGAAATCGAATTATTTACCCAACTTTCAACTTTAAAAAATACAAGGCATGTTAATACCATATAACCCTTATGAACCGGCTTTTAACCAATGGCGGAGAAGAGCGAGGCAATTAAACAACATACGCTATTACGCAAGCGATATGATGGAGTACTTAGGGATTAAAGAAGAGCAGGAAATCAACTCGGTTGTTGAACGCGCCTTAAAGGCCTGTGCCGCTATGGATATTCCGATTGAAGAGAATTTTATGTGTGTTTACCGCTCAGGCGGCACCGGGCTCATTCCCGACTGGAAATTATCATCCCTGGCCTGTTACTTAGTAACCATTAATGGTGATCCCGCCAATCCGAAAATAGCCAGGGCTCAATTGTTTTTTGTCCTTTAAAAAATCAGACCATGTCAGCATTTAACCAACTTATCAATTCGGGCCAGCCAGTGTTGGTCGACTTTTACGCCGAATGGTGCGGGCCCTGCAAAGCAATGGCTCCCGTATTAAAAGAGCTTGCACCTAAAATAAACGGTAAGGCCAGAATAATTAAGGTGGATGTGGATAAAAACCCAGCAGCCTCTGCACAGTATGGAATAAAAGGAGTCCCCACATTTATCCTTTTTAAAGACGGGGAAATAAAATGGAAACAATCCGGCGCAGTTCCGGCCCATGAATTATTGAATGTAATTTTAAAATTTGTTTGATACTTTATTGCCGGAAAAAATCAGGCCCCGATCATTTTTTTTATTTCATTCAGCTTCATCAGGGCTTCAACCGGGGTAAGGGTATTTATTTCTGTTCTGATCAGTTCGTCTTTTATTTGCTCCAGCACAGGGTCGTTGAGCTGAAAAAAGCTGAGCTGAAAATCGTTCTTTTTCTTTGTTTTTCCGTTTTCATGCACAGGCTCCGCATTGCTTTCGGCCAGTTCGGCCTCGTGTTCTTTTTCTAATTTTTTCAGAATCTGACCGGCCCGTTCAACCACTGTTTTAGGCATACCGGCCATGCGTGCAACGTGTATCCCAAAGCTGTGTTCGCTTCCACCTTCGGCCAGTTTACGAAGGAAAATAATTTTATTGTTGATTTCCTTTACCGAAACGTGGAAGTTTTTAATCCTTCCAAAATAGTTCGTCATTTCATTTAACTCGTGGTAATGCGTTGCAAACAATGTTTTTGCTTTGGCTTTGGGGTTGTCGTGTATATATTCTGCAATGGCCCAGGCTATTGAAATCCCGTCATAAGTAGAGGTTCCGCGGCCTATTTCATCAAGCAACACCAAACTCCGGTTGCTTAAATTATTTAAAATGCTGGCTGTTTCATTCATTTCCACCATAAAGGTCGATTCGCCGGAGGAGATGTTATCGCTGGCGCCCACGCGGGTAAATATTTTATCCACCATACCTATTTCGGCCTGCTGTGCCGGAACGTAACAACCAATCTGCGCCAGTAATACAATAAGCGCAGTTTGACGAAGCAAGGCAGATTTACCACTCATATTGGGCCCGGTAATCATGATGATTTGTTGTTCCTCATTGTCTAAGTAAACGGAATTAGAAACATACTCTTCACCAATGGGCAATTGTTTCTCAATAACCGGGTGACGGCCATTTGAAATGTTGATGGCAAAAGAATCGTTTAAAACAGGCCTGCAATAATTATTGTTGGCGGCAAGCAGGGCAAAAGAACTGAGGCAATCTACACGGGCAATTAATGAAGCGTTGAATTGAATAGGTGAAATATAATCGCCCAGGTCTTTTACAAGGCTTTCAAACAAACGGGTTTCCAGGGCTAATATTTTTTCTTCGGCGCCTAATATTTTTTCTTCGTAAGTTTTTAGTTCAGGGGTAATGTAACGCTCTGCATTGGTCAGGGTTTGTTTTCTTATCCAGTCGGCAGGAACTTTGTCTTTGTGGGCATTGGTCACTTCTAAGTAATAACCAAACACATTGTTAAAGGCCACTTTTAAAGAGGGAATAGCAGTTCTTTCACTTTCGCGTTGTTGAATTTGTAAGAGGTAATCTTTACCCGAAAAAGCAATGCTTCTTAATTCATCCAGATCAGCATTTACTCCGTTTGCAATTGCATTTCCTTTGGATAAAACAGCCGGTGCATCTTCTTTTAGCTCTTTCTCTAAGCGCTCTTTCATTAAAGTACAGGGGTCGAGTTGTCCGGCTATTTTTTTTAAAGAAGGGTTGTTGTTGTCTTTAATCCCATTTTTAATTTCTTCGGTTAAGCCCAATGATCTTCTTAACTGAACCAGTTCGCGTGGATTAATTCTTCCGGCTGCAACTTTTGAGATTAAACGTTCAAGGTCACCAATTTGTTCAATATGATTTCTTAGCGTATCGCTCAATTCATTGTTTTGTATAAAATACTCTACCACATTCAGGCGTTCGTTAATTGCATCCAGGTCTTTTAAGGGCAATGCCAGCCAGCGTTTCAGCATTCGTGCGCCCATTGGTGAAACCGAATGATCGATAATATGAATCAGGGATTTTCCATTGTCGTGGTTGGAACCGAATATTTCCAGGTTGCGGATGGTAAAGCGGTCGAGCCAGACATATTTGTCTTCTTCAATGCGTGCAACAGAAGTGATGTGCTGAAGGCGATCGTGTTTTGTTTCGTTCAGGTAATGCAATATGGCCCCGCAGGAAGCAATGGCTAAGTTCATTCCTTCAATGCCAAAACCTTTAAGCGAATTGGTATTAAAATGTTTGACCAAAGATTCGTTTCCAAAGTCAAAGGTAAAAGCCCAGTCGTCGAGCCCAAACATATAGTGTTTATCCCCGATGATGTCCTGTAAATCGCGGCGTTTATTTTTCTGGAATAAAATTTCGTTGGGTTTAAAACTTTGGATCAATTTATCAATATGCTCTTTACTTCCTTCAGCCACAAGGAACTCACCGGTTGATATATCTAAAAATGAAAGCCCGGCTTTGTCTTTTTCAAGATGCACAGAAGCCAGAAAATTATTGGTGCGATGTTCAAGTACTTTGTCGTTGTATGAAAGCCCGGGAGTAACCAATTCTGTAACCCCACGTTTTACAATGGTTTTGGTCATCTTCGGGTCTTCCAGTTGATCGCAGACAGCCACCCTGTAGCCGGCCCTTACCAATTTGGGAAGGTAAGAGTCCAATGAGTGATGAGGAAAGCCGGCAAGTTCGATATAAGCAGCTGATCCGTTGGCACGGCGGGTTAGTACAATACCTAAAACAGCAGAAGTTTTAACAGCGTCTTCTCCAAAAGTTTCATAAAAATCGCCCACCCTGAACAATAAAATTGCATCAGGGTATTTCGCCTTAATTTCATTGAATTGCTTCATTAAGGGCGTTTCCTTGTCACTTTTTACTGTTGTTTGATCACTTTTGCTGTTTACTGCCATAAGCCTCAAAATTAACTACAGCAAAGGCTTTGGAAGGAATAAAGATTTACCGAGTTTTGAACAGTCTGTTTATTACCATTGCAATAGGAGGAAGGAGGGAAGCAGCATTTGTCCGGCTACGCTGTAGCCGGGGTTGTTTGTATTATTGTGGCATTAAGAATGTACGGCTACGCTGTAGCCATTATTGCTTTGAACAAACAATAAGCATTTTACAATATAAACAGGTTCTTAAAATTTGACTTGCAGTTTCAGGTTGACCTGGCGGTTGGTAAGGTAATTGGGAATCGCGTATTGTTTATTGCTTACATCCTTTATCCAGGTATAAGAAACGGTGTTGTTCACTGCAAGTAAATTCAACACCTCCATACTTAACCAGGCCGATTTGATAAAACGGAAAGGGTTGCTGGCCTGCAGTTTTTTACTTTCTTTTATGATCTGGTACGAAAAACCTATATCAACCCTGCGGTACATGGGCATACGCATATTGTTGTCCCAGGGGTATTTATTATGCGTTGGAGGCCAGAAGGGGAGGCCGCTTCCAAATATTAAGTTCAGGTGCATTTTGCAATCGGGTACTTTGGGGAGGTAATCCTGAAAAAACAAATTGAATGTTGCCAGCTGGTCAGTTGGCCGCGCAATGTAGCCCCCGTCTATTTTAACACTGTCTGCAATCCGCGCATCTTCAACGCCGGGTTTTATAGCAACTCCATCCTTATTCAGGTACTGGTAATAATAACCACCCGTAATTTTTTCCCTGATGGTCATTAAACTCATGCTGGCCCACGATTCAATACCTTTTACAAATTCACCGTTGAGCCGCATATCAAGCCCGGTGGCAAAGCCATTGGAATTGTTGTTGGCAAAGTACCTCACCCTTACATTGTCAATTTCGTAAGGCACCAAATTGTTCATGTCTTTATAATACAAGGCAGTAATAAATTTGAAGGGCCGTGCCCATAGTTTAAAATTCAAATCTCCTGAAACAACATAATGAACAGATTGCTGGGCCTTTAAGTTTTTGTTCACGATCCCGTCGAAGCCGCGCATTTCCCTGTAAAACGGAGGTTGGTAATAATACCCTGCCGAGGCTTTGAACACCCAATTGCTGTTCCAGTTGGGTTTGTAGGCCATTGTTACCCGCGGGCTGATTACATTTTGTTCGTTCAGTGTCCAGTAATTACTGCGCACACCGGCTGTAATGGTCAAATCCGAGGTGTCTTTTAAAGTTTTGTTGTAGATGTATTCACAATAGCCCATTACACGCCCTGACTCAATGTGGTTTTTTGTTTTCAGTACATCGCGCAATTCAACTATAGTCGGGCTGGCCTGGGGAATGGAATAGCCTGCCGAGTCAATGTAATTCCATTCACTCAACCTGTCGTTAATTATTTCCTGCTGAATACGAAGCCCCCATAAGACTTCGTTTTTTTTGTTGATATAACGTCCTTTGTGTTCGGCGTTTACAACAGTGGCATCAAGGTAATTGCGGCCATTGTTAATAAAAGTGCCAATCCCCCTGTTGAAGGCTACATTACCAAAATCCGGTTTTCCAAAATCATTTTGCAGTTCATTGATGTAGTATTGGCCCTGAATGGTAAATGTTTCGCTTTCTTTGGTACTGAATGCGGATGTAATAAATTTTAAACGAAGCTGATTGCTTGGTTTATAAGTAGCTGAAACCGCGGCAAAGGCGGTATTGAAATTACTCACTTCCTGCCCGTCAAAATAAACTTTAAACTGAAGGGCCTGGCTGAATGTCCCGAAAGATGTTTCGCGGGTTTGAGGAATAACTAAGTATTTGTTGCCGGTCACATTGCCTAAAAATTCTACTGTGAATTTGGGTGTAAAATCAAAGGTAATCAACGATTGCATATCGTAAAACCGGGGGCGGTAATCACCTTTGGTATCAATACTTTTTAAAAGGTACTGGTTTGTTTTGTAGCGTGATCCTATTTGCCAGGACACCAGCCTGTTTTTTGAAATTCCTTCCAGGTGCACCCCTCCGCCCAATAAACTACCGGTAACGCTGCCTCCAAACGAACGGGGTTTGCGGTAGGTGATGTCCAATACACTCGACATTTTATCGCCGTATTTGGCTTCGAAACCTCCGGCAGAAAATACCATGCCTGAAACCATGTCTGGGTTGGCAAAACTCAAACCTTCCTGTTGCCCGCTGCGAACTAAAAAGGGACGGTACACCTCAATGTCGTTTACATAAACTAAGTTCTCATCAAAATTGCCACCCCTTACCGAATAGGCTGTGCTCAACTCATTGCTGCTTTGTACCCCCAGACCCTGCGCCAGTATTAATTTACTGATGTCTGTATTGGCACCAGGCAACTGAAAATATTCTTTGGGCTGAATAAAAATAATTTCCTTTTCCCTGTTTTCATTCACGATCTCTACCCCGATCAATTCGTTTTTAAATTTCAGGCTTACGTTTAATTTTTTTAACTCATCCGGTTTTAAACTGAGTTTTATTTTTTTTTCTTCGAAGTTGATGTTTTTAAAAACGAGTGTTATTTCTTTATCGGCAGGAACAGTGATTTTATAAAATCCATTGGTATCGGCTGTATTTATATCTTTTGATATGCCTTCAACAAATATATACACCAATGGAACGGTGGCTCCTTCGTTATCGGTAATACTGCCCTGAACAATTGCTGTTTGTGAAAAGGACTTGGGTAAAAAAGAAAGCATCAGTAAAAAAACCAATGCAAACCTGGCGCTGAATGAGCTTAAAAAAAAATGTTTACTAAAATTCACAAGCTGTAAACGGCTAAAACGGTTGAATATTGTAAATATACCAATAAAAGGATTCCGCTATTTTTTTTTGTATATAGGAGAATGACCAATACCTAATTTGTTGAAAAAATGTGTAAACGAGGTACCCAGCACACCCATTCCGTATTTTACGCTGCGTGAAAAATTAATGGAAGAGGCTTCTTTAAAATATTTGGTGGGGCAGGTTATTTCTGCTATTTCAAAACCGGCGTAAAATATCTGCGAAATCATTTGGTTGTCGAATACAAAATCATCGCTGTTGGCGTGGTAGTTAATGTTTTTTAACACCTCAGCTGAAAAAGCCCTGTAACCGGTATGGTATTCGGATAATTTTTGTTTGATTAAAATGTTCTGGCTCAGGGTGAGCATCCGGTTAAAGATGTATTTGTAAAGCGGCATGCCGCCTTTCAATGCTCCGCCACCCAGTATCCTGGAGCCAAACACCGCAGGGTACAAACCGCTGGCTATCAGGTGGGCCATCGAAGGAATAAGCTTAGGAGTGTATTGATAATCGGGGTGTAACATAATCACAATATCGGCCCCTATCTCCAAAGCCTTGTCGTAACAGGTTTTCTGGTTTCCACCATACCCTTTGTTTTTTTCGTGCCTGATGACGTGCCTGATCCCGATTTGTTTGCCCAGCTCAGAAGTATTGTCCTTGCTGTAATCGTCCACCAATACCACATCGTCTACAATGTCAAAAGGGATTTCATCGTAGGTTTTTTTTAAGGTAAGGGCAGCATTATAAGCCGGTAAAACGACTACTATTTTTTTTCCGTTGATCATGTGCAGCTGCAAAAATAAGAAAGTTTAATGAATAAATACTTTGCATTTGTTAGCAGAGTCCTGGTACCAGGTATTGAGTAATAATTTTAACTTTGTAAAAATCATTTTTGGTGAAAACACTGCACTTATTTCTTATCAAAAGATACATCCCGCCTTTCTTAGGAACACTTTTTATTGCGGTGTTTGTTTTCTTTATGGTTTTTGTGTTTACCTATATTGATGAAATAGCAGGGAAGGGGGTTGATTCCAGAACCCTGGCCCAGCTGTTTATGTATACGTTCCTCACGTTTATTCCAGGCTCCATGCCGCTGGCTGTTTTGCTGTCTTCTATCATGACCTTTGGTAACCTGGGCGAAAACTACGAACTGGCTTCCTTAAAATCAGCGGGGATGTCGCTGCTGACTATTATGAAACCCTTGTTGGTGTTTATAGTTTTTCTTTCGGTGTTTTGTTTTGTATTCAGTAATTACACCCTGCCTTTTATTCATTTAAAAAGCGGACGCTTGTTGTACGACGTGCGCGAAGCCAAGCCAACACTCAATATTAAAGAAAGTATTTTTTACAATGGGATAGAAGGCTATAGTATCCGGGTGGGTAAAAAAGAACAGGATGGAAAAACCATCAGAAACATTACCATTTATGACCACACCGAACGCAAGGGAAATGTAGTTCAGATATACGCCGATTCGGGAAAATTAGAAATGTCGCCGGGAAGGGATTACCTGAACATGACCTTGTACAACGGGCACCGGTACCAGCAAATTTTAAATGAACCGGCGCATTACCGAACCCGCCCCATGATGAGCCTGAGCTTTAAGGAGCAGCTGGTAACATTTGACCTGAGCAGTTTTAAAATGCAAAAAACAGACGAGGAACTGTTTAAGAACAATGCCGAAATGATGAATATTTCGCAATTGAACAAGGCTTTGGATACACTTAAAAAAGAAAAGGAAAAATTCAATGCCGGGATCAACAATCAGTTTGTAAAGTATTTTAATTCAGGAGCCTATAAGCAGTCCAATAAAAGCGATTCTTTAAATAAAAAGTACATCGCTTCGGCAGAATTTCTAACAACCATTGATGAGCAAAACCGCCAACAAATAGTTGAAAATGCCATCAACCTTGCCAAAAGCAGCAAGTCTTATCTTGATAGTAAAATAGAAGAAAAGGAAAACAAATTAAAAGACAAAGCACGTTACGAGGTCAACTGGCACAGTAAAATTACCTTGTCTGTTGCCTGTATTATTTTATTTTTTGTCGGAGCCCCGCTTGGTGCTATTGTCAGAAAGGGTGGTTTGGGCATGCCCGTGGTTATTTCGGTTTTATTGTTTATTGTATACCATTCCATTTCCTTTTCTTGTCAAAAAATGGTGTTGCAGGGCAAAATGCCAGCTTTTCCGGGTATGTGGATAGGGACTTTGTTGTTTCTGCCAGTTGGAATATGGCTGTCTGTAAAAGCTTCAAAAGACTCATCGGTATTTGAAATAGGGAATTATACACAAAACATTAAGAAATTTTTTGCCCGCTTTAACAAAGCCAACAGCTAATGCGTATTTTACAAATTTGCAACAAAGCCCCTTATCCTGCCAACGACGGAAGCTCTATTGCGATCTACAACATGAGCCTGGGTTTTATTGAAAATGAAGCCGACCTGTACCTGTTGACGATCAATACAAAAAAACATTTTAAACCGGACAAGCTTGTCCCCGAAGAGTTTAAACGCAGGAGTAAATATGTTTCGGTATATAAAAATACCAATGTAAACCCGGCCGGGCTTATTTTAAACCTGCTCAGTAAAGAGTCTTATTTTCTCAGCCGTTTTTACTTTAGGGCCTTTAAAAACAAACTGATT
Organism: Bacteroidota bacterium; assembly: GCA_023251755.1. GTDB lineage: Bacteria > Bacteroidota > Bacteroidia > B-17B0 > Aurantibacillaceae > JAHEYF01. Next base: position 19,567 of record JAHEYF010000076.1, read on the forward strand.
GAAGTGCTGAAAAAAAACACTTTTGATATTATACACCTGGAAGGTTTGTTTGTAGCCACTTATATACCTGTTATCAGAAAATACAGCAAAGCAAAAATTGCTATCCGTGCGCACAATATTGAACACCTGATATGGGACAGGATGATTGCCAATGAAACAAACGCTGTAAAAAAGAAATACCTTGTTCTTCAGAACGAACGGCTCAAAAAGTTTGAATTAAGTGTTTTACCCAGGGTTGATGCCATTGTTACCATTACCGATTACGATAAACAGTACTTAGAAAAATTGGGTATAAAAAACAATTATTTTGTTTCCCCCACCGGTATTGACGTTTCAAAATACCCCTTGCAGGCCGATGCTGAAGAAAGATGCTCTGTTTTCCATTTCGGGTCTATGGACTGGATGCCAAACGTAGAGGCAGTGGAATGGTTTTTAGAACATGTATGGTTAAAACATTTTATTGATAAAACAAATTATACCTTTTACATAGCAGGCCGGAATATGCCGGCTAAACTTTTGAATATCAATTACAACAATGTAAAAATTGTACCTGATGTTAAGGACAGTGTTCATTTTTACAATTCAAAAGAAATAATGGTTGTTCCCTTGTTATCGGGTAGTGGTATGCGTATAAAAATATTGGAGGGAATGGCTATGTCGAAAGCAATTGTTTCGACTGCAATAGGGGCAGAGGGCATTCCGGTAACACAAAATAAAAATATTATATTAGCAAATACGGCTGAAGGCTTTGCTTTGGCGATAAAAAATATAGCAGAAAATAACGATCTGAAAGTTCATCTTAAGGAAAATGCGCGTATATTTATTACAGAAAGTTTTAACAATAAAAAGCTGGTTAAAGATTTACTGCTGTTTTATAGTAATTTGCTAAACTGATGTTTTATATTTTATTCATACTGTTTGCCCTTTCTATATTAAGTATTTTACATTCTTATTTGTTTTATCCATTGTACCTGTTTACAAGTACAAAACCTTCAAAATTACAAAACACTCTTCAGTATTCCGGACACGATGCCCTGCCACCGATAGCAATACTTGTAGCGGCGTATAACGAAGAAAAAGTAATCGCCCAAAAAATTGAAAGTATTTTTAATACGGATTACCCTGCTGCTAAAATTACCCTGTACATTGGTTCCGATGCTTCGTCGGATAATACAAACACCATTATTCAATCCTATATTCAGCAATACCCGCAGATTAAATTAATTGAATTTCCGGGCAGGACAGGTAAATCGGGTATCATCAATAGGCTGGCAGAGCTTGCTCACGAAGATGTTTTTATTCTCACCGATGCCAATGTTATATTTAAGCCGGATACAATTTTTAACCTGGTTAAACATTTTAAAAATCCCGAAGTAAAACAGGTAGCGGCTAATATTGTGAAGTTTTCGCCCAGCAATGATGGAATTGCAGAACAGGAAAAAAATTACATCAGTATTGAAAACAAACTTAAATATTACGAAAGTGTTAAATGGCAGGCTGTGATGGGTGCCGAAGGTGGGTGTTATGCCATCAGAAAAGAATATTATGCACCGGTGCCCCCTAAGTTTTTTATGGATGATTTTTACATCACCATGAATGTACTGGAACGGAAAGGAAAAGTGCTGTTTGAACCGGACGCCGTTTGCAATGAAGATGTTCCCACACAGGCTGACGAAGAATTTAAACGAAAAGTAAGAATATCGATTGGTAATTTTCAAAACCTGAACCGCTACAAAACCATGCTGTTCCCATTCTGGAAGGGAGTGGGTTTTGCTTTTTTATCGCACAAGGTGTTGCGCTGGTGCACCCCCTTTTTCCTCATCGCCGCTTTTATATTGTGTATTGTACTTTCGCAGTACAACATGCTGTTTGTTATTTTATTGGTGGGGCAGTTGTTGTTGTTTTTAAGCCCTGTATTTGATAAACTATTCAGTACAATGGGCCTCAGGCTGGTACTGCTTAAATACACCGGGCATTTTTATTTAATGAACCTTGCCCTGCTGAATGGTTTTTATAAATACATTTCGGGTATTGATAGTAACATCTGGCAACCTACCAAGCGGAACACCTGATCATCCCGCTAAACTGTTTATGAACACAACAAACGCTAAAATCCTTTTGGTTGATGACGAGCAGGATATACTGGATTTTTTAAGTTATAATTTAAAAAAAGAAGGTTATCAGGTGCTTACGGCCAGTAATGGAAACGATGCCATCGGTATCGCAAAAAAAGAATTGCCCGATTTGATTATACTGGATGTGATGATGCCCGGCCTCGATGGCATGGAAACCTGCAGGGAACTCAGAAGCATTGAAAGCATAAAGGATGTGGTGATTGCATTTTTAACGGCCAGAAACGAAGACTATTCGCAAATAGCCGGGTTTGATGTGGGGGCCGATGATTATATTACCAAACCGATTAAACCGAGGGTTTTAAGCAGCAGGATAAAAGCCCTGTTAAGAAGAAATGCCCCGCCGGAAACAACAGCAGAGCAGGTAGACCTGGGCGGGATCAGCATTGACAGGGATAAGTATTTAGTGATTAAAAACGGGGCTGAAATTAACCTGCCTAAAAAAGAGTTCAAATTATTGGCCCTGCTGGTTACCAAGCCCGGGAAAGTATTTACCCGCGAATACATTTTGCAACAGGTTTGGGGCGACGAAGTGATTGTTGGCGACCGCACCATTGATGTTCACATCCGCAAACTCCGCGAAAAATTAGGAGAAGAATACATTAAAACCATTAAGGGAATCGGATATAAATTTGAGTTTTAGTTTAGAAAGTTTAAAAAAGTTTACAAGTTTAATTGTTCATTCGTTCCTGATCCGCTTCGTTATCCGAACACTTAACTTTTAAACTTTCGAACATTTAAACGTTTAACCTACCTCGGGTATTCAATCCTTACGTGGTAAATGTTCATCAATCTTTTCTTGAAGATTTTTTTGATACTCGTAATATCCCTGAATGTTATATCGGAGTTAATAAATTGTTGCTCTTCAATCTGAGAGTTAATAATACGTTCCACCAGTTCATCAATACTAACGGCATCGTAATTTTTTAAACTCCTCGAAGCTGCTTCTACACTATCAGCCATCATTAACACAGCCGTTTCTTTACTAAAAGGAATGGGCCCCGGATACCTGTATTTGTTTTCATCCACCTGGTCTTTTCCATATTCCTGAATGGCCTTTTTATAAAAGTAACGGGTTAAGCTGGTACCGTGGTGCATGCGGATAAAGTCGATAATTTGCTCGGGCAAGCGGTTGGCCCTTGCTTTCTCAATGCCTTTAATAACATGGCTGATAATGATAGTAGCACTTTCTTCAAAACTTAAATCTTCGTGCGGGTTCGATCCAGCTACCTGGTTTTCGGTAAAGTAACGCGGGTTTTCCATCTTCCCGATATCATGGTACATGGCGCCTGTACGGATCAACAAAGGATTGCCTCCTATTTTTTGTATGGCTTCTTCCCCCAGACTGGCCACTTGTAAAGAATGTTGAAAGGTTCCGGGGGCTTTGCTGGCAAGCTCCCGGAGTAGTTTTGTGTTGGAGTCGGACAGCTCGAGCAGGGTAAAGTCTGAGATAAAGCCAAAGGATTTTTCAAAAACAAAAATCATCGGATAAGCAATCAGCACCATTAAGGAAGATGCAATAAACACAGTGAAATCAGATAAGCCTAAGTTTTGTGTTTTTGATTCGAGGATAAGGGTGAGGCCGGTGTAAGACAAAGCATAAATCACAAAAATAATAATAGCAGAGGCAAGTAACTGGGAGCGCCTCGTCATGTTGGCAATACTGAAAATTGAGGCCACACCGGCCAGTGTTTCAATCAGTACAAATTCAAAACGGGCGCTGGTAAAAAAAGAAGTCAGCAGGATGATGTTCAGGTGAGCGAACAAAGCTGTGCGTGTATCAAAAAATGCACGGATAATAATGGGTGCAATGGTAAAAGGAACAATGTAGATGTTTAAGTTTTCGTTGGCATACACCCTTGATCCGATAAAGATGAAGAGGCTGATTAATAAAAACAGGAAGGTAACGTGAGAGTTTTGCGCGAAAATGGTTTTCCGGAAAAAAGCCATAAATAAAAACATCATAGCTAAGCACAGGGCTACAATTATTAGTTGCCCCACAACCAATAAAAAATAATTAATTGTACCCACCGTATGAACAGCGTGCTCTGTTTCGAGTGAACTTAAAATATTGAATTTTTCATCGTCTACAATTTCCCCTTTGCTGATAATGATCTGGCCCTTTAATATTTTATTGCGGGTAGGCAACAGGTTGTTTAAATCCTGGTTCAATGTTTTCTGCGTAAGTTCTTCGTTGTAAAAAATGCTTTGCACTAAGCAACTCTCCAACAAAGTAATTAAGCTGTCTTTGTGTTTACCTGTACTTTTATCAACTT
>JAHEYF010000077.1 GCA_023251755.1 Bacteroidota bacterium
TTTGTATTTCCCTGTTGATGTTCTTCTGCATTAGCCGGTGCCGCCTGTTGTTGCGGACCGGGCTGACTCACAGAGACGGTGATGTTAAGTTCTGAAATCTGAATGGGCATTAAAAAAATAATTAATCAATGGTAAAAAAACTATAGCTCAGGTCAAGTGTTTCAACAACAATGGAATTTTCATTGGCATTCAAATCACTCACCGCCCATTTGCGTGGCCAGGCATTGTTTACCTTCCAGCATTTCAAAGCTTCGTGTTCCGAATTCATAAGAGTAACGATAAGTTGAACGGGTTTAAACTCCCGGTCGAACAAGGCTTTTTTACACCAGTCGATCACGGCCGAATCGGTGAGCATTCCCCGTTTCAACGAAAGGTCTGCAAACTTTGTGCGCGTTGGTAATTTATGTTCGTGCCTGTTCTCTCCACCTTCTTTAATCGACTCGGTATCGTATTCAACACTTAAACCACCTACCGATTGAAAGCGGACATCGTTGTCGTTACCAATTCCCTGAAACTCTACTTTAAAGTGAAAGCCCACAGGCGGATAATAACCGCCTGCGGATGGGCCCTTTTCATTTGCCATGTTGAAATTTATTTACCTGCGTGTTTATTTTTTGAATCCTTTCTTCCTGTTTCTATCAGGAAAAAATGCGCAGCACGTTTTAGCTAACAATACTTAAACCTTCGTGTGCAATTTCAATGGATTCAATAGACACCTCGTTACCATCGGCTTTCAAATCGCTCGCCTGCACTTTTAACGGAAAAGCATTGACGGCTTTCCAGGTTACCACGGGTTCGTGTTTTTCGTTGAGCAATTTTATTACGATGTCCCTGCGTTCGGCGGTGTTCAGGTTAATGGTGTTGATCCATTTGTAATAGTCTGTATCGCCTTCAAAGGTCCCGCGTTTCATGGTGATGTTGCTGAACTTGTGCAAGCCGGGCATTTTTATTTTGGAGTATTGTTTACTGCTTCCTTCGCGGTACTCAATTGCTTCCACCTGCATATCAAGACCGGTTACTTCTGTAAAACCTATTTTGTTACCACCCCATTCCACCATAAAATGAAACTTGGGTAAAGGATAATTTGCCATGATGTATTTTATTTAATGTTTATTAATTTTTTTTTGATCTGTTGTTTACCGTTGCAGGCTATTTACCTGCAACACCTTAATTCCATTAACTTTCAGCCAGTTTATGAGAGAACCTCAGGATAATAAATTCAGCCGGACGAACAGCCGCCATACCAATTTCAATGATCAGTCGTCCTTCCAGGATGTCTATCGGGTTCATGGTTTTGTTTAAACCTACAGCTACATAATAGGCATGCTCCGGTTTTATTCCCTGTAAAGCTCCCTGGCGCCAGATGTTGTAAAGGAAGTTTTCGATCATGGCCTGAATCTTCACCCAGGTATTGGCATCATTGGGTTCAAACACAAATTGCTCCGTTGCTTTTTTTACCGATTCTTCCACCATAATAAACAAGCGGCGAACGGGTACATACCTCCATTCGTTATCGTTACCAGCCAGGGTGCGTGAACCATACACCAATGTTCCTTTTCCAAAGAAGGTGCGAATGGCATTGATTGATTTACCGGCCGATACATCCACGTTCAGGTTATCGAGCTGAGACTTGCTGTAGGTTACAGCAGGCCCTATTACATTGGTTAAACTAACATTTGCAGGGGCCTTCCAAACACCACGGGTACGGTCGACCATGGCGTAAATACCTGCAATGGCACCACTCGGAGGCATGAGGCCTATGCTGGCACTTACCCCGTTTAAAATGGTTTTGTATACCGGTAGCGATTCTTTTAACTCATTATCGTAATTGGCTGTAATGGTTTTTGATTGATCAATTATCAAAGAGCGGTAAGTAATATTTAACACATCAAATTGTTTTTGCAACTGGGCAAGCGCCAGGTTACAGTTTTCAATTTTATTTGCGCCAACCATAAAGGCACTTACCGCTACGCCGGCTACAAAACCACCACCCCATTCGGCACATTTTAATTTGGTTTGATCGGCCACCACAGTTCCGTAATCGGCACTGGTTTTGGCGTTGGCAGCAGCTTCGGCATCAATGGCAATAACCGATGAAAAAAGTGTTTTAAAATCGGCATTGGCTGCTTCTTTTACTTTGGCTACAATTTTAGGGTTGGTTAAAACCGGGCTAACAGTAGCAATGTAAGCATCAATTTGCTGAAATACCTCGCCAATTAAATAGGTAACAATTGTTTTAAATTTTCCTACCGAAGGGGCTCCGGTATAATCGGCAACAAGACCTTGAAAATAATCGTTCAGCGAAGGCTTGGCATGCATCAGTGTTTTTGTTTTGGCACTAATGCTCGCTACATCCGCATAGGCTTTTTCGGTATCATCAATCAGGTTATTGAGCAGTGTTTTTGTTGCAGGATCGGTGCTTACAGGAATTAATCCTTTCAGTGTAACGTCTGCCCCGTTGCGTTTAATCACGCTTTTTACATCCGTAAAATAAACCTGTTTAGGTAAATTTACTTTCAGCCAGGGAGCGTAAGCGGCGCCATAGCTCAGGTAATTTACGCCAATGCCATTTCTGAAATTGGTTCCCAGTGTATCTGTTTCTCTCAGGTCCATAATCGTCATCCTGTCCATGCGGCTATCGTCAGCGCATTGTTTCAGTGCGGCAACCTGAACATCTTTTAAATCTGAATCGCTCAGCAATACTGCATCGGGGAAAAGTAAAATGGTTGGATCATCTTCCTTCATCAGTGCAGATTCATTCGCGGGGTCTAACACATTGGTGAAGTCTGTTTTATTCGGAACACCTGCATTGTTCTCGTACGTATCAAGCGATACGATAAAACAATCGCCCCCGCCGTTTGCCCAGAATAAACGCAGACTGTCGTACATAAAGTACTTGCGCTTGGCATTGGCCGTTTTAAAATTATTGGCATCATCGATGTTTACTTGTACCACATTGGTACCAGGCTCTCCGCCGAAATAGAATTCATATTCCACCATTGAACCTACCCGTAAAGGGATACCCTGCAGGGTTGTTCCATCAGTGTTGATCGCTTTTTCGGTATAACCGATAAAAGCCGGGATTGCTGTTTCTACCTGAGCAATGGAAGGTGGAAATTTTGGAATCTCCTCTATAAAAACGCCGGGAGTTTTGTAAACTGTTGCCATTTTTTTTTGTTTATTTTATTGATTAAAAGTTTATAAATGATTCACTGGTATATATTTCGTTTACCTTTTCCGAAAGCCTGTCGGCCTGCGGGTTGGGTAAAGGACTTGTAATGGAAAGGCCTCCGCTTTTTGCCACCAGGCTTTTTAAAGCGGCATCCGAAAAAGGAATGGGCCGTTGCGAAATAAATTGTTTGATGCCTTTGGATTTGAATAAGTAATTCCCGTCTCCGTCAACAATAGCGTCAATCAATGCCGAGCGGGTATTGTATTGCCACAGTACCCTGCGTGCGGCAAAGGAAATGGTGTAACGTAAATGTTTGGGTTTACTCGCTGCATCCAGGTAAGCCTGAGGATCGGCAGCAGGTAAATTATACACGTCAATATACATGCCCGGCCCGTTGCCGGCACCACCTTCCTCGTTCAGCCAAACAAAACGGAGATCATCGTTTACCTGAATGCAATAGGCTCCGGCACTTAACGAACGCAGGTCTACCTGCACCATATCATTGTCATCTTCAAACTTTACCGAACTGCTGATTAACATTTTATCGTAATGCAGGGTGGCTGTGTTTAAGGTATATACCTGTATGCTGTGCTGCTTTTGTTTTACACTGGTTTTAAAATTGTAAATGCCACCTGTGTTCTCCCAATCATAATTAAGTCCGGCAACAGTATTTTTTGTATCGGCATTTGAGGCAAATTGCAGGTCGCCGAGCAGGGCCCAAAAATTGCCTGAGTACAATTTATCGGCTGGCTCTGCCGGTAAGGCCGGTACAGGTTCCGAATTGTCGGGCGCTATACTGCCCACACCGCTTGCATTTATACGGATGCACTCATATATCTTCCCATCCACCAGCGACTGGGCAAAGTCTCCGGGAGCATAACTAACTGAAGAAGTATACAATTTTATTTTTTCACTCAAAAAATGTTTTGCGGCAAATTCATTTCCATTCAGGTTATGAAAATAAAAAACAGGTGTAATTAATTCAGTTACAGGGAAATTGGTATAATTTAAATAGTTGGGTGTTTGTGGAATTATTCTGAACGAAAACTTTTCGAAAGCCTGTGGTGCATGGTATACCTTACCAGCACTGTCTACCTTTCCTATCACCAGCAATTCGTTGCCAATTTGCCTGAAACTGTATTCTTTTTTCCGGAGTACTTTTTCAGTTTCGGGTAAAGGAATAATTTTAACATTATCCCATCTGCCCGTACTAAAAAACTGGTTCAGGATTTCGATTGAAAATAATATCTGATATTTTGATCTCAATTATTGTATGCTTTTTGTAGTTGTTAACACTTCTTCAATCCACTTACCTTCCGTTTGTGCGGCATTTTCATCCTCAACGGTAATTTGCCTTATTTTATACATCACCGAAGGCAGGTATTTACCTCCAAGGGTGCTCCATATATGGTTGATTTGTTCAAAATTCAGGGTGAACAAATCAGCATTCAATTGTTCTATTTTGGCGTCTAAAACCGGGTGAGTAATCGGCGTAAAATAATTATTGGCCTGAAAAAACTGAATGACATACGCCACCATTTTAAGGTTGTCTGAATACGTGTCAAAATTCGCAGCAATGAGAATGTACATGTTCACCAAAACCGGCGGATTCTTATAAATTATACTGCTGGAAGTTCTGGTGTAATTTTCCCTTACTTTCGATACCTTGTCTTCCTCAATATTAATGATGGATAGAATCAGTCTGTTGTTCAAAGGATTCTTGGAGGTATCCCCGTCGCCAACCTTGGCTATATTCCCCAAAACTAGCCTGGGATCAGTGGTTGTGCCCAGCTTTTGATTAAGGAATTTGTTTATTTCAACCAGCAAAAAATTTAAACTTTCGTAAATCATAAGCAGATTTTAGTAAAAATTAGTGGTTCAATATTTTGAAATCGGATGCCAATATAGATGTTATTTTTAAAAACAAGTGTGATTTTTCTCATTTAATTTTTTATTTTAATACAACCAGACTATTTGTCTATACATTCAATAACATTAAGTTTACAAATTCAGACAAGCATCCGTTTTCACTTTATTTGCAATACTGACTAAAAGAGACAGTATTGTATTTAAGATTAAAAAGAATCACCTCAGGAGTATAGCAAACAGTTTAAATTAGCCCTTGAATTGTTGAATTACCTTGCGGAATAACTCTTATTCATAAACTTCAAAAAAGTTTTCCAAAAGTGCAGCAAGGTCTTAAAATACCGTACAGGAAAATTCCGGTATTGGTGCGGGGGTTTTTCCTGTATTTAAAAAATTGGGATTTATTTTAGAATTGTAACTGAGGTGTATGTCTATTTACTGAAAATAAAAGTCGGTTATACTTTAAGGAAGTACTATTGATGAAGTACGATGTACGATGTACGATTGATGAAGTACGGAGCTATGAATACGAATTTGTACAAATATACTAATGTTGGAATGGTGAAGTAAGGCTATCGAATACGAATTTATGAGGGTATACCCACACAACTGTATACAGTAATGCTACACCCAGATTAGTATATTCGTATTGATTCGTTATTTGTAGATTACTAAGAACTTAATCCCAGCCAGGCCTTTGCCGATTCGCCCATAATTTTTCTTTTGTCTGCATCACTGAAAGGTGCGGTGCGAACCAGGTCCCCCGGAACGGCTTCTCCTAAAGGGAAGGGATAATCAGAGCCTTGCACAATTTTATCGGCCCCAACCAGGTCCATTACATACTGCAACATTTTATGATCACAAACATGCGAATCCACCCAGAATTTACCCAAATAATTTTTTGGGTTTTCTTTGTTATCAATGGCTACTAAATCGGGGCGGCAGTCCCAGCCGTGTTCAATGCGCGAAATGGTGGGTAAAAACGAACCCCCGCCGTGTGCAAAACAGACTCTTAGTTTTGGTAATTTTTCGAACACTCCCCCGAATATCATCGAACAAATAGCGCGGCTTATTTCAGCAGGCATACCAACCAGCCAGGGCAGCCAGTATTTGCCCATGTGTTCCTGTCCCATCATTTGCCAGGGATGAACAAGTATCGCTGCATTCAGGTCCTGGCAAGCCGTGAAAAACTCCACCAGCTCAGGCTCATGCAGGTTGTTGTTGTTTACATTGCTACCTATCTGCACACCTTTGTAGCCCATTTTCATACAACGTTCAAGTCCCTGTATAGCCAGTTTAGTATCCTGCAAGGGAACGGTGGCCAGGCCAATAAATTTATCCGGGTATTTATTTACAGTAGCGGCAATATCATCGTTCAGGAATTGTGATATTTCCAGTCCATGCTCAGGTTTGGCCCAGTAACTAAACATAACCGGTATGGTGCAAATCACCTGTACATCTGCCCGGTGTTGTTCCATTTCTTTTATTCGTACTTCGGGGCTCCAGCAATTTTCAACTATCTCCCGAAAACGTTTGCTGCCCTGCATCATCCAGGCCCTTCCTGCTTCGTGATGATCGAGGGTAATAAATTCTCCGTATCCGAATTTTTTAGCGTAATCAGGAATATGCTGAGGAATAATATGGGTATGGGTATCTATTGTGAACATAAACGTAAGGTATAAGTAATAAGTAAAAAGTTTAAAGTTAAAAGTTAAAAACCAAAAGCCAAAAGAATGATTTTTCATCATCAGCACCTATCAGGTTTCACTTACCTGTCTCCCCATCTTCAAATCAGCACATCTTCAAATTCTCAAATCAATCAGCCAATCATCAACACCTTTCTGGTTTTCACTTACCTGCCTCCCCCATCTTCAAATCAGCACATCTTCAAATTCTCAAATCGATCAGCTAATCAGCATATCATCACACCGGTCTTCATTTACCCGTCTCCTTTTTGGCTTTTGGCTTATTACTTTTGGCTTTTATCATCACATCAGCTAATTAATTTCTCCCTAACTTTACCCGTGCAAAAAATCATCCTTTTATCCGACACCCACAATTACTTCGACCCTAAAATAACGAAGTACCTCCAGGAGGCCGATGAAATATGGCACGCAGGCGATATAGGCACTTACAGTATTTGCGAAGAATTACTGAAACACAAACCCTTACGGGCTGTCTACGGCAATATCGACGGGCAGGACATCCGCAAAAGCTATCCCAAAGACCTTGTATTTAATTGCGAGCAGGTAAAAGTTTTTATGACTCATATAGGTGGTTATCCACAGCGTTACAATGCCGAAGCGAAAAAAATAATACAAGAGGAAAAACCAAAACTATTTATTTGCGGGCATTCCCACATTTTAAAAGTAATGTACGATCAACAATACGAATTGTTACACATCAATCCTGGGGCAGCAGGCAACCACGGTTTTCACAAGGTAAAAACAATGGTACGGTTTACCATTGATGGCCAGGACATTAAAGAACTCGCTGTGATTGAACTGGGGGAGAGGGTTTAACATTTAAGGTTTATATGTTCTCTCGTTTATATGTTTATTCGTTAGTATTCCTAACTATTGAACAAATAAACAAAAGAACGAGTAAACCATTTCAGTCCGAAAATCACCGGAATTTTTTCCTTATAAAAAATCTTTTTTCTAAGTCGTTGATTTTAAGCAAAATATTTTTATAAATTAGATTAAGTTTTTTAAAGGAAATGGCATCTAAACTTTATAATACAATGAGCCAAAAATTCCCCCGAAATAAAAATGCACATGATTAAACTCTACTTTAAAATCTAAACAGTCAATTATGAAGATCAACAAGAACATCGCTATCAGCGAATCGGGGTTCATTTTTAATCCAGGTACAGGCGACTCATTTTCAACCAATCCAATCGGGGCCGAAATTATTCAATTGTTAAAAGACGACAAAAAACCGTCTGAAATCATCAAAGTCATTTCTTCAAAGTATCAAATCGACGGGCCCTCCTTCGAAAAAGACCTTGAAGATTTCTACTCCCAGCTGCGCGACGGTTCCTTAACAGCCTACGAATAATTCATTTCAGCAATTACCATTGAGCTGTACTGATTTCCGTTTTAAGAATGGAACGCAGTCTGTTTTATGTTTATTTATCCACTCTAAAAAAAAGAAATGTCGAAAAGAAAGATCACAGTTGCTGTTACCGGCTTAAACGCGGTAGACAGTCCGGGGCCTGGAATTGCCGTTATACGGGGCGTTAAGGAATGTACAGACTTTGATGTCCGCATCATCGGTTTGTCCTACGAATCGCTGGAACCCGGAATATACATGGGCCTGTGCGATAAAACCTATCAGATTCCATACCCCACCGCAGGCAGCGAAGCCCTGCTGCACCGTTTAGCATTCATCAACGAAAAAGAAAAGATAGACGTTATCATTCCCAATTTTGATGCTGAACTCTATAACTTTATTAAAATAGCCCCGAAACTCAAGGCAATTGGCATCAATAGCTTTTTGCCTACACACGAACAGTTTGATGCACGGGATAAAATCAACCTGTATGCTTTCGGGCAAAAACACGGCTTTTATGTACCCCGCGACAGGGTAATTTACGATGTACATGAATTGCCTGCTATTGCCGAACAATTCGGATACCCTATAGTAGTAAAAGGAAAATACTATGAAGCCACTGTGGCCCAGACTTTGGAGCAGGCGCAAAAAGCCTTTCACAAACTCAATGCAAAATGGGGCTTACCAATTATTGTTCAGGAATTTATTAACGGTACCGAAATCAACGTAGCTGCCCTGGGCGATGGGAAAGGCAATACGGTGAGCGCCGTACCCATGCGAAAAATGGTGATTACTGATAAAGGAAAAGCCTGGGCCGGTATTACACTTGAAGATCAGTCGCTGGTAGACCTGGCTGCTAAATTTATAAGCGCCACAAAATGGAGCGGTGGATTTGAATTGGAAATAATGCGCACGATGGACGGAAGGCCTTACATCATGGAAGTGAACCCCCGTTTCCCTGCCTGGATTTATTTAACAGCCGGTGCCGGACAAAACCAGCCTGCCGCATTGGTTAAACTGGCATTGGGAGAAAAAGTCACACCTTACAAAACTTACCTTGTTGGAAAATTATTTATCCGTTATTCATGGGACATGATAGTTGATGTCTCTGAGTTTCAGAAAATATCAGCCTTCGGGGAATTATAAAAGTAGCAGGTAGCAAGTACCAGGTAACAGGTACTAACTGCCTGCTACCAGTCTAATATCTAACATCTAAATACTAATATCTAATACTATGGAAAAACTAAGGTATGAGCGTCCGGCGATAAAAAAATTAAACGCGGGTTTAATGAATAAGTTCGGAACAAGAACAGAGTATGCACCCTGCACACACATTGACGGGGTTGCGGTAAAGGATTTGATTAAAGAATACGGCTCACCTGTATTTGTGATCTCAGAACGCACCATTCGCAAAACATCTCAAAATGCCAACCGTGCATTTAAAACACGTTATCCAAAAGTGCAATTTGCCTGGAGTTACAAAACCAATTACATTGATGCGGTGTGCAATGTATTCCACCAGGAAGGCTCCTGGGCCGAAGTGGTGTCGATTTTCGAATACCAGAAAGCCATTGACAACGGTGTTCCCGGAAATAAAATTATTTTTAACGGTCCCGAAAAAAGTGTAGCTGATCTTGAACAAGCAGTCAACAATGGCTCTTTCATCCACATCGATCATTTTGACGAATTGTATGATTTAATTGAACTGACCGGACGCATAAAAAAGAAAGCCAAAGTAGCCATTCGTGTAAACATGGACACCGGCATTTACCCCATGTGGGACCGCTTCGGGTTTAATTACGAAACCGGACAGGCCTGGAACGCCATTACAAAAATTATGGCCAGCGAGTACCTTGAACTCGAAGGTCTGCATTCACATATTGGCACCTTTATGTTGTCTACACAGGCATACTCCATTGCCGCAAGCAAGCTGTCGGACCTGGCTGTAAACATCAAATACAAATACAACAAAGCCATTCATTACTTAGACCTCGGCGGTGGTTTCCCTTCGGCCAATACCCTGCGCGGGTCTTATCTCCCGGGTGCCGATGTTATTCCTTCTATTGATGATTTTGCAGAAGCCATTACCTCCACCATTTTAAACTACGGTTATAAAACCGAAGACCTTCCTTTGTTGATATTAGAAACAGGGCGGGCGCTGATTGATGATGCCGGTTATTTACTGGGAAGCGTACTGGCCAACAAACGTTTAAGTGATGGAAGAAGGGCCACCATTATGGATTTTGGAGTGAATATTTTATTTACCTCTTTCTGGTATGAACACAAAATAACCCCGGCACAGGAATTTTCGCAACACACCGAAGACATGGTAATGTACGGGCCTTTGTGTATGAACATTGACGTGGTAAGGCAAAGCGTTAACCTTCCCTTACTCAACAAAGGCGATCAGGTGGTGGTGCACAAAGTAGGAGCTTACAACATGACGCAGTGGATGCAATTTATAGCCATGCGCCCGAAAGTTATACTGATTGACATGGATGGAAAACCTCATATTATCAGGGAAAACGAAACAGTGGACACACTCCGTTCGATGGAAAGAAAACCTGATTATTTGAAAAAGTTTAAGTTGTAGTATTGAGATGTGAGATATGAGATATGAGATGTGAGATGTGAGATGTGAGATTTTAGAGATAACTATACACGTTTAGTTTCAAATCTAAGTACTCAATACTAATATCTCAATACTAAAATCTCACTACTAAAATCTGATAAATATGCAAAGAGGGATTTACAGGCAGGATACATTAATTGGGGATGTATTGAAAGGAACCTTGCTGAGTTATTCGCAGGTGTTTTTTTCTAACAGCATAGCTTTTGCCGTGCTGCTCCTGCTTGCTTCCTTTATTTACCCCTTTATAGGGTTTTGCGGATTGACCAGTGTGTTGGTTACACAGGGAACAGCGGCCTTGTTTCACCTGAACAGACAGTTTATTAAAGAAGGTGTCTGGGGCTTTAACAGCCTGATGATTGGAATGGCCCTTGGAAGTCTGTTTCAGTTTTCGGTTCCTGTTTTTGTTTTACTTGTGTTGGCATCCATCTCCACATTGGTCGCAACCGTTTGGGTGTTTGGCATTTTACAAAAATACGCTTTGCCCTTTTTTAGTTTTCCTTTCTTACTGGTTATATGGTTAATTATTATAGCTGCCCGTCAGTTCAATGCTATTGCCGTTAACGACGATCAGATATACTGGATGAACGGGCTTTACCAGTGGGGGGGGCCGGGGCTGCTTGAATTTTACCAGAAAATAAATTCAGTTCACCTGCCTCTAATGTTAGAAGTGTTTCTAAAATCGTTGGGCGCTATCTTTTTTCAAAACAACATTGTTACCGGAACACTAATTGCTATTGGACTATTGGTGTATTCACGCATTGCCTTTAGTCTTTCGGTTTTGGGTTTTACTTCGGCTTATTTGTTTTATGTATTGATGGGGGCTAATGTAGCCGACTTAACTGTAAACTATACCGGATCAAATTATATTTTTGCAGCCATTGCCCTCGGTGGTTTTTTTATCATCCCTTCGGTATACTCCTATTTATTGGTATTCTTCCTTACACCTGTGCTGGCCATTATCATGTTGGGCTGCTCAGGAGCATTGGCTGTTTTGCAGCTCCCCTCCTACTCCCTGGCCTTTAGTTTATTTTGTTTACTACTGCTTTACTTTTTAAAAAACCGGACAAGAGGTACTAAATTAGTACTGGTGCAATGGCAAAATTACTCGCCGGAAGTTAACCTGTACAAACAATTGGTAAGCACTACCCGTTACAAAAACGCCAGTTACTTTTCTTTTCAGTTGCCTGTTTGGGGTGAATGGATGGTTTCTCAGGGCTACGACGGAAGCATTACCCATTTGGGCGATTGGGCCAAAGCATTAGACTTTGTAATATTAGACGAGCAAATGAGAAGTTATGCACTTGTTGGTGCAAAAAAAGAAGACTTTTATTGTTACAACAAACCTGTAGTTGCACCAGGCGCCGGGTGGATTGAAGCCGTAGTCAACCACGTAGACGACAACGAGGTTGGAGATGTAAATACAGAAGACAACTGGGGCAATACCCTTGTTATTAAACATGCCTGGGGCCTGTACACCAAACTGGCCCATTTAAAAAAAGACAGCATACAGGTAAAACCCGGAGACTATATAAACAAAGGAGAAGTTATTGCCCATTGTGGTAGTTCAGGGCGGTCACCCGAAGCCCACCTTCACTTCCAGGTACAGGGCTACCCGGTAATTGGTGCGCAAACAATGCCCTACCCTGTTGCTTATTTTATTGAACGCGATGGAAACAAACACCGGTTTAAAACTTTTGAAACACCAAAAGAAGGCACCTTTGTAAGCAACATATCGGTTAATCCTTTATTGTCAAATGCCTTTGGTTTTGTTCCCGGGCAAAAAATGGAATTTGAGGAACAAAACGAAACAGGTGAAAAAATTACAAATGAATGGGAAGTATTTATTGATAGTTACAACAACAGCTATATTTATTGCCACACAAGCCATGCCTACGCTTATTTTATTAACGACGGCGTGATGTTTTATTTTACCGAATTTTACGGCGCTAAAAAAAGCTTATTGTACCACTTTTACTTAAGTTGTTACAAAGTATTATTGGGTTATTACGACATTATTCAAATAGAAGATGAATTGCCCATACAATACGCTTCAAAAAATATATTACTTTGGCCCCACGATGTGATTGCCCCCTTTGTACAATTGGTGAAAGTAAAATACAATTTACAGTATACCGAGGTGGATGATATACACAACTCAGGCAGCATAAAAATGCATTCATCTGTTCAAACAACATTTGGCGGGAAAAACATTGACGAGAAAAAATTTGAAATTACAATTGAAAATGGTAAAATTCAGCAATTTATTTTAATAAAAAATAATATTCAACTTTTGTCTGCTATATGTCGCTAAGAATATATATGATTTTCCTGCTTACTGGTATTGCCGCAACAGCAAATGCACAGGAAATGAATTATACTTATGCAGACAGTTTATCCTACCAGCTATACCTCCGCAATGCATCAGACAGTCTGGAACAATTAACAAACTCAGCCGGGAAAAATGGAATTGATTTTTATTATTTGCAATTGCGTACCGGTGTTTTATTCTACAACAAACGTATGTATCAAAAAGCAGAAAAGTATTTTGAGCAATGCCTTACTTTCGATTCATCCGATCCTGTTGCATTGGAATACCTGTATTATTGTTACATCTACAATGGAAAACCCCTGCAGGCTGAAAACCTTGCCGGTAATTTTCCATCTTCCTTAAAAACTAAATTAAACATCCGGTCCATAAAACTTATAGAAACCATTTGCCTTGAGGGTGGCGGCCTGATTCCCGCTCACGCTGCTGACCCAACTGACCTTAAAGGCAGTTCACATATTTATGGCGATTACGACAAAAGCAATTGTTTTTATACTTCTAAAATGGGGATTGTAAGTAAGCTATCGCCCCGCATTAAATTATACAACAGTGCAGGTTTTTTGAACTTAGACAAAAGCAATTCGTACCAGTCTATTCCGGAGAAAAGCAACAACTTCCCTTTCAACAAACCTGTTCCCGATTTAACAGGCTCCTCCTCTTATCAAACCAAACAATATGAAGCCTTCAGCCACCTTTCTTATTTATTTAAATCCAGAATAGTATTCACAGGGGCATATCATTATATTTTTACTACATCCAACAACCAATTAATTAATTTCGATGCGCAGAAACATTCCTATTTTTTCACCACGCAAACAACAAATATTCCTATGCACGCGGGTAATTTGGGCATGACTTATTTTTTTAAAAACAAACAAGTCAAAACATCTTTTTCAATGGCTTCAGTAAACGGCAATACAATTAAGCAGATAAATATCGGGATCGTTTATGCACTGGGCTCAAATAAAAAAATATACGCCTCAAGCAATGCCGGTTTTTTTAAAGACAACAACGAATCAAAACTAATCGTTCAGCAAAAATTCGGGGCCTGGCTTTCACCAAAATTAAAATCGGAGTTTAATTTCACCATCGGAAGTTTATACAATTACATTGATGAGGATGCCGCTTCCATTTATTACATGACAGATAATATTTTATGCAAATCCGGACTTGCTTTTACCTATTCATTTAACCCGAAAATAAGTATGGGATTCAGCTCAGATATTTTAATAAGGGAAAGTTATTACTCTTCTTTTAACCCGGATATGAATTATACAAAAACAAATTTTTTATACCCTGCGGTTTTCACATCGCTTAAATTAATTTGGAAACCATAATAGTATTGAGATGTGAGAAATTAGCTGATAAAAGTTTAATAGTTTATTCGTTCTTTCGTTACCTACAGAACAAATAAACTAATGAACAAGTAAACAAATAAACGAACAAAGAACTAAGAACTAAAGAATATGAAAAAAATAATTTTAACCCTCGCGATGGTATCCTACATGGGAATGGATGCACAAAACACAGATGCAAAAGTTTTGCAAAAAGCATTTAAAGACAGTTATGCCCTTGAACAAAGCACCAATTACCAGGGCGCCATTGACGCTTTAAAACCTTACTACGCCGAAAGTTCGTACGAAATAAATTTGCGCATGGGCTGGTTAACTTACATGGCCGGTAAGTTCAATGAATCGATAAGCTATTATGAAAAATCAATTAAACTAATGCCTTACAGCATAGAAGCAAAGCTGGGCCTCATTTATCCTTTATCGGCCATGAAAAGCTGGGATGCAGTGGTGGTTCAATACAACGATGTTTTAAAAATTGCCCCCGAAAACACAACAGCCAATTATAAATTAGGCTTAATTTATTATTACCGCGAAAAATACACGGATGCAAAAAAATATTTCGAGAAGTTTCTTAATCTTTTTCCTTTCGAATACGATGCCGTCATTATGAGTGCCTGGACCTATTATAAAATGGGGCAGTACAATGAAGCCAAATTATTGTTCAACAAAGCCCTCCTGCTTCGCCCGGCTGATGTTAGCGCTACCGAGGGATTGAGTTATATTAAGTAAGTCGTTTTATAGTTCAATTGTTCATTCGTTTATACGTTTATACGTTCTTTAGCTTTTGAACAAATGAACTGTAAAACGAATGAACTAAAAAGATAAAGGTTGCCTTCCGGCAACCTTTATCTTTTTTATGGGTGGAAGACCGGGCTCGAACCGGCGACCCTCGGTACCACAAACCGATACTCTAACCAACTGAGCTACATCCACCATTTTGGGACTGTAAAGATAAATAATTTTTATATTTATAAAAAGTTTTTCCAAAGCTTTTTCTTCAATGACAGGCAACTTAAGCAATGCAGGTATACAAAAAAAGGTGTTTATCGCCTGGTATGTGCTATTGGCCTACATTGCAGGCTCGTTGTACTTTAACTATATTGATTCGGCGGACACGATTCAATACCTGGAATTGGCAAAAGAATATTCCAAAAATGGCTTGTTTGAACACCCCAATGCTTATTGGAGCCCCTTACTTTCCTGGTTGATTGCCCCTTTTTGTTGGTTTAAAACAAACCCTGTCCATGCATTGAAGCTAATTCAGCTGAGCTGCGGCTTTATTTTGTACATACAGGTTTTAAACCGCCTTAGCACGCTTAAATTGCCTCAAAGCCTGAACATTCCATTAAGCCTTGTGTTTCCGGTAATTATACTAAGCTACGCGCTTTTATACGGCACACCCGATTTACTTTTCCTGGTTCTGTTAATGGCCATCGTAAAGCGTTTACCTCAGTTCACCGAAAGTATTAAAAAAAGTATAGTGCTTGGCTTACTGGGGGCTTTGCTTTACTTTTCAAAAGCCGCTGGTTTTTACCTTTTTATCCTTGCAACGGGCCTGGTGCAGCTGTACCATGCTTTTGTGATAAAGAATAAAAACTCCCTTGCCCCCTATTTATCATGCATGGGTATTTTTATTTTGATCAGTGGTGTATGGATATTTTCTCTTTCTAAGCATGAACATCATTTAACCATCAGCTCTGCAGGCAAATACAACCTGAATATTCTTTCCCCCGCTATAAACCCCGACTTGTACGCCGAGTTACAACACCCCATCAGTAAAGACACCCTGATGGCTCCTGATCCTGTATGCGGCAGCAGTTCCTGGATGCAGCCCGACAAGTACCAACTCAACAATTGGTCGCCCTTTTCAAGCAGCGAAAATAGTTGCTGGTACGGCAAAAACATCCTTCGCAACTTTAAATCCATCCGTTCGTTTTATTTTGGCCTGGATGCGGGAACGCTGATCATTGTTGTTTTATTTCTTTTGTTTCTATTTAAAAAACAAGCTGTACTTCAGCTTTTTAAAGGCTATAAATACGAATTGATAACAGCAATAAGTGTGAGCCTTTTTTATTGCCTTGTTTTTGTTCAGCCCCGTTACCTCTGGTTGAATGAGGTCTTGCTGCTGCTTATGGCTGCATCAACAACCAGGCTTATTTATCAGTATAAAAAAACACCGGCTTACCTGTTTCTCACAGCTGTACTTCTTTTATCAATAAGAGTCCCACTGAAAGAGATGGGCGCTAACGCCGACCGGGGAAAAGCCCTGAAAGTTTTTATTGAACAAAACGCCCTGCATGGCAACCTCGCCTCTGTTCATGCGCAACAACAGGACGATTACACCTCCACCAATTTAGTGGCTTATTATACACATTCGAACTATTTCGGCAGGCTTTCTGCTGATAAAAACAAAGAAGAAGAAAACAGGCTCCTGCTCAAAAAATTTCATATCGATTATGTTCTTACCTTTGAGCCCTCGGGCTTCAACGAAGTTTTGAAGAAGTGTGCCCTGCATACAATTTATTCGCCCGAAACAGGAATAACGCTTTATCATATAGTTAATTGATCTGTGAAGTCAGGTTCTACATATTCCGTTTTATTTCTCGCTTCGTGGTACCCTACCCGTATTAAACCTACACACGGTATATTCATTCAGCGGCACGCCGAAGCCATTGCCCTGTACAACAAAGTAAATGTAGTGTATGCAGCGGCAGATGCATTAAGTAACAATGAGGAGTATCAGCTGGTAGAAAACACTTCGGGCAAGCTGAGAACAGTTATCGTTTATTACAAAAAAGTAAACGCCAAATTGCCTCTTATTAAAAACGTCATCCGCCTGAACCGGGTTTTTAAAGCTTATAAAAAAGGCATTCAGCACATCAGCAACCAACAAGGGAAACAGGATATACTCCACCTCAACGTTGTATTGCCTGTTGGTTTAATTGCCCTGTGGATCAGCAGAAAATTAAAACTAAAGTATATTGTTTCCGAGCACTGGAGCGGTTATTTACCTGAAGACGGGAATTACAAGGGTTTTTTTAATAAATTAATTACACAAAAAGTGATTAGCGCGGCTCAATTAGTTACCGTTGTTTCCCAGCGTATGCAGCAGAGTATGATCGCCCACCGCCTGCAGAACAAATTTGAACGCATCAATTATGTAATCAACACCGATATTTTTTATCCTAAAAAAAACAGTCCTTCCGGCAATAAATTAAAGCTGATCCACGTTTCGTCGCTGGTGAACCGCGAAAAAAACATAACTGGAATATTATCTGTAATGAAACGCTTAAAAGAAAACGGTATTGATTTTCAGTTGAACATAGTAGGCACTGGCAGGGAAATAAACGAGTACATCAACTATGTAAAAATAAATGAACTTCACAAACATGTTATTTTTGTAGGGCATAAACTACCAGCGGAAGTGGCCGAATACATACGGGAGGCGCATGCTTTTATTTTATTCAGTTATTTCGAGGGAATGCCCAATGTATTGCTTGAATCCTTATCCTGCGGAACGCCTGTAATTTCATCAAAAGTTGGGGCCGTTCCCGAACACATTGACCACAAATTGGGAATATTGGTTGATGTGGCGAATGAAGATCAGTTGTACGATGCAATACTCAATATAAAAGATTCAGTTCTCAATTATTCCATTGAAGAAATGAATAGTTTTATACAAAAGAATTTTAGCGCAGCAAGTGTGGAGAAACGTTTTACAACGTTATACGGCAAGGCTCTGGCGATTAGATGATTAGCTGATGTGATGATAAAAGCCAAAAGCCAAAAAGGAGATAGGTGATTGAGAAGGACAAGGATAATTAGCTGATACTTCGGCTGCGCTCAGTACAAGTGTGATGATGAGCTGATGAAAAACGAATAAACTAAAAAACTATTAAACGACTAAACAATTTCGAACGCTGCGGAAAAATAAAAAATGGTAAAAAAAATAATAAGCACCTTTTTCAGTAAGTTTACTTCGGCAGGCATCAGCTTTTTATTGTTATTGATTACCGCCCGTTTTCTCGGCACCGAAATAAGAGGCGAAATCAGTTTGTTTGTTTTAGGCCTCGCCATTATTCAAACCATTAACGAAATAGTCTGCGGCCCGGCATTGGTTTATATTATCCCTCAAAGCGATATCCGATCCATCACAAAACTTGTTTACGTGTGGGTGTTTATGGCAACCGGTATAACAGTGGGCGTATTGTACCTGTTTGGATTGCTGAATACCAACTGGCTCCCTCACATTAGTCTGCTGGCCTTGCTAATGGCTTTTACTTCCTTTCATCAGCAGGCTTTGTTAGCCGGCGAAAAAATTACTGCTTACAACATCCTTTCCTTAATTCCCCCTCTTTTGTTAATAACAAGTATCTGTTTCTTTATATTTTATCTTCAGAAAAAAAGTTTCAACAGTTATTTGTACTGTGTTTACATTTCACAAATACCTGCTTTTTTAATAGGGGTATTTTATTTGAAAAATTTATGGAAGCTTCCGGGGAAAGAGTATTCAGCCTCGCATGCTAAAATTTTATTAAAAAACGGGCTGTTCAACCAGGTCGCCAATATTGCCCATTTATTCAGCAACCGTATTAATTATTACCTTTTAGGGGCTTTTGCAGTGGTGGGGGTTTATTCCACCGGGGTTTCAGTTATTGAATCGGTTTGGATCATCAGTCAGAGTGTGGCTGTTATTCTGCTGAGCAGAATCGTCAATTCAAACGACAAACAACAATCGCAGCAAACCAGCTTACAGCTTGCAAGGGTTTGCAGCCTTCTCTCTTTTATGGGCATCCTGGTACTTTGTTGTTTACCTCTGCGTTTTTACGAATGGGTGCTGGGTCAACAATATTCCGAAATAAAACCTGTTCTCGTATTATTGGGGCCTGGTATTCTTTGTATCAGTTTTTCAACCATCCTTTGCAATTACTTTGCAGGCACAGGAAAAAACTTCATCATCACCCTCGCTAATTTTTCGGGTTTCATCATCACCTTTATTGCCGCCATATTCCTCATCCCCGGCTATGGTATGAAAGGGGCCGCTGTAGCCACAAGTATTTCGTATTTTTGTTCTTCCCTTTTTTTACTGATTGTTTTTAAAAACGAAACGGGACTAAAATTAAAAGAGTTTATTCCGGGAACAAGGGATCTTATTTTTATGCAACAACAATTAAAAAACCTTCTTAAAAAATAATGTGCGGAATCAGCGGCGTAGTTTCCTTCGATAAAAAAACAAGCGTGCAAAAAGCAATTGTAACGATGAACCGTGCAATTGCCCACCGTGGCCCTGATGGGGAAGGTTTTGTACTGATAAACGAAACAGAAACAATACCGGTTTTTACTGAACACACTCCAAAAGAAATCACAGAACACCCCGCTGATTATTGCCCGAAAAAACACATCGGCCAATGCAGCGATAATTATTTAATGGCTTTGGGCCACCGCAGACTGTCCATCATCGACCTTGCGCCAGGCGGACACCAGCCCATGTGTACAGAAGACGGGCAATTGTGGATCACCTACAACGGCGAGATCTACAATTACATTGAACTAAAAGAAGAGTTAAATAAACTCGGACATAGTTTCAGAACAAATTCAGATACCGAAGTAATACTACATGCTTACCGCCAATGGGGCGAAGATTGCCTCAATAAATTCAACGGTATGTGGGCTTTTGTTATTTACGACAAACACCGGAATAAACTTTTTGGTGCCCGCGACCGCTTTGGTGTAAAACCCTTTTATTATTACTTTAAAAACAAGTTGTTTTGTTTTGCTTCCGAACAAAAAGCCTTGCGTGCCTTGCCCGAAGTTGAAACAGAATTAAACACCAGCGCAGCTTACGATTTTTTTCTACATGCTGAACTCGAATACGAAACAGCAGGATTTTTTAAAAACATCATCGAACTTTTTCCTTCCACCTGTTTTGACTTCAACCTGCACACACAGGAATTAAAAATAAAACAGTACTACCAATTAAAAACAAACAGGAGTTTTAGCACCTACAACCAAAAAGAGTTCGACAGTTTAAAACAAGAAGTAAGCGAATTATTTTACAAATCCGTTCAATTAAGATTGCGCTCCGATGTCCCTGTCGGCTCCTGCCTTAGCGGAGGAATTGACAGTTCAGCCATTGTGGGGGCGATGAATAAAATTAATAATGGTACTGAAAATAAAATCAATTTATTTTCCGCGGTGTTCCCGCAACAAAGTATAGATGAAAGCAAGTGGGCGCAAATGGTGGTCAACACCACTCGTTCAACCTGGCACACCACCACTCCCTCTTCACACGAATTGTTAAACGACTTAAACGATTTAATCTACAGCCAGGACATTCCCTTGTGGAGCACCAGTACTTATGCACAATACAGGGTAATGAAATTAGCTGCGAACAACAATATAAAAGTGGTATTGGACGGACAGGGAGGCGATGAATTGTTTTCGGGCTACCTTCCTTATTTTGCCTGGTACTGGGGCGATCTGGCTGCCAATGGGCAATGGGGCAGTTTACGAAAAGAAATGAAATCCTTCTCCTCCCTTGGAAAAGGCATCAATCATTTCACCCGCGAAAAATTAAAACATTCTATCAGTCGCGGTAAATTTTCCTTTTTAAAAGATTTTCGCAACAAAGAGTTGCAGTACTTTCATCCCGATTTTATTCAGCAACACCGGCAGCATGAAGTACAGCGCAAACAACGGATTGAAGATCCGGAAACATTAAATGAAAAACTATTAACTGAGTTTTGCAACACCCGTTTAAAAGGTTACTTAAAATGTGAAGACCGCTGTGGTATGCGCTGGAGTGTGGAGTCGCGGACACCCTTTGCCGACGACATTCAATTGATTGAACGTGTTTTTACCATTCCCGGAATTTACAAAATGAAAAACGGCACCACCAAATACCTTATGCGTGAAGCCGTTCAGCAATTTTTACCAAAAGAAATTTACGCCCGTAAAGATAAAATGGGTTATGTGACCCCCAATAACAAATGGTTGTTTGAAATAAAGGATGAATTAAAACCTCTGATTGACGACAAGCTGAAAGACATTATTGATACCAAAAAATTACTTAAAGACTTTGACCTGCTACTGTCTAAAAATTTTTCGAAAGAAAACCCTTTTGTTTTTAAAGCCCTGGCTTTTTCAATTTGGAGAAGATCGTTTAAATTATAAGTTCTTAGTAATCTACGAATACGAATTTGTACGAATATACTAATCTGGGTGTGCGTTACCGTATATAGCTGTGTGGGTATATTCGTACAAATTTGTATTCTTAGATGCTTAATTCATCAATCCTTACTCCAACATTAGTATAATTCGTACAAATTCGTATTTCGTAGATCAATTCGTACTTCGTCAATCATAATTCGTAATTCCTTCATTGTTCATCTACTAAAAACACAATCTCGTATACAAATTTTGATTATTTATTTGTATTTTTGGTAGTTTACTGACATTATATTGTATTCTTTTAAGCAAAAATACTTCCAATGGGGAGAATTGTGAGAATTTTGAATAAACATAGCTCAATATACAAATCTAAACAAAACATGAAGATGAAAACACCTTTACTTCTTATGGGAACAGCCTTGTTATGTGGAATAACAGGTTTTGCTCAAACAAATCACAGGGCGGTTGTGAACAACAAACAAGTGCTGCAAAAAACAGGCATTGTTAAAAAAGATGCCGTGGCTTACTTCCCTGAAAAACATTTTAAACCAAGCGTTAACAATAACAACAAGGTACAGGCTCCGCCTTACAAACTTATTTCTTCATCGCACAATGGTTATACCCTGCTCGAGTCCAAATCAAATTGTGTAACCTATAACAAAGCCATTAATACTGTAGCCTTTACCCACCGTAAAACCCCTCTTTGGGATTTTACCGGTGCCAATTCGGGTTCCATAGAAACAAGCTGGACCAGCAACAACGGGGCCAGCTGGGATTCAACCATTGTGTACTTTGACAGCGTTAATTATGCCCGTTACCCCAGCGGTGCTTTGTGGAACCCAACAGGCAATACCTCGCCCGCCAATGCCAGAGCAGTTGTAATGGGCCCCGAAACAGACGGCTCGACCTGGCCTGGAAATTATTTCGCTTTTGGGCCTTTAACACCTTCGGCGGTTAATACTACCGGCGGACTTTATGTTCCCAACCATGTTCCTAACACGGCCAATGGTAACAGTATAGGAGGGGCTTTCGGATTTGCACAATTTGATGTGCAGGAAGCAGGTGGGAAAATATGGGGCCTTGCAAACATCGTTGCCAACCCAGACGGAGCAACCAATGTAGCTTTCGGTTTCAGGGGAGCTGCGATGATTAATGGTTCAAGCAGCAATGGAACTTCTTTTGTATGGAAAAGTGATTCAATAATACCAGCTTTTATGCTGGATCCAACTGGTGCCAACGAAGCACTCTCCGCCCCACAATTAGCCTTTTCTCAGGACGGGCAAACCGGATACCTGGTGTTTTTAGGCATTGAAGCAGGCGCAACAGGTTCTCGCAGGGCTTACCAACCCATTGTTTATAAAACCAGCAACGGCGGAACTTCATGGGCTCAGGTAAACACAGCATACGATTGGGCCGCAGGTGCCAACAGCTGTTTAATGGGTTCCATTGCTCCGGTAAAAACTTCCGCTACCCTGCTTAAACCTTTCTTTTCGCAAAGTCTGGGTGCAGACGCGGTTGTAGACAACAGCGGTAAATTGCATTTTATCTGCACTGTTGCAAGTGGTTCTTCCGATCATGTCGACTCTTTGGGTTACACCTATAATTATGATTACGCAGGCTATTATCCATATATATGGGATTTTGTAACAGATGGAACAGGTACCTGGACCGAATATTTTGTAGATTCCCTCTTAACTTCTGATTTAGATGCGACACAAACCGAAAATCCCTGGGCAGATGGTGCAGGCGCAAAAATGCCTTACGACAACCGTCTCCAGGCCTCAAGAACTACAGATGGTTCCCGTATTTTTGTAGGATGGATGGATTCTGACCCGGCTTTTACGGCCAGTATTTTTAACTCGGCGCCCGATGCTTTTGTAAAGGCCATTAACCCTGCTAACTTTAACATGTCGGCCAGAACAAATATGAGTAACAATGTACAAAACATCTACTGGATGTTTATGTCGAACATTACTGCTGAACCTTCGGCAGGGCACTACCAGATACCGTTTACCTATTCAGGCTCAACCAACTTTGACACGACCCTGGCCATTGACCATTATTACATTGATGATGCTATAATGAGCGATGCAGCCATT
>JAHEYF010000078.1 GCA_023251755.1 Bacteroidota bacterium
ACGGATCATCGGGTACCGGGGTTACCGCTAATGTTGCAGACCGTACCTGGGACATTACCGAAGGCACCACCGGGGGCTCCAACGTAACACTTACACCCCAGTGGCCTGCATCAGATGAACTTACTTCCTTCACCCGCAACAATTGTTTTGTGGACCATTATTCGGGCGGCTTATGGACGGCTACCTCTACAGGTGTTGCAGCAAGCGGCAGCGACCCCTATACCGTGGTTTCAGGTACAGTCACTTCTTTTTCCCCTTTTGCTGTACGAAGCGCAGTTGATGTACTTCCAATTGAATTGTTGGATTTTGGTGCAGTACCCAACAACAATGAGGTAGACTTAAACTGGACAACAGTTAGCGAAACAAACAATGATTATTTTACGGTTGAACGCTCGGCAGATGGAATGGAGTTTGAAACGATTGCCATAGTTGATGGGGCAGGGAACAGCAATACAACGCTTCATTACAAAAACACAGATATACGGCCTTTGTCCGGATTGTCTTATTACCGTTTAAAACAAACAGACTTTGACGGAAAATTTTCTTATTCTCAAATAGTAGCTGTAAAATTTATTGAAACCGGCAGCATAGTTGTTTATCCCAACCCCGTACAGCAGGGCATCCAGGTGTCGTTTACAGCTGAAAAAAACGAAAATGTCCTCATTCAACTTTTTGACGTACACGGAAAATTAATTCAAACACAGAATTACCTTGCTAAAAATGAAGGAGTAAATAATGTAAATATGAATCTGAGTGCTGTTAGTGCCGGGATTTATTTTATTGCTCTCAGCAATACTACAGAAGTGAAGAAAGTGAAAATCATTAAAGAATAACTTCCTTAACGTTTATCCGTTTGCTTGTTTTTTTGTTCTTTCGTTTACTTCAGCTTAACGAAAAAGCCCCTCTATTTGTATATTATTTTGTTAAGCCAATTGCTTAAAGCTTAAATTTGAGCTGAGATTTTAACCTTTTAACTTAATAGTATATGCGTTTCTGCTTTTTTTCAAAAATAAAAATTCTCCCCCTCCTCCTAATAATTTCCTTTTCTACATTCGCGCAAAATCCTCACAAAAAGGTTTTGTTTATTGGCAACAGTTATACCTATGTAAACGACCTGCCGCAATTATTGCACGATTTGGCTGCATCAGCAGGAGATACCATTGAGTTTGATTCCAGCACGCCCGGTGGTTATACATTTCAGTTGCATTGTTCGAACGCTACCACCCTGTCTAAAATAAAAGCACAGCCGTGGGATTTTGTAATCTTGCAGGCCCAAAGTCAGGAGCCTTCGTTTGATCCGGCCCAGGTGCAAACAGACACTTATCCTTATGCCCGGCAATTGTGCGATTCCATTAAAGCCAACAACACCTGTAGCGAAGTTGTTTTTTACATGACCTGGGGTCGGAAGAACGGTGATGCTTCCAACTGCGCGGCTTACCCGCCGGTATGCACCTATTTGGGTATGCAAAGCCGCCTGCGCCAAAGTTATTTGGAAATGGCCGATTCAAACAAAGCCACCTGTGCCCCCGTGGGAATGGCCTGGAAAAATGTCCGCGACCAGTACCCCAACATTAATTTATACCAGGGCGACGAAAGCCACCCGCTGCTTGAAGGCTCCTACCTTGCAGCCTGCGTGTTTTACGCCACCCTGTTTCAAAAAACACCGCTGGGCGCAACTTATACTGCAGGCTTAGACACAGCTACGGCACATGCATTGCAAAGCACAGCTGCCGTCACGGTACTCGACAGCATGAACCTGTGGCGCATCAAAGCCAATTACCCCAAACCCCTGTTTACAATTAATTTAACTTCCCCCTTCAACTTCCAGTTTGCCAATAACTCCATGCAGTCCACTGCTTATACCTGGAATTTCGGGGACGGAAGTTCTTCAACTTTGGCAAATCCAACGCATACCTATGCAAATGCAGGCACATATACAGTTACTTTAACAGCTTCCAATGCCTGTTCCACCGATTCGCTGAAACAAATTATCAACACCGCTTCATTCGGGATAAAAAACAATGATCTTGAGGAGGAGGCACTTGCATACCCCAATCCCGGTACCGGAATTTTTTATTTAAAACCCGGCCTTCATGCGATAAAAGCGCTTGAAATTATTAACAGCAGTGGGCAGCTCATTTTGAAACAAAACACAATTGCTTCTCCGCTTATCGACCTGCGCAATTTTCCGGAAGGTTTGTATTATTTGAAGGTGCTTACTACCGATGGGAAATCCCGGAGTTATAAGATCGTCAGGGGGGAGTAGTTTATTCGTTTACTCGTTCATTTGTTCCTTAGTTCATGGAACGATTGAACTATTAAACGTATAAACGTTTATCTGTTAAACTCCTTCTCCAGCAACAACTTTAACTTATCGGGACTGCTTACAGTTTTAATATCCCCGTTAAAAGAAATGGAAACATTGCCTGTTTGTTCAGACACCACCAGGGCAATAGCGTCTGTTGATTCGGTAATGCCCACCGCTGCCCGGTGGCGCATACCATAATGCGAAGGGAATTGTTCTTTTTCGGTGACCGGTAACACGCAGCGGGCAGCCACCATCCGGTTTCCGGTTATAATTACGGCCCCATCGTGCAAGGGACTGTTTTTATAAAAAATACTTTCCAGCATACGTTCCGTTACCACAGCATCCAAAGGCTCGCCGGTATTGATGTAAAACTTCAGGTCCGAATTTTTAGAGAGGACAATCAGCGCACCCGTTTTACTTTCACTCATGTGGAAGCAGGCCCGTACCAATGGACTCAGGTCAATTGAGGTGTAACGTTCTTTGTTGGAGGATTGATTAATGGTGAAAACCGTTTTCAATAAAAAACTGCGGCTGATAAATTCCTTGGTACCAATAAAAAGTAAAAACCTTCTGAGTTCCTGTTGAAACACTACTATAATGGCAATAACCCCTACATCAATAAATTTACCGAGTATAGACCCGAATAATTTCATATCGAAGGCCCGTACAACTATCCAAACTACGTAAATAGAAAAAATACCGGTAAAAATGCTCACGGCAGGAGTGCCTTTAACAATGTTATAGATCTGGTACAGCAACAAAGCCACCAAAAAAACATCAATGGCATCAATCCACTTAAAGGTAATAAACAATAGACTTAACATATTCTCCATACACAAATTGCCAATTACGAATATATTATTAAAAAATGACTCTCTAAATTATAAATTCTAAAAGGTAGCTGGTAGCAAGTACCTGGTATCAGGTACTATCTATTTAGATATAGGTTCATGCTACCTGCTACTTGCTACCAACTACCTGCTACAAAAACCTACTAATCTCACCGCCTCAACCGCCTCCTTTACATCGTGCACCCTTAAAATTTTTGCACCCCTTAACAAGGCAATGGTGTTTAAAACACTTGTTCCGTTGAGTGCATCTATCGCATTGATGTTTAACACCTTATTAATCATTGATTTTCTTGAAAGTCCGGCAAGTATGGGGTAACCTAAACTGTTTAATTCATTTAGTTGATTCAGCAATTTATAGTTGTGTTCAATCGTTTTGCCAAAGCCAAAGCCCGGGTCAATTATCAGTTGTTTTATTCCTGCATCCTTTGCCTTTTTAATTTTTTTCTCTAAATGTTTTTTAACCTCTTTCACTACATTTTTGTATTCAGGCTTTTGTTGCATAGTGGCAGGTTTCCCTTTTATATGCATCATACAATAAGGCAATTTTGTTTTGGCCACCACCCTCATCATCGCCTTGTCCATTTCCCCTGCCGAAATATCATTAATGAGATCCGCGCCTTCTTCCGCCGCTGTATAAGCCAGTTGTGAGCGGTACGTGTCAATAGAAATAAAAACTTCATGAAAAGTCTTGCGGATGATTTTAAGGGAAGGGAGCAGGCGTTTCAGTTCTTCCTCTTCACTTATTTCGGTTGCGCCCGGCCGGCTCGACATGGCGCCGATATCAATAATAGCGGCCCCTTCCTTAATTTGTTTTTCTACAACTGTTAATAATTTTTTTGCATCATTAAAACGGCTTTTAACATAAAACGAATCGGGCGTCAGGTTAACGATCCCCATTACAGCCGCTTGCTGTAGCTTTAGTTGTTTACCATTGGCTTTTAAAACAAAGTTTTTGCTAAAATTTGTATCTTGTAGGCTCATTTTTAGGTTATGCAAAACACATCACAACAGTATGATGCGGCGGTAAAACAATGCAAAGATATTTTTTTAAAGAAGATGAAGGACTATGGTACGGCCTGGAGAATTTTAAGAACCTCCTCGCTTACCGACCAGATATTTATAAAAGCCCAGCGTATACGCAGTATTGAAGAAAAAGGAACACAAAAAGTAGGGGACGATATTAAAGGGGAGTACATTGGAATTGTGAATTATTGCATCATTTCTTTAATTCAGTTAGAGCTGGCCGGAGATACCCGCATGGAATTGCCTTACGATGAAGTGGCTGCCCTGTACGAAAAAAACAGCAAAGCCACCAAAGACCTGATGGAAAACAAAAACCACGATTATGGCGAGGCCTGGCGCGATATGCGGGTGAGTTCTTTAACCGATTTAATACTGATGAAGATACTCCGTGTAAAACAAATTGAAGACAACAAAGGACAAACCATTATATCGGAAGGAATAGACGCTAATTTTATGGACATGATTAATTATGCGGTGTTTGCGTTAATAAGGTTGAGCGAACAAAAATAGTGGTGCGCTTTTTGTTATAGAGCTGCGTTCTTACAATTTACTAGTTGAATAGTTCTTTTGTTTATTCGTTTAATAGTTCTGCAACGATTGAACAAATGAACGATAGAACAAATGAACGGGACTTTAATCTTAAATTTTAAATTAAATTGAGCATGAAGAAAATCTTCCAAAGCAAATTTTTTCGTTTCCTTCTTTCCGCAGGCATTGCCCTGTTTATTTTCTGGCTTTGCCCGCCTTGTTTCAGTAAACTAACCATTGGTATTATCCTGGGGCTATTGCTGACCCTGGTTAATTTTTCCGGTTTCTTTTCGCAATACGCCTGGTTAACGCATTCGGCGCGTATTCTGGTAGGGGGGCTGTTTATTTTTTCAGGATTTATTAAAGCCAACGATCCGCTGGGATTTTCTTATAAACTCAACGAATATTTTGATGTATTTAAAGCAGATACCGGCCTGGGTTTGTTCGAATGGTTCGCCCATATTTCACTGCCCCTTGCCATTATTGTCTGTGTGTCGGAAATGGCTCTGGGCTTTATGTTATTGATTGGTTTTAAACGTAAACTCACCCTGTATTTATTGCTGGCACAAATCGTATTCTTTACCTTTTTAACTTTTTATTCGGCCTGCTTCAACAAGGTTACGCATTGCGGTTGTTTCGGCGACTTCCTTAAACTAACTCCCTGGGAATCGTTCTGGAAAGACATTGTATTACTCGTGTTCATTACTGTGTTGTTTGTTGGGGAAGAAAATATCAACGAATTGTTCGGCCCTACACTAAGTACCATTACTACAGCAGCAGCTGTTATAGCCTCTATATGGTTCCCCATACACACCTGGCGAAATTTACCTGTATTCGATTTCAGGGCTTATGCACCCGGATTAAGCATTTGTGATGGAATGAAACACGGCCCCAATTACAAACCCGGCGTGTATGAATCGCATTTTATTTATACCAATATTAAAACAAAAGAAGACAAGGAATTTACCGATAAAAATTACCCCTGGGCGGACACCCTGAACTGGAAATACAAGGACAGCAAAGGCGCTGTTCAGATTAGTCCGGAGGTAGACGGAGCTAAAATAACAGACTTCAGTATCAGCGATCTTGACGGGAATAACATAACCGATAGCATATTAAAAAACAAAGGCTATTCTTTTTTTATTGTGTGTTACGATTTAAGCAAAACTGAAGACAATGAAGAGCTGCATGCGAAGATCAACGATTTTTATACCCTTTGTCAGAAAGACGGAATAAAGGTGCTGGCTTTAACCGCTTCGGGAGCTGAGCAGATTGGCGAATACAAACACAAACACAATGCCCTTTACGATTTTGCGAATATGGACAATATAGTACTTAAAACGATGATACGCTCTAACCCCGGTTTAATGCTGATGAAAGATTGTAAGGTAATAGCCAACTGGCACCACCACAACTGGCCGGTGTATAGCGACGTTAAGAACAAGGTGATGAAATAGTTCTTTCGTTTATATGTTCATTCGTTCAATAGTTGTTCGAACGTATTAACGAAAGAACAAATAAACAATTAAACTGTTCGCTTGAATGGAATCATCAACTTTTCGTACGGGTGCTGAGCGAAGCCGAAGCATCAAATTAACAGCTGTTATCTTTTTGATTGCAGGACTCTCCACATCCCTCCCTGCTCAGACAGATTCTGTTACTTATAGAAAAAGTGTTTGTGATTTTTATTGTAAGTACAAACTGAATCTTGATTCTGCTGTTAATCAACAACTGTATTTAAAAGCTTACGAATGGATGGGCACAAAATACCGTTACGCCGGCGAAAGCAGAAAAGGAATTGATTGCAGTGGCTTTGTAAGTGAGGTGTATCAAAGGGTTTACGGCATTCAACTCAGCGGGGGTTCTGCCGATATATGGAAAACAGTGAAGCCGGTGCAAAAAAATGAACTAAAAGAAGGGGATTTGCTGTTTTTTAAAATAAGAAGGGGGAGGGTATCTCATGTGGGATTGTACCTCGGAAACAACAAAATGGTGCACGCTTCGGTCAAATCAGGGGTCATTATTAGCGATCTCGGCGAAATATATTATAAAAAGTACTATTTTAATGCCGGTCGGATACCCTGATTTTATTGAAATAGGCCCTTTTTGGGCTGGTATTAAATTAACAAAAGTCAAGATTTATTCAACTAATTTCAAATAAGCCTTGTTTTTTTAATTATTTTACTATTTTTGTTAGTGAACACTAAAACTGTTATGACATGTCTGAAGAATTTGAAAAACAAGAGCAGGGAGATTTATACTCCAAGTCGGTAAGAGCTGGAAAAAGAACTTACTTTTTCGATGTGAAGTCTACTAAAGGTGGCGACTACTATCTTACCATTACAGAAAGCAAAAAACGTTTTGGGCAGGACGGGAAGTTCTTCTTTGAAAAACACAAGATCTTTTTGTACAAAGAAGATTTTGAAAAATTTAGTGAAGGTTTGGGTGAAGCTGTTGATTACATCAGGGCAAACTCTCCTTTGGCTGATAATTCATCGGAGGTTGGTGCTGCAGAAAGCCATACGAGCCACAGCAACCACAGCAGCAATGTGAGTTTTGAAGATTTA
Source organism: Bacteroidota bacterium (assembly GCA_023251755.1). GTDB lineage: Bacteria > Bacteroidota > Bacteroidia > B-17B0 > Aurantibacillaceae > JAHEYF01. The sequence goes on from JAHEYF010000078.1 coordinate 7,278, forward strand.
GGAAGCTAATCTTTTTTATATACTATCGCCGCATGTTTTGCATGCGGCGTTTAGCTATTATAAATAAGTGAGCACTTGTTTCGTTAAATCTTCGTAGTTCAATTTCTTTTCAATAAAATTTTGCTTCCCCTGTTTTCTGAATAAAGTCGCTGGTATAGCACCCGACCATCCCTTATCAATTTTATTGATAAAGCTGTTCCCGTCAATTTCATCCAATACCACCACCTCTGCCGCATACTTGTTTTTTTTAATAAAAGGAATCAGTTTATTTTTTACATCCTCTTTAAAATCCAGACTTACCAGAATAATTTTTACCGCTTTGTTTTTATATTCTTTGTCTATCTTTTCAAATTCAGGTAATTCGGCCACACAGGGTTTGCACCAGGTGGCCCAAAAATTAACTATGTAAACAGTGTCGCTGTTGTTTTGTATCCGCAGAAGTAAATCGTTTATTTTATATACAGCAGGTTTGTGTTGCGCATGAATATTCGTTGCAATGCAAGTGAATAACACAAGTATTAAATCAATCGGTGAAAACCTATAAGGCTTAATCATACCTGAATCACTTTTTGGATTTTGGCTTTTTACTTTTGACTTCTGATTTTTACCTTGTCTTTTCTTTCCACGAATATTCATCCAGCAACAGTTGTATATCGATCATTAACCTGTTGATGTCAGTAGAATCTGTTCCATCGTAAAAGCCACGGATGTGTCTTTCTTTGTCGATCAATGCAAGGTTTTGAGTATGAATAAAATCATCCGCACCCCCATTGCCTTCTTCGGCGTTCAGCAAATAGCCTTTACGTGCCAGTGAATAAAGGGCTTTTTTATTTCCTGTTAAAAACAACCATTGTTGAGGATCGGCATGATGCTTCAGGGCATATTCTTTTAATACACTCAGCGAATCGTCTTCGGGGTTAACCGTGTGCGATAAAAATAACAACTCGGGGTTTCCTTTAAATTTACCGGCTACACGTTCCATCTGATTGCTCATAAGCGGGCATATAGACTGGCAGGTAGTGAAAAAATAATCGACCACATAGACTTTGTTTTTAACCCTTTGCTGCGTTACTTTTTTACCCGATTGATCCATGAATTCAAAATCGGGAACCCTGTGGTAAACCGTATCCCGTTTACCGGAATATATTTTCTCTCCATAATAGGGCAGGGAACGAAGTGGTTGTTTTTTTTGTTTTCGTATAAAATAAAAAACAAGAAACACCACCAGTAAGGCACTCAGTAAAAATACCGGAATAGTGTTTTTTTGTAACCTTGTCATTTATGCAAATGTAATAAGCTTATTGAAGTTACACCAATTATTTAAACCAAACAATTTTGGCTTATATGTATGTTAAGTTAAAAGTCAAAAGCCAAAAGAACGATCATGGTTACGACTACATCCTCTTCGGAACTCTGCGTTTTAATCAGCGCTTCTCTGCGAGAAATAAGTCAAAACTTAAAAAATCAATAGCCAAAACGCGATTTTGCTTATGTAAAACCCTTTATGACTTATTTTTTATTGCTTATGGCTTTTTCCTTATGGCTTTTATCAGTGCATCATGTTAACGCGCTTCACCAAGTAGGCGTGGAGTACCTGCTCAAATCCCTGGTTGATATCGGCTTCAACAAAATCAATATTGTATTGTCCGCATTTTAATTTTAAATCGCTGGTGTATTCCTGAATTTGTTTCAGGTATTGGCTTTTAACGTCGGTGGGATTTACTTTTAATTCTTCCCCGCTTTCCATATCAATAAAGCGGTAGGGGCGGTTTTCAAAATCAAAGTCCAGTTCCTTGTTTTTATCTGTTACATGAAAAAGGATGACTTCGTGTTTTTTGTGTTTTAAGTGCTGCAGGGCCGAAAAGATGTGATCCCTGTTCTCACCACTGTCCATCATATCGCTGAAAATAACAATTAAGGAGCGCTTGTGTGTTACCTCGGCCACCTGGTGAATGGCTTTCACTGCAAAGGTTTTGTGTTTGTTTTCGGGTTTGTAATGGCTTGTTAATTTTTTCAGCTCGTTGTACATCAGCTTGTGATGCATGGGATTGGAACGGGCATTCAGGTGCAGGTCGATGTTGTCGTTGAAAATACTCAGGCCAACTGCATCCCTTTGTTTTTTAAGCAGCTCGGTTAATGCCGCCGCGCACTGTATCGAAAAATTTAATTTGTTTTTTTGTGTTTCTTCTGAGCCTCCTTCTGTATAAGGAAAATACATAGAAGAGGAATTGTCAATAACGATCTGGCAACGCAGGTTTGTTTCTTCTTCGTAACGTTTCACAAACAGTTTGTCTGTACGTGCATACAGTTTCCAGTCTATGTGGCGGGTTGATTCTCCCGAATTGTAAATCCGGTGTTCGGCAAACTCCACCGAAAAACCATGAAAGGGGCTTTTGTGTAAACCAGTAATAAATCCTTCCACCACTTGTTTGGCAAGTAACTCAAGACGTGAGAATTGCTGAGCTGCCTGTGGATGAAGAAGGTTCAAGGAAGAAGTTTTAAGTGAATAAAAAATCAAAGCTTAAGAAAATGTTTTCTTAAGCTTTGAAAATAATTTTTTAAAGAATTATAATTGAGAGTCTATTTTTTGTGCCAATACGTTTTTAGCTGCGGCTCCAACGTGTTTGTCAACAACTACACCGCCTTTAAACACCAACAGGGTCGGGATGTTGCGGATGCCGAAGTTCATTGAAATATTGGGGTTGTGGTCAACATTTACTTTACCTACCACAGCTTTACCTTCGTAATCCTTAGCCAACTCTTCAACTACCGGTCCCACCATACGGCAAGGTCCGCACCATTCTGCCCAAAAGTCAAGTAAAACGGGTTTATCTGATTTTAATACCAGTTCTTCAAAATTGCTGTCTGTGATTTCTAATGCCATGTTGTGTTTCCTTTCTTAATATTAATTATTTTTTATAAAGTTAGATTAGTGAATTGACATAATCAACGATTGCACCATTATTTTTTTACTGACAAATTGGCTTTCGGTGTTGAAAAATAAAGGCTTTAACGCAGGATCTTACGTACAAAGGCCACGGTGAAATAACTCATTAAAAATACCCCGGTAAAACCTTCCAAAGCGGCAAAAGGCTTTAAATAGCCTTCAGCAAAGTAATCGCCGTAGCCAACAGTTAAAAAGGTGATGGCGCTAAAGTAAAAACTGTTCCCAAATTCATGAATGTGGTTGAGTTCGCTGGGCAGCGTGGTGGCAACGGTTCCGAACCAGGGGAAAAACTCGGAAACAACAAAATACAAAATACTAAAGCAGGTGAAGGCAATAAACATATTGAGCAGCACTCTTAAGGGCGCTGTTGCGTAATGCCCTATAAAATCAAACACATATTTTTGGAAATAATAATTGGGGTAGGCGTACCAGGCATTTTTTTTATTTTTAGCCAGGGCATCCTTTAAATGGGCTTTTGATTCGCAGCGTTTAAACTCTACGTAAGCCATGTCCTCATCCACATATTGCCCGTTGTTCCTGAAATTCTCTTTCAAAATCCTGAATTGTTCTGATTTTTGAAACAGGGAAGTATTGTTTTGGTTGTATATTAAATCAAACACATTGTTCACCCGCCAGTCTATAAAAATACGCCCTAAAATGCGCATACCGGCAATGTTCATTTCTTCAATCACCACTTTTTCGCCTTCGGGTTTTACATCTAAAATATCGCGTACAATGGTATTGGTTAAATCTAAGCGTATACATTCTCCAAAGCGTAAATCCATGTACGTATTGAGGGCACAGTTTTTAAAAGATATTTCGGCAACTTTGGCATTTTTAAAACTAACATTGCCCGAACCAAAATCAACTAATTCAAACTGGGCTTCTCCCTGTGCAAAATCAGCAAATTCAAATGATTTATAACCATGTTTAAATTCGGAACTTCTGAAACTTACCTTGCCGTTACCAAATTCTACCCCTTCAAAAGAAACATCTCCATCGTTGAACTCAACCCTTCTGAAATCAATTTTTCCACCACCGAACTCCACATTTTTAAAATCTTTTTTTCCTCTACCGAATGAAGCCCTTTCAAAACTTAAATCGCCCTGCGAAAATTTAGCAAACTTAAAATCAATGGTACCATCGCCAAAATACGTATTTTTAAAATCCACGTTGCCATTGCTGAAATTGGCGTCAACAAAAGATAAATTGCCTGTTCCGAAATTGGTGTTATTAAAACTGACTAAGCCGTCTCCGAATTTAACGGACTGAAAATTGGTACTCCCACTTCCGAACCTTGCTTTTTTAAATACCACGTCTCCGTTACCGAAATCAGAATTACTGAAGTTTGTTACCCCGTTCCCGAAAATAGCAGATTCAAACACCGTTTTATCGCCCGAAAATTCGGCATAACTAAAGTCGTTCGTTACATCACAATCGAAAAAAGTCTTTTTGGCCGACAGGTTCATTAACTTAATGTATACGCTGTCATCAAGGCCTTTGTTTACACGGTAATCGGTAAGCGAAAAGTTTTTTATATAGGCATTGTTTAAACTTAAATCTTCCCCTTTATCTATGCGCTCAAAAATTTCTTCATTGCTGATAACCCCGAATTTATGGATGCACACCTTTTTATTGTTCTCATCAAAAAAACTGATAACAGCGGTTTGTTTGTAGCCTCTCAGGGCTTTGTCCTCAATGTCAACATGGTAGCGCAATAAATGATGCTCATGTAAAGGGCTTTCAAGCATAAGTCGTGATTTCTGACAATTTTAAGATTCGGGATATAAGCCTTATTTTTGCATCACGAATATACAATTAGTTTATATGAGAAAAAAATATTTGATAAGCGGATCGAACGGTTTATTAGGGCAAAAGTTGGTGTATAAACTGATGGGCCGGAATGATATAATATGCATGGCTACTGCCCGTGGGGAAAACAGACTGGTCAATAAAACCGGTTACGAATACCATTCGTTAGACATTAGCGATAAACAAAACGTACTCGATGTTTTTAAAACCTGTATGCCGGATGTGGTGATTCACACAGCGGCAATGACGAATGTGGATGCCTGTGAATTGAACCGGGAAGAATGCTGGAAATTAAACGTAACAGCTGTAGGCAACCTGATTGAGGCTCTGGAAGAGTTAAAGCAAAACAACCCTTCTTATCAGCCGCACTTCATACACCTGTCCACCGATTTTATTTTTGATGGAAGCCACGGACCGCTTACCGAAGAAGAAACCCCGAACCCGATAAGTTATTATGGAGAAAGTAAATTAGCAGCCGAAAAATTAGTGCAACAAAGCAAATTAAGCTGGGCCATGGCGCGCACTGTATTGGTATACGGCATAGTTGACAATATGAGCAGAAGTAATATTGTATTGTGGGCCAAAGAAAATTTAAGCTCCGGAAAAACCATTCATGTGGTGGACGATCAATACCGGACACCTACACTGGCGGAAGATCTGGCAGACGGTTGTATTTTAATAGCCGATAAAAAAGCACGGGGTGTTTACAATATATCGGGGAAAGATTATTTGAATATACTTGAACTGGTGCATAAAGTGGCCGATTATTATGGATTGGATAAATCCTTAATTAAACCAAGTAAATCAACCGATATCAAGCAACCTGCCAAACGTCCGCCCATTACAGGTTTTATAATTGATAAGGCAAAAAGAGAACTGGGTTATAACCCGCATAGTTTTGAAGAAGGGATTGCAATAATGGATAGACAGGTGAAGGAGATGGTTTGATGTTCGTTTATTCGTTCTTTTGTTTTATAGTTCATTTGTTTGTTACTACTACTGCGATTGAACGAATAAACTGATAAACGATTAAACTTTATAAACAAGAAAAGGTATATGATAAAAATAGTAACCGTAATAGGAGCAAGGCCACAAATAATAAAAGCGGCAGCCTTAAGCAGGGCCATCAAAAATAAATTTGCAGGTAAAATACAGGAAGTAATTATACACACCGGGCAGCATTACGACGAAAACATGAGCCAGGTTTTTTTTGATGAACTGGGAATACCTGCGCCTGATTACAACCTGAATGCCGGAAGCGGAAGTCATGGTAAACAAACAGCCCTGATGATTGCCGGTATTGAAGAAATACTGGTAAAAGAAAAACCACAGGCCATTGTATTGTACGGCGATACCAACTCAACATTAGCCGGTGCCGTAGCTGCATCCAAAATACATATTCCGGTGGTACACATTGAAGCCGGCTTGCGTTCATACAACAAGGCTATGCCCGAGGAGGTGAACCGTATTATGTGCGACCATGTGTCCACACTTTTATTTTCGCCCACCGAAACCGGATATAATAACTTAATTAAAGAAGGTTTTAAAACAAACAATTCCGCGCCTTATACAACTGATAATCCTAAGATATACCATTGTGGCGATGTGATGTTTGATAACAGTTTGTTTTTTTTAGACCTGGCCGATCAAAAAACAGCCATCATCAGCAAGTATAATTTAGTTAAAAATGATTTTATATTAGCCACCATACACCGCAACAACAATACCGATGAGCCCATACGCTTAAATGCCTTGTTTAACTCTTTGTATAATATTGCAACTAAATACAATAAAAAAATTGTTTTACCCCTGCATCCGCGCACAGCAAAACTATTGGAGCAAAATCTCGAAAAGGAATTGTTTACTAAAATAAGTACATCGCCCGTGTTTCACATTATTCCTCCTGCCTCGTTTTTAGAAATGATAGCCCTGGAAAAAAATGCACAGATAATAATGACGGACAGTGGTGGGGTGCAAAAAGAAGCTTTTTATTTTGAAAAACCCTGTGTTATTTTAAGGCCCGAAACGGAATGGGTGGAGTTGGTAAAATGCGGAACAGCCATTGTGGCCGATGCCGATGAAAAAAGAATTGTAAGCGCTTATGAAAGCTTAGTACAAAATAAAAACCTTAAATTCCCACAATTATATGGCGATGGAAAAGCCGCAGAATTTATTTGTACCGAAATGCAGAGCTGCTTTCAACAATGATCTTAGTCTATTGTCATAAAACAAGCCTGAGGCTTAAGTACATCCTTAACCTGTATTGTAAAGATATATTCGGGTTTGATTATACGCTTACCAATTCCATTGAGGAATTTACGAAAGCCAGCGGCCCTAAGTTGAGTTATTCGGCCAATGCAATTGCTGATGAATTGCACATCAGTTCAACAAGTATTTTATTTGAAAGCGGGATTAAAGAACAAAACATATCTGTAGGGAAATGGAAGGAAAATGCAATCTTATTTAAAACCGAACACAACCCGGAAATCCCTTTTGATGTTTTTGCTGCAAGCTTTTTTCTGATCAGCCGTTACGAAGAATACTTACCGCACATCCGCGATAAGTACGATCGCTTTGAAGCCGAGAGCAGCATGGCTTTTCAGCATGGCTTTTTATTGCAACCTTTAATTAATAGTTGGGCAGAAGAGCTTAAATTATTACTGATTCAGCGTTATCCACAGTTAATATTCAGGCAAGCCAATTACAGCTATACTTCAACCATTGATATTGACAATGCTTACGCCTTTAAACAAAAAGGGGTTATGCGGACGATTGGTGGGTACGGAAGAGCTGTGGTCAACTTTTTTTGGGAAGATTTTGCCGAGCGTACCCGTGTACTGATGCGCAAGATGCAGGACCCTTATGATACTTACGACAGGCAATTAGACATACAACAACGCTATAAATTAAAGGTCATTTATTTTTTTTTATTGGGCGATTATGGGGTGAACGATAAAAATCTTCCTTCAAATAATTTAAAATTTCAGTCTTTAATTAAACACCTGAACGATTATGCTGATGTGGGCATTCATCCTTCCTTTGGTTCAAACGACAACCCGGAACAGGTGAAAAGAGAAATCAACCGTTTATCCCGGATCGTTCACCGGGACATCAGCAACAGCCGGCAGCATTTTTTAAAACTGCATTTCCCGGCCACCTATAAAACCCTTGTCGACAACGGCATCAGCGACGATTACACCATGGGTTATGCCACCCAAATAGGCTTCAGAGCCAGTATTTGCAGCCCTTTTTATTGGTACGACCTGGATACGGAGACGGAAACAAATTTACGTATACATCCTTTTGGGGTAATGGACGCGACGTTTAGATTTTATATGAAAGTTAAACCGGAAGAAGTTCCCCAATTGGTTCAGCCTTTAATTGAATCGGTTAAAAAGGTAAAAGGTGAGTTTATTTCCATCTGGCACAACGAAACCATCAGCAACTGGAGAGAGTGGAAGGGATGGAAGGACGTGTATGAGGAGGTGGTGAAATTGGCAGTTTAGAAGGTAGTAAGTAGCTGGTATCAGGTAACAAGAATGCACCCTCATACTTATTACCAGCTACCTGATACCTTTTACTTACTACTACAATAAAGCATAAAACCGCTCCCGGCTGGGTTCTTCAATAAGTTTTAATTCTTCCAGGAATTGTTCTTCCAATTGTTCGGCCCATGTTTTTAAATAAAGTATAAGGCCTTCTGTTTCATTCCTTTTAAGAGGTTTTTGTTCTTCAGGAATTCGGTCCAGAATGGCCGAGTCGGCTAAATACTCTAATAACTGTAAGGATTTTAAATCAAAGCCCTTTCCTACTAATTTACAGGTAATGTCTCTTTTATCGTAATAAGGAATGGATTCTTTATCAAAGGGTTGCAAATAGCTGTCAAAGTCTGAACTTTTTAATAACAACTGCAATAATTCTTCATTACTGTTGTCAATATTGATAAAACCTGTTCGCTGATTCTGTAAAATCCTCACGGTTTTACGCAAAGTCAATATAGTATCGTGGTTAATTTTGGTTTGATTTTTTATGCGCACTAAAAGGGGATGTTGGGAGCTGTTTGGTTAATTAATTTAAGAACGGGTAAATATATAAAATATTAGAAATCAGTATCGTATTAAAGTTTTCAACAGATTTTAACAATTGACAAACAGGCTTAATAACAAAAATCAGCCAAAAAAATAATTAGACGAAGACAGATAAACAATAGCTGAATTCGATTTTTGCTAACAAAAAAGGGTGTACCTTTGTTGAAAACTTAGAAAAACATGTTTGATATTTTAAAAAACTTCGAGAGTAAATATTCGCAATTAAAAAAGAAAGGTTTACGTATTGAAGGACTGAATATGATTGACCCAAAGCGGAAGAAACATGTAATCATGATTTCAAAACCCTTTGTATTTGACAACCGCTCGCTGCCTAAAAGCTACGAAGGCCTCGAAATTAAAGCAAAAATAGAGGGTTCATTACCGGATGAGTTTAAACCAAATACTGATAAAAAAGAGTATTTGTGGGCTCCAAGCCGTTTTGAGCAGTATGTGGATCGTTGCGCAGTTGAAATCAGAAAAAAATTCAACAACCCTTTAATGACCCGTGAAGAAATGCTGGATGCATTGGCTTTCGGAAACTTTGAAGAACATAAAAAGAAATGTATTGTCCTGGTACAGGAAGGAAAAATCCCTCCATTTGGGGTGAATTAAAAATATAGGTAACAATTAAGGTGTAAACATTTAATTAGTTACTTTGAACGCAAAAAATCCCGGGAAACCGGGATTTTTTGTTTCTATAAATTCGTAAATTTTACTTCTTCACTTTTGTTTCGAGTTGACGGAATACAAATTGCCTGTCGAACATATCCAGCACTATTTCCTCGTCTTTATTAACTGTTCCGGCCAGTATTTGTTTAGATAATTCGTTGAGCACCTGTTTCTGTATAACCCTTTTTACCGGTCTTGCCCCAAATTGAGGGTCGTAGCCCAATTCAGACAACCAGTCAATGGCCTCGTCGGTAACACTTAATTGAATACCCTGTTCGGCTATATTTTTTATGATACCGTTGAGTTGTATTTTTACAATTTGTGTTACATTGTTTCTGGTCAGGGGCTCAAACATAATCACTTCATCAATACGGTTTAAGAACTCAGGGCGTATAGATTTTTTCAATAAATCAAAAACCTCGTTTTTGGTTTTTGCCAGAATTTCAGTTTTATTTTTTTCAGTTATTTTTTCAAAATTTTCCTGAATCAAATGCGAACCCATATTGGAGGTCATAATGATGATGGTGTTTTTGAAATTCACCACACGGCCCTTGTTATCGGTTAAACGCCCATCGTCCAATACCTGTAACAATATATTAAATACATCGGGATGGGCTTTTTCTATTTCGTCTAACAACACCACACTGTATGGTTTGCGGCGGACAGCCTCGGTTAACTGCCCTCCTTCATCGTAGCCGACATACCCCGGAGGTGCCCCCACCAACCGGCTCACGGCGTGCCTTTCCTGGTATTCACTCATATCAATACGGGTCATGCTGTTTTCGTTGTTAAACAAAAACTCGGCAAGGGCCTTGGCTAATTCGGTTTTACCAACACCGGTTGTTCCCAAAAATATAAATGAGCCTATTGGTTTTTTTGCATCCTGTAAGCCGGCACGGCTTCTTCGTACAGCATCAGCAATACTTTCAATGGCTTCTTCCTGCCCAACCACACGTTTGTGCAATTCATTTTCGAGGTGCAGTAACTTTTCCCTTTCGCTTTGCAGCATCCGCGAAACAGGAATACCTGTCCAGGCGGCAATTACACCGGCAATGTCTTCACTGTCTACTTCTTCTTTTACCATTTGAGAGCCACTGGCTTTAGCTTCGGCCAATTTCGTTTCAAATTCGTGTAATTTGGCTTCGGCTTCTTTCACACGCCCATAACGTATTTCAGCTACTTTACCATAATCACCGTTTTTTTCAGCCGTATTGGCTTCGTGTTTAAGGTTTTCAACTTCAAGTTTAATTTTTTGAACGCCTTCAATCACTTCTTTTTCACCCTGCCATGTGGCCCTGAGGTCTATACGCTTGTCGTTTAATTCTGCTATTTCTTTGTTGATGCCTTCTAATTTTTTGTCTTCGCCTTCCCGTTTCATGGCTTCGCGCTCAATTTCCAGTTGCATAATGCGGCGTTCAACTTCGTCGAGTTCAATAGGCATGGAATTGATTTGCATGCGTAATTTGGAGGCCGCTTCATCCATCAGGTCAATGGCCTTGTCGGGAAGGAAACGGTCGTTAATATAACGCTGTGATAGTTCTACGGCAGAAATGATGGCTTCATCTTTAATGCGCACTTTGTGGTGTGTTTCGTATTTTTCTTTGATTCCCCTTAAAATTGAAATGGCATCTTCGCCGCTGGGCTCATCTACCATTACTTTTTGAAAACGTCGCTCCAGGGCTTTGTCTTTTTCAAAGTACTTCTGAAATTCGTTTAAAGTGGTGGCACCTATGGCCCTTAATTCGCCACGGGCAAGGGCAGGTTTTAAAATGTTAGCGGCATCCATAGCCCCTTCGCCACCTCCGCCTGCGCCAACAAGGGTATGAATTTCATCAATAAAGAGAATAATTTCTCCTTCGGCCGAAATAACTTCTTTTACAACTGATTTTAAACGCTCTTCAAATTCACCTTTGTATTTAGCCCCGGCAATAAGGGCTCCCATATCCAATGAAAATATTTGTTTGGATTTTAAATTTTCAGGCACATCTCCATTAATAATACGATGAGCCAGGCCTTCGGCAATGGCTGTTTTACCAACACCCGGTTCACCCACCAGTATAGGGTTGTTTTTTGTCCGGCGCGAAAGGATTTGCAACACCCGGCGTATTTCTTCATCGCGGCCTATTACGGGATCTAATTTACCATTTCTGGCCTGGGCATTCAGGTTGATGGCGTATTTGTTTAAGGAGTTGTAGGTGTCTTCCTGAGTCTGGCTGGTTACTTTGCTGCCTTTGCGAAGTTCAAGTATAGAGGCTTTTAAATCTTTTTCATTAAAGCCAACATCCTTCATCATTTTCGAAACGGTATCGCCGCTGGCCAAAACACCTAATATCAAATGCTCAATAGAAACGTACTCATCTTTAAATTCTTTGAGAAAATTAGTTGCCTTGGCAATGCTTTGGTTGGCGGCATTGGATAGATAAGGCTGCCCACCACTTACTTTAGGGTATGAATTAACAATACTTTCCAATGTTTTTTCAAACACATTGTTATTGATGTTCAGTTTTTTTAATAAAAAGGGCAATACATTGTCATCTGTTTCAACAATGGCTTTTAATATGTGTCCATTTTCAACGGCCTGTTGCCCGTTTTGAAGGGCCAATTGTACGGCCTGTTGTACGGCTTCCTGCGATTTTATAGTAAAGTTATTGAAGTTCATAATATTTTTTTTTGCATTAGATCAATTCATAGTCCAGCCGCTAAATAAGGAAATTTTGTCGTGGCGGAAATTGATTTTGCGCATATTTGTCTATGATTAAGATCAATTCCTGACTTTTTAGCGTAGAATACCACATGGTTTAACAATAGATAATCCAACTGTAATTGGTAAATGCATCAACTATTTTTTAGTTCTTTTAACTGCAAAAAAATCTTTTTCTTTACGGACTTCATTTATATAATTGTACCATGAAGCTTATGAGATTGTAGATATGTCGAAAAGTGATTCCCTCCATACGCTGATCCTCTCTTTAAGCAAAGGCGAAAAAAGTTATTTCAAAAAACACCTTACTGGAACAGGGGATAAGAATGATAAAATATACATCCAGTTATTTGATGCCATAGCCACTCAAAAGGAGTATAACGAAGTAGCGTTTAAGAAAAAATATGCAGGCAAAACATTTATAAAGCAGTTTGCCTACAGTAAAAATTACCTCTTTAATTTAATTGTGAAGAGCCTTAAGTTGCATCACCTGGAAGAGGATGTAGACAGTGTTATTTTTAACCTGATCAGTGAAAGTAACCTGCTATTGAAAAAGGCCTTGTACAAGGAAGCTAGTAAACGATTACTGAAAGCATTAAAATTAGCCGAGAAGTATGAAAAATTTTCGCTGAGTATGAAAATTTATTTGTTGATGCACCGCTATATTATAATGCGCAGCGCATTTGTTGAAGACGGTAAACCCCAATGGATATGTGAACAATTAAAGAAGGTAACCGCACAGGTAAACGAACTGACTGATTACAGGAAGTTATCTTATGAAAGCTGGTCCATTTACTATTCTGAACAATCTTTTAACCAAAAAGAACAACAAATCAAGGCAATTATCAATTCCCCTTTATTAAGTGATGAAACAAAACAATTGTCGCTTCGGGCAAAAATTATTTACCATAATATCAGAGGGCTCATTTACCAATGGTTTTATAAGGACAAGCAAAAGACGTATATAGAGAATAAAAAAAATATACAGTTGATGGATGCACACCCTGATTTTGCCAACCAGGAAAAGATGTTACATCTTTCGGCACTGAATAATTTTTTATTGGAGTCTGAAACTTCAAAAAATGAAGCTGAGTTTGAAAAATACATTAATATTCTTTCAGGTTTATCAGTTAAATATACCAATGAAAAAATAAGCATTTTTGAAAAAGAAGTGATGTTGCGTTTGGGATACTATGTTAAAACCTTACGTATTAAAGAAGGACTGGCTTACCTGAAAGAAAAAGAAACAGGTATTGAAAACCAGGAAGAGCTTATGAATACAGATTTTTTATTGTCTATCTACGACAGTATTTCAATTATATACTTTTGCGCCGGTCAGTATGCGAAATCGGTTTATTATATCCATAAAACTATTTACAACAAAGAAAGCCAGCGTTGGGACATAAAGTGTTTTGCACATTTGTTATACCTCTTTATTCAGTTCGAAAAAGGGGATATTGATCACCTGGAATACCAATTAAAATTTGCAGAGAAATTTATTCAGCAACACAAAGGTCTGAAGGAATATGAGCGGTACGTAATTTCTTTTTTTAAGAATTACCTGCAATTCAATGATAAAAAACACACACAGGGTCTTTTAAAAAAACTGATCACTGAACTTGAAAAAGAGCTTGCCGAAAACCACAGTACTCAAATGATGTACGATTATTTTAATGTAATAGAGTGGGCGAAGGCAAAACTCAATAATACAACATATCTTCAACAAATGCAGGTATAATAATACGCAGAACTGCACTAAATTTAATTTTTCAGTTAATTCAGAATAGCTATTCGGGTATTCGCGGCTATTATTGCCACGAATGCACCAATAAAGCTTGTAAATAATTTTTTACAGGTTTTAAAAATTACTCCCACCGTTTTAAATAAAATAAGGGATTTTAACAACAACTTTTTACTGAGTACTACCTAAAATTCAACTTGTTTAAATATTTAATTTCCAATCATCTACAATTGATTTTTAAAATTATTCCTGTATTTACGGCCTAATTAAGTCCGTTTATTTACTTGAATACCGCGGGTGTTCTGGCATACATTTATCGCACTCAACCAAAACACCATGAAAAAAAAACTACTCGCAACCTGCTTGTTTTTTGCAAGCAACCTTGGTAATTCTTGTTTTTCCCAGCAACTAAATTCATCAACCCTTCAGGAGGTACATCCCGTATGTGCAACCCAGGCCCCCGGTGAAGATTGGGAAAACTGGTTTCAAACAAAAATAAACGAATTCAAAAACTCGCAATTAACTAAATCAAACCAGGCTTCCTCACTACTTTACATCCCTGTTGTAGTCCATGTAATTTATAAAAACGGAGAAGCAAGTGGTAGTGGTAGTAACCTTAAAGCGGCACAGGTACAGGCTCAAATTGATGCGTTGAATGATGCTATGGCCGGTAATGCCCCTGGAAATTCAAGTTTACCGGCTGTTTTTGCAAATGTAGATGCCGGGGAAACGAATATTCGTTTTTGCCTGGCTTCAAAAGATAAAAACGGGAACACTTTAAGTGAGGCGGGAATTGACCGGATTAACTGGGGCAATAAGGGCTGGAGCGATCCATCAACACTGGGTAACAACACTACCAGTTATTTCGACAATACGATTAAACCCAACAGCATTTGGGACCCGACTAAGTATTTTAATATTTGGGTAGCCGATTTTTTGGACGCAAATGGAGCCGGTTTAATTGGTTATGCTACTTTTCCTGCGGGTAGCGGTTTAAGTGGAATGAGTGGTTTGGGTACAGGGTCATCCAGCACGGATGGAGTGGTAATGGCAAGTCGTTGTTTCGGTTGCAAAGCAAAATTTTCGAACGGGTATTATTCACAAAATGCTTATGCCTATGGTATAACAACAGTTCATGAAGTGGGCCACTGGCTGGGGCTTCGTCACATCAGTGGGGATGGGCAATGTGGTAATGATTATTGCAGCGATACCCCTCCGCAAAAAGGAGGAAATAACGGGTGCAGCAATGGCCTAAACTGGGGATGCCCCGGTTATCCCTTTCAGGCCAATCAATGTAGCGGAAACTCAAACGGAGAGATGTTTCAGAATTTTATGGATTATTCCGATGACCAGTGCCGCTCCCTGTATACCGCTAATCAGAAAACAAGAATGCAGACGGCACTGAACAATGGTACTTACCGCACTCCATTACTTAACTCAACTGTATGCAATACAATTGACCTTGATAAGATTGAACAAAACACAAGCATTTTAGTTTATCCCAATCCAACACAGCATGAAATTACCATCCAGTTTGATCATGCACTTCCGAACAACAACATTCATTTAAAATTAACGGATATGCTGGGAAGGACTGTGAAAAATGAGCAGGTGAATGTACAGGGAACCCTGCTCCACTTTACATTAAATGATTTGCCTGTTGGAATGTATTACCTGAATATAAACGATGGTTTCAAAAATATTAAAAATTTGGTTGTGGTTAAACAATAGAACAGAAAGGCAAGTCCCGGCTGACGATCAATTTTGGTTTGGGGTTAATAGATCATCCTTTTGGATTGATTTTAGCCGGGTTGCCCTTCCTGTTTTTATTCAAAACAAAAGCTGAATAAGCTTTTGTTTTTTTGGTATCAGGACGTTTCAATTTAATGAATTGCAAATAAAATTTATCTGTAAAATGAAAAAATTAAGGAACCTGTTTTTCTGTTGTTATATCTTCTTTTTCAATTGTATATTAAGAGCTCAGTGCCCCGTTGTGATTAACGAAATATTTTACTCGCCCGATCAGCAAACAGCTAATTCCATGCATGATTTGTTTAATACGGCTACCACAGCAGAATGGGTGGAATTGTATAACCCAAGCTCCTGCACATCGGTTGATATCAGTTGCTGGATACTGGGTTCAGATGAAACAAATACAGCAACCGGAGGATCAAATTTTGGGGCATTTGTTTTTCCAAGTGGAACAGTAATTCCTCCGCTGGGCTTTATTGTACTGGGTGGGGCCGCAGCGAGCCCCAAAGATTTTGATGTACAGAACTCATCCAATTACTGTGGAAATTCCCGTTGGTTTTTAAGCAACACTGCCGGGTGGATTGCTTTGTATACCAATACAGGTACGGTGGTTGACGCCGTATATTGGTCGAATACAGGTGCCGGTTTAAGTTCTTCCCCTT
>JAHEYF010000079.1 GCA_023251755.1 Bacteroidota bacterium
TGTTGAAAGGTTGTCTGGTGTAATGCAATAAAGATTTTTCGGTTAGTACTGCCGGATAACCCGAGGAAGTGGAGAACAAACCATTAAAGGTGTGTATGCCCGATGAAAAGAATTTATTAAAAAAAACAGATTCCCTTATAATACTGTCGAAGCAGGGGGTTAAATTTTTTCCGCCATAATAACCCATTTTGTAAACAGACATACTTTCCATGAGCACCACCACCACGTTGGTTTTTTTTGCGGGGCCACTGAATTTAATTTCACGGGAAATGCTGCGTGTGTAGGGCGATTGTATATCCAGGTACTTCCGGGTATAAGCAATGTATTCATCAATTTCGGCAGGCGCTGTATACTTTTTTGTCTTGTAATAAAACACCGATTTCAACAAAGTGTAATTGGGATTTAAAGCCAGTTGATTAATAAAACCATCGTCGCACACCACAGCCAGGCCCTCGTGTGTGGGAGTGGTTTTGGTAATTCGTCCCCTCGACCCGATAATAATAAATCCGAGGCACAGTATACCTGCCAGGGCATTTAAGCCCCAGTGCATTTTTTTTTGTTGCGCTTTTTCCTCTTTGTACTTTTTTATGATCCGTTTTAATAAAGGGAAAAATGGAAGAAGGAGTGCCGCAAAAAGAAGGAGGTATCCCCAGTATGAAAAGTTGCCAAAAATCAATCCAAGCATAAAGCCGGGGTCAGAAGACCAGAGAAAAGCCTGTTTGCTGAGATGGCTGCCGAATTGCTGGAAATAAGGGATGTTGGCAATGCACACAAAATTATACGCAACAAAAACAATTTGTAAAAACAACAGCGCTGTTTTGTCCAAAAATGTTGTAGTCTGTTTAAAAAACGAAGCGATGAATAAAAGCGTAAAGGGCAGGTACAAGGCGTAACAAACAATAATCATATCGAATTCAAAACCCATGCGGAAGGCCATGAGCTTTGCCACAAAGGCTGTATTGGCAGAGCTTTCGGGAACGGCAAACAAATAAAAAACAATGCGAAGAACAGAAAATAAAATAAATTGTAAGATGAAAGCGCGTGCGCAAAAAAGAATAAACGGAGGGAGCTTTTTGTAAAATTTCATTAACCTATCAGTTCTTTGGCATTGTTGATAGCCGCCTCTGTGGGCTTACCGGTACTCAGCATTTTGGCTATTTCCACTATTCTTTCGTCTTTATTGAGGGCCTTAATTTCAGAAACAGTTTTGTCGTTTTGTTCGTGTTTATATACAAACAAATGGCTTTTACCTTTGCAGGCTATTTGCGGCAAATGAGTAATAGTAATCACCTGCATACCTTTGGCCATTTTTTCGAGTATGCCCCCTACTTTATGCGCTACGTCGCCTGAAACACCGGTATCAATTTCATCAAAAATAATGGTAGGCAAAGAAGTTAATTGTGCGATAAGGGCCTTTATGCACAACATCAGGCGCGACAATTCACCACCCGAAGCCACCTTGTGCAATTCCTTAAATTCACTTCCTTTATTGGCCGAAAATAAAAAGTTGAGTTTGTCTGCTCCGTTGTTGTTGAATTGAGTGGCCGCCTGGCAATCTATTTTGAACGAAGCATGCGGCATGGCCAATGAACCCAGCATCTCTTTGATTTTTTTTTCAATTTCAGGAATTGCTTTTTTTCTTTTGGCCGATAATTCATCTGCCTGTTGTGTGACTTTTTTCTTTTGCTCCTTTACTTCTTTACTCAACAGGGCTATTTTATCATCGATGCTTCCAATGGCATTCAGCCTTTCTTCCAGCTCTTCTTTCAAACGAAGCAGGTCTTCTTCCGTTTGTACATTGTGTTTTTTCAACAGCCTGTTTAAGAGGTCCAACTTCGCATCCACTTCCAGCAAACGTTCCGGGTCAAATACAATATCTTCATCTGCGTTATTAATTTCATTCGCCAGGTCTTTTAATTCAATGATACCGGAATTTAAACGACTGTGCAGTTCTTCAAAACGCCGGCCGTATTTGCTTAAAGGTGCAAGTGTGGTTTTTAATAAACTTAATTGTGTAACGATATTTTCTTCGTTTCCGTTCAGGGCAAAATAAACCCTGTTCAAACCCGACTTAATGGTTTCGGCATTGTTCAGCGTATCCGATTCCTGTTCCAGTTTATTCATTTCCCCTGCAACAACAGTGGCCTGTTCCAGCTCATTGAACTGAAAGGTGTAATAATCCAGGTCCTTCTTTGTTTGAAGTTCCTGGTCCTGCAAGTCTTGTAATTGTTTTTCGCTGTGTTTTAATTGAAGAAAATTTTCCCTGTAGCTGATCTTCTTTTCTTTGAGTTCGGCAAAAGCATCCACCACTTCAAACTGAAAAGCTGTATCGTTCAGCAGCAGTGTTTCGTGCTGCGAATGTATATCAATAAATTGTTCGGCTAATTGTTTCAGCACATTCAGGTTCACCGGTGTATCGTTGATAAAAGCACGGGATTTCCCTTCGGGGTTTATTTCCCGCCGGAGGCTTGTTTCATCTTCATAATCGAGTTCCTGTTCGTTAAAGAAATTTTTCAGGCGATAGGCTTTGATGTTAAAAACCCCTTCGATGATGCATTTTTTTGTTTTATCGCGCAATACACCTATATCTGCCCGTTGCCCGAGGATAAGCCCCAGTGCGCCCAACAGAATAGATTTACCGGCCCCAGTTTCCCCTGTAATCACAGTTAAACCCTCAGGAAAGGAAATACTGCTTTCCTCAATCAGCGCGTAATTTTGAATGGTAATTTGTTTCAGCATAAACCTTCACGAATATCGAAATTTTAATTCAAAAATTTCAGGGAAGAAATCAACAATATTGGTAGTTAATAGGGATTAGCGAATAGTTATTAGTAGGGAGGCAAAAGTTAAAAGCCAAGAGGCAAAAAAGCATCACCTTATTGCTTTTCATTTTCAAATCTTCAATCCGATAGCTATCGGATCGACTCATTCTCAAATCAATCAGCTAATCAGCATATTATCACATCAGCTAATCATCAACACCTATCTGGTTTTAATTTACCTGTCTCTCCAATCAGCTAATCAATACTTCCTGCAATCATTAATTTTTTTCAGCCATTCGTTTCTGTATTGCCAGTATAAAAGAAGGTCAAATGGCTTAGAGGTGTTCGATGAATCTTTTACCGCATAAGCAGGAATACCTGGCTCTATCCAGAAGGGATGCCCATTTAAATCGTTCAGTAAATCGTATTCACGGCTTTGCGAAAACAATACGGTGGCCCTCTGTTTCCAGCTTGTGCTTACAAAAGTATTGTTGTAAAATTTATTGTTTAGCGGAATGATAAGGGAATCTTTTTTTAAGCTTTTCAGAAAAGGGTAGGCTTTAAAATACAAGCTGTTACTATGACTTTGATAAGAAGTGTCTAATGTTGTGATTTTCCCATTGAACCAATCCGCATCGTAAGTAAGGCCGGGGGCGTTTACTTCAATGGCCGGAATGCCATCAGCAAATACATTGTCGTGTATGGAGTTGTATTGCCCTCCGTTAATAAGAAGCGCGTGATCGGCTGTATACAGAACATTGCCGTATACCTGTGTTCCGCTGGTATAACCGTCTAAATAAATGCCAACAGAACTGATTCCTTCTCCAGAAGGGATGTCGTGTATATAATTGTTGCGGATAATGTTTCCTGTTTTTGTCCAGTCGGTGGTGTGTATCATAATCACGCCAGCATCTGTTTTATCTGAGCAGACATCATGGAATTCATTGTCCTCAATAATGTGATCGTTCCCATCGAAGATGATACCCGAATGTGGTGAATCGTAAATCCTGTTTTTATCCACCCTGTTGCCCACCCCGTTTAAAGATATTGCCGGACGGTAACGGTTAATGGAATGATCGTACTTATGAATGCTGTTGTTATGTATTCTTACATGACCGGCGCTAAGTGTTTTTCTATCACCTGCCTTCACGTATATACCACCTTCGCCGGTGTTGGTATACTCGCAATTGGAGATGGAAATATTTTTACAATCCAGTATTTCAGTACCAATGCCCGCCATGTTTTTTATTGTACAGGCGTTCAGTCTTATATCAGAAGCATGCTGTATGTAAAGCCCACAACCTTTGGAATGTGCAAATTGTATACCCTGTATCACAACATTTGAGGTGTAGGAAATAGAAAGTAAAGTATCGAGCTGGCCTAAATATAATTCTCCTTTGTATTCATCCGAAGGAATAATTTTTATTTTTTGCTGAATAAAATCAATGGCGTATTCTCCGGGTTTATCAACTTCATCCCACACATTGTACAGTTTCATTTTTTGCCCTTTGGTAAAGTCGGTTTGTGTACGAATGGTAATTTTATTTTCCGCGAGTGAATCCACTTTGAAAAAATAATTTCCCCAGTCCCATATAAAATACCCGTACAACCAGGTGTTTTGGGCATGGGGCCAGTTTACCGAAAAGCGTTCTTTAGGTGTAACTATTGTTTGTTCGCCTTGAACACTTTCCTCGTTGGTCGTGAGCCAGGTTTTTTCCGGCCACATCGCAATTTCCTGCCGGTGGTTGCCTATGTATATTTCCACAGGCCATGTTAAAAAAGGCTTCCAGCAACTTCTCCGGGTCATGCTTCCTAAATCAAGCTTGTATTTTTTTGCATCAATAATTAATGCTTCTCCGTTTGACGACTGAGGAAGTTTTATCTTTTTTGCCCCGCTCACTATTACTTCTTCATTGTGATAAGCCAGGATATTTAACCGCAGTTTATTTTTTTTAGAAGAAGAACTTATTTTAATAGGGTGCTTTAATAAATACTCCCCTTTGCGCAAAACAATACTGGCTTCGTGAATAGAATCCGGAAGCTGATAAATTCTATATAAAGCTTCTTCCATGCTTTTGAAGGGATGCTGTATACTTCCTGTATTGCCATCGTTACCATTGAGGGCAACAAAAAAAGAAGTGCCTTTGGTAGGATAAATTTCAGGAAAGTGTGAGCAATAAACAGGTACCTGTTTTCTTTTTAAAATAACACAATCGTAGACCTTGGGATTAAAATAAAACCAGGAACCGAGCATTTGTTTGTACCTGCTCAAGGCATTACTTGTTTTGTTTTCTTTAAACACAGCTACTGTATCGAATACGGAATTTTTAAAGTAAGGCTCCCAGGAAGCCCCTGAATTCAATTCCTTCACAATGTATTCGTAATTAAAATTGTTCCGGTGGTACAGTTCCCTTTCCTCATCATTAGTAAGCCACCAAAAAATAGCCGACTGGTAATTGATCCTGTTTTTGCGGGCAGAGAAATAAAACTTGTCTTCGCCTACAACACGGCTATCGGGAGGAATGTGCTGTGCAATAAATTCGTCTAACTGCTGGTGTATACCAAAATCGCTGCTTAGGTTAGAGGCCGCCCTTAAAGAAAAAACAACAAGGTTAAATACCGCGAAAAAATAAAGAATGCATTGTTTTGTTTTTGCCTTGTATTCCTCCAATGCACGCAGCAACAAAAGGTAATAAAAAGGGATTACAAAAATTACATAAAAACCGCCTTTTACAAAGAGGTGGAAAATAAGGATGGCAATAATTAAAGGCAGGTAAACAGGTTTCAACAGTTCCTTTTTGCTTTTAAAAAACAAATAAACAACAGCCGCTGCTCCCATAATAAACAGCGGGTAATTGACTGTAAAAATATTTTGATCCAGGCCAAAACTAAAGCTGGAGAATACATCGTTCAGCGATTTGTAATAAGCGAGGAAATTATGAATGGAACCAAAAGCATAAAAAAACCAGGGAGAATAAACAATCAGTAAAGACAATCCAAGAATAGCATTCGCTTTAATTTTAGCCGGTCGGCCTTTTACATAATACAAGAGCAATAGTGGAAACAGCATCACAATAAAACCTGCACGGGTTGTTACCAACAGAGCCAGTGCAGAGAAAACACCAATCAACACTAAGTGTTTATTTTTAGAAGATTGCAAAAAAGACAGGAACTGGTAAAAGGCCAGGGCAATAAAAAAGATGCACATGGTGTCCATGCGCCCTTCGTGCATATTGGTGTTCAACACAGGGTCGCTTAAAAACAAGAGGCCAAACCAGTAATACGATTTATTGTTTTCGCTGTTGATGAATCTTTTTACGATTCTGCAGAAAACGAACCAGCAGAGTATTCCAAAAACAAAGGCAGTGATCCGGTACTGAAAAACACCCAATCCGAATACTTTAATGATAGAAGACGTGCATAAAAAATACAAGGGCCCGTATAAATAATAATTGTGCGAATAATCGTAAAACTCCGAATGCTTCAGGGTAAATTCTCCATCCTGCACCAGTGATTCAGTAATACTGGCCATTAAACTCTCATCGAACCAGGGGGTGGGGGTAATGCTTAAAGTAAGTAGATGGTAAAACAGGTAAAGAAGAAAAAAAACAAGGTAAGTATACCCTGAACGCAAAAGGTGAAACATAAACAAAGCGGCTTTGAAGAGTAAAGATAAGTGTTATTTTAAGTTCAGATAAGGTAAGGACAAGAGCTTTTCTTACCTTTGCCCTATTAAAAATAGTCAACTTTTAACTTAGCCCTATCTATGCTGGTTTCCGGTTTCACCATTGTTCGTAATGCAATAAAATACGATTACCCTATTGTGGAGGCCATTACATCTGTATTGCCACTTTGCGATGAGTTTATTGTGTGTGTAGGCAACAGCGAAGACGGAACACTTGAACTCATACAATCCATTGCTTCCGATAAAATAAAAATTGTGCATTCCGTTTGGGACGACACTTTACGTGAAGGAGGAAAAGTACTGGCCCTTGAAACCAACAAAGCCTTTGATGCCGTGAGCACCCAAAGCGACTGGGCCTTTTACATTCAGGGCGATGAAGTGATTCATGAAAAATACCACCCGGCAATTAAAGAAGCCATGTTGAACTATAAAGATGAGAAAGAGGTGGAAGGGCTTTTGTTCAATTACACCCATTTTTACGGAAGCTACCGTTATGTGGGCAATTCCAGGAAATGGTACAAGAAGGAAATCCGTGTGATTAAAAACAACAAAGAAATCCGTTCTTATAAAGATGCCCAGGGCTTTCGGAAAAACGATCAGAAATTACAGGTAAAACTCATCAATGCCTGTGTATACCATTACGGTTGGGTAAAACCACCCGCAGCCCAGCAGGCCAAACAGCAAAGTTTTCATAAAATGTGGCACCAGGATGAATGGCTGGAAAAAAACATACAAGCCGGAAATGAATTTGATTATTCACAAATCGATTCCTTAGCCGAGTTTAAGGAAACGCACCCTGCCGTTATGTCCGAACGACTGAAACGCTACAACTGGGAATTTAATTTCGATACATCAAAGGTTAAATTGTCCTTAAAAGATAAATTGCTGTTGGGCATCGAAAAGTCCACCGGCTGGAGGCCCGGTGAGTACCGGAATTATAGAATCGTTTAGAAGTTTACTTGTTCATTCGTTTATTCGTTCGGGAGTACCTAAAAACTATTGAACGAATAAACTATTAAACGTGTAAACAAGTTTAAAACTGTCAAATTGCTATTAATTCGTCCTTCGCATAATATTTGACAAGGCTATGCGCATAAAATGGATTCACCCAATCAATCAGTATTAAAAAGCAGCCTGTTCCCTCTTTTGTTTTTATGGGCAATGTGGCTTGTTTTTTATTTCGATACACATTATGTGCTTAACCTCCATCAGTATGGTTTGAAGCCGCGTACCTTGCAGGGCTTAATGGGCATACTTACCATGCCTTTGCTGCACGGCGATTTCGGGCATATTTTTTCCAACACATTGCCTTTGCTTATACTGGGTACATTGTTGTTTTATTTTTACAAAGACATAGCGCTGAAAGTTTTCCTTATTATTTATTTTTCCTGCGGGGTGCTCGTATGGTTGATGGCGAGCATGGGGCAGCATATACTGCCGGTGCACATTGGTGCAAGTGGCATTGTATATGGCCTTGCAGGTTTTTTATTTATTTCGGGTATTGTACGCAAACACAAAGCTTTGTTTGGTGTTTCATTGATCGTTACGTTTTTATACGGAACAGTGATCTGGGGAATTTTTCCTACTGAATTTCAACAGGCTATTTTTTTTACCGATAAAAACAACATCTCCTGGGAAGGGCATTTGGCAGGCTTTTTAACCGGAGTCACACTGGCCTACGTATATAGAAGAACAGGCATACAACAACCTGTCTATTCATGGGACCTTAACAACGATGAAGACGTGGATGAATCCAACCCTTACTGGATGCAAACTGAAACAACGGAACCCAATGTTCCCAAAAACACAACAGACAATGATGTGGTGAAAAACACCAGCGATAATCCGTATACCGTAACCTATACCTTTGTACCTAAAAACAACAATGGGCAAAACAACCCGGTGGATTAAAATATTTGAGAGCGAAGAAGCGCTTCACAATTGTGTTCCTCCCGGACGAATCTATTTGATCCAGGCCGACCGCAAAAGTATTTGCATTGTTCACAGCAAGGAAGGTTTTTATGCGGTACAGGAAAAATGTCCGCACAACGGTGCTTCCCTGAGCCGCGGATGGTGTTCGGAAGTTAACAGCATTGTGTGCCCCATGCACCGCTACCATTTCGATTTAAAAACCGGCAGGGCCCTCAGCGGCCTCGGCGACAGGCTTCAAACCTATCCCCTGAAAACAGAAGAAAACGGTGTCTTTCTGGGAATAGAAGAAAGCGGCTGGAGCTGGTGGTGAACAAAGGTGTCGTCAGAAATGCAGTCGCAGACTTTATTAATGAGCAGGGAATAGTTAAAATCTTTTTTTTAGTTCATTCTCAATATTGAGTATTTTTATTTTCTTTATCTAAATAAAATTATATTCTCAATGAGCCGCTTTTTTAAACTGATTGTTGTTGCTGTTTTACTTGGTCTTCCATACCTTAACCGGGCACAAAATACTGCATCTTTAATTAAAATAAATGCGAAGGATGCCGAAAAGAAGTTGCTGGCGGGCAATTACGAAGATGCCCTTGACGATTACCTGAACCTGGTAACCGAAGATCCCCACAACACCAAATACAATTATGATATAGGGGTTTGTTACCTCAACATACACGGCAATAAAACCAAAGCCATTCCTTACCTCGTAAAAGCTGTACACGACCCGAAACACGATCCGAATGCCGATTATTTTTTAGGAAGGGCCTACCATTACGCCAATCGTTTTGACGATGCCATAAAAGCCTTAAATGTATTTAAAGAAGGGGCCAAAGGAACTGTGGAAAATTTAAAAATGGTGGACCAGCAGATTCAATATTGCTGGAACGCCAAGGAGTTAATGAAATTCCCTTTAAATGTAACCTTTACGAACCTTGGTACCAATGTGAACACTGAATACGATGAGCATTTTGCCTTTATTCCGATTGATGAATCTTTTGTTGTATTCAATACCAACCGTCCCGAAAAAAGCGGAGTGGAAATGGAAAACGGCGAATTCGGCAACTCCATTTATATTTCGGAGGTAAAAAATGGGGAGTTTCAAAAAGCGTATAGCATTGGTTCCCCTATAAACAAAGGGAACTCCGGCGAAGAAATTATAGGCTTAAGTGCCAATGGCGATATTATGTTGCTGTACATTAAAGAAGGCACTAAAAGCGGAAACATTTATATTTCGGAAAAGGACAACAAAGGCCTGTTTAAAAAACCGGTTTTATTAGATGAGAATGTGAACTCCACTTCCGAAGAAATTGCAGCCTCCATTAGTACCGACGGCAATACGATCTATTTTGCCAGCAACCGCCCCGGAGGTTTTGGTGGCACAGACATATACGTAAGCTCTAAAACCCCGAATGGCAAATGGGGAGTGCCTGTTAATTTGGGCACCGGTATTAATACCCCGCAAAACGAAGACTTTCCGAACATAGCACCCGATGGAAAAACACTTTATTTTAGCAGCACAGGGCATACCAGCATGGGCGGTTACGATATATTTAAGGCCCAGCGCAACGAAGAAAGTACTAAATGGGAAAACGCCCGTAACCTGGGATACCCTATCAACACGACCGATGATGATATGAATTTCCGGATTTCCCGTTCGGAACGTTACGGGTATATTTCGGCTTTTAAAGAAAAAGGCCTGGGTGATTTTGATAATTACCGTGTAATTTTTAACGAGGTAGACCCTGAGTTTACAGTTATACGCGGAACCGTATTGTCGGAAGACGGAACCCAGGTGAATTACCCGGATGTTCTGTTAACAGTAACAGATGAAAACACCAAAGAATTGATCGGAACTTATTTACCCAACCCCAACACCGGAAAATATGTGATCATCCTTCCTCCGGGAAAATATATGCTGGAAGTTGATTTGTTTAATTTCAGATTACTGACCAAAAAATTAGAAATATTAGATAAAATTTCGTTTCAATCGGTGTTGGAACTGGATTTAAAGCTACAGATCAAACAATAACACCTGCTTACAAATGATTCGCCTGCTTTTTTACTTGCTTTGCTGTAAACATAAGCGGTAAAAGGCTTTCAATACTTTCGGCCACATAAATCTTACCTGTTTCACCTTTCATAATAATACGGATTTTAGAATACAGGTTTTCGTATTCAGCAAGGGCCTGCCTGCAGGCTCCACATGGACTTAATGGCTCTTTAATAACATAGCTGTCTGTGCGGCAGGCAATGGCTATGGCTTTTAATGCTATGCCCGGAAACCTGGCCCCGGCCTGGTATATGGCTACCCTTTCGGCACAAAGCCCCGAAGGGTAAGAAGCATTTTCCTGGTTGTTTCCAATCACAACCTGGCCATTGTCGAGTAACACAGCAGCGCCTACATAAAAATTGGAATAGGGGGCATAAGCAGCGTCTAAAGCCCGTTTGGCCTGTTTCAGTAATGCACGGTCCGTTTCGGGTAAATCACGCTCCAGGTCATACACATCGATGGTAGAAATGAGTTGTATTTTTTTACTGAAACCCATGTACTCAGGATTTATAAATTAACGCAACGGCATAAGCGTTCACTCCTTCTTCGCGGCCAACATAACCCAGTCTTTCATTGGTGGTGGCTTTTACAGATATATCATCGGTAGTTATTTTCAGAATAGGCGCCAGCACTTCCTGCATAGCACTTATATGCGGATTGATTTTCGGGGCTTCGAGACTTAGTGTAGCGTCAACGTTACCTACACGGTAGCCTTTTTGTTCTAATAATTCAATTACCTCAAGCAATAGTTTTTTACTGTCGATGCCTTTGTATTTTGGATTGGTATTGGGAAAATGAAAGCCGATGTCCCTTAAATTAGCGGCCCCCAGCAGGGCGTCGCATATAGCGTGTATCAATACATCGGCATCGCTGTGGCCGAGGCATCCTTTTGTGTGTTCGAGTTGCACACCGCCCAGCCACAAGGCCCTTCCTTCTTCCAAAGGGTGTACATCGTAACCAAAACCAACTCTGATGTTCATGCAATTTCTTTCGGCTAATTTAAACAAAAAACCCCGGTTCTTCGAACCGGGGTTTTTTGTTAATACGTTCTTTTGTTTATTCGTTCATTCGTTTGTTGGAGTAATAAACAATTGAACGAATGAACAGTTAAACGAAAAAACTATTTCCTGAATACGTATAGGTATCCTTTCACGTCATATATTTTATCAGCGAGTGAAGTGGCCTTAACGAGGTAATAATAAGTGCCATCCGAAACATATTGTCCCTGTGTATCCTTTCCATCCCAATGGAAATTGGACCCTGTGGAAGAATACATCTTTTGGCCCCAGCGGTTGTATACCGTAATCGAAAAGTCCTTCAGCCCGTTGTGGGTAACAAACAATTCATCGTTGATCCCATCCCCATCGGGTGTAAATACATTGGGTATAACAAGAATATCTTTGTAGTCTACCAAAATAGTTAGCGTGTCCATATCGGTGCAACCATTGGCCGAGGCCGTTAAAACAACCTGGTGTGTGCCGGGAATGGTGTAAAGGTGACTGGGGTTTTGTGTAGCCGAAGTATAGCCGTCTCCAAAATTCCAGCTCCAGCTGCTGGCGGCAGGAGCGGTTAAATCGGTAAAGGAATAATTAAAATTATTGCCCGGATCAGCAGCTGCACTGAAATTTGCTACAGGGGCTGCTACAACAGTTACGGTACACGAATCGCTGAATTGCGAAACACAGGTGTGGCCGTATAATATTATTTGAGAACTAACATGAATGTATTGTCCGGGCGAGTTCCAGTTTACATTGGCGGTACCTGTTCCCTGGCCACTAACAAGGGTAGAGCCTGCTGGTGTTGCCCAGTTGTAAGTTGCATTGGATGCGCTGCTGCTGGCGGTAAATGTTGCAGCCGGGTTGTTGTTACAAACACTTGTAGGGCAGCTTATAGTTGGCCTGGTTGGATTTAAATTGGTAAGGACATATGGTTCTCCCGGATTGGCAAAGGCCCAGGCCGGACGCACCAATGAAGAATAAACTCCGGCATTGGGACCGGCATTAACCGTGTTCATGTCGTTCCATTTATTGTTGGTGGTACGCCATTGCGCCATATTGGCCCAGCTGCCATCAGCCGAAGCCAGGTAATGAATGCTTACATCGGCAGGATCGGTACCTGCACTGCGGTTAATAGCGTGGTAAAACGTATCGTTGGCAAAACAGAAAACCCCGTCGTTTGTACTGCGCAGGTAATTGTCTACGTCGGCATCGTGGTTTACAAAGCGGGCGGTATAGGTTGAACCAGCGTTGGCAGTGGGTGTTATTTTTACAGGGCGGTAACGTTTTAAATTATTGGTGCTTGAACCTACCGGGTATAAATAAGCAGACGTTGCATTGCTCACCCTCGATAAAGTTCCGGGGGCCAGACTGCTCACAAAACCTTCGGTACCGGGAGTAGTTACGGCTGTGTAATTGGTAACAGCATTGGGATCTGGATTCAAAATAAACATGGTGTTCAC
This sequence comes from Bacteroidota bacterium, assembly GCA_023251755.1. GTDB lineage: Bacteria > Bacteroidota > Bacteroidia > B-17B0 > Aurantibacillaceae > JAHEYF01. The sequence goes on from JAHEYF010000079.1 coordinate 12,882, forward strand.
GTCTGTTCCCAGTTCGCGGTCGTTCAGCGTAAGCAGACTGTCAACATTGGCGTTGATGGTCATTAACACCTTTGGCAACACCGTGTTGTTGTTTTGTGATACCAAAGTTAGTTTATGAAAGGTAGTGACCTGCGAACCTGTTATTTGCTGGTTGCTCACCGTACTGTTCATCAGCACTTCGCTGTTGTTGGCTGTAAAGGTGGCCTTGTTAATAAAATCCTGCTCAATGTAGTACTTACCATTGCCCTGCGCTGTTGAGGCCGATGACAAGGTAAGCGAACCCGAATTGGGCGTTCCCAGGTTGTTAATATGAAAATCGCCATGATTGGTAAGCTGGCCGCTATTCGCATTTTCGGCACCGCCGTTGGCCTGAACCAGGCCGCCGTTACTAATAAACACGGTAGCGCCGTTGTTATAAAATATTTGCGAATACAAAGGTGAAGATAGCAGCCACAAGCCGGCTAATGCACCAATAAAGGGGGAGGATTTTGATTTATTCATGAACCTGAGCGTTTGAATTAACCAAATATAGAAAAAAAGAGCTAAAATCCAAATCTATTTATTGAACCACTCCAATGCGCTCGCCAATGGTTTTAAAAAAAGCTTTGACCTCTTTGCCCGTAGCCTCGTCGCCGGTAGCGCGGATGTAGGTATCGGTAAGGCTCATTACATTCTGGTGGTAAAATTTTTTCATCTCGTCCACCATCATTTCCTTGGTCCATAGGTCGATGCGGAGGGTGTTGTTTTCCTTTTCATCCCACAGGGCAATCATTACACTTTTACTGCTGCTTTTTTCGCCTGCATCGGCGGCTTCCCATTCTATTTTATTGGGTAAATGGTTTTCGTCAACACTAACGGTAAATTTTATTTCGGAAGTCTTCATAATACAGTTTATTCGTTTATTCGTTTATTCGTTCTTTCGTTTATTCGTTTTAGTGTTGGGCCAACCAACGATTAAACAAATGAACAAGAAAACGTATAAACTATTTATGGTTTGTACTTCGACCCCACAAGTATCTTCTGCGGATCGTTGTTGTTCATTAATTGTTCTAAAGTAATGTCGCGGTGTTTGTTCATATAAGCACGTACTATTTGCCAGCCCACCCACATGGCGATACGCGGCGGGCATTCCTTGCTGATGGCCGAGGTAAAAGGGCCTTCAACCGTGTACTGTGATATCTCCTTTAAATCGTTGTTGTACAAGCGGTCCTTCTCTGTAAAGTAAGCCCAGATGTTTTTTTCAAACTTTTTACAGTAGTTCAGTTGTTCGCTGCTGTAAGATATTTTAATGGAATCGGGTTTATCGGGCAGCACCGCATCTAAACAATAATACAGCTTACCGTAAAAAATCAAATGGTTCAGCAGGTTGTTCACCGGTTCGTTTTTATCAAAGGTGTGAACGAGCCAGAATTTCATGGCATCACTTACTATATAATCTTTTGTCATTTGCCGGGTACGGTAATTGGCGTATTGCAACATCTGATAATACTTACTGCCGGCACCCAGATACATATCTAAGCCAATACCTAAGGTTGAATCCACAGAAGTAAAGTTGTAGTTCCAGCCCGAAATATAAGTTGTGTAGTATTTAGGGACTTCGGCTGTTGGAAAATGATACCTGAAATAAGTAAAGGCTTGGGTAAACTCAGCGGCCATTTTAGTTGTTTCTTCATCGGTGTATATTTTCTGCACATCGGCATACACCTCTTTTAAATCTTTATCCTCAATAAAATAAGCCAGGGCTTTGTATATCGAATCGTGAACATCGCCTTTGTTAATAACATTGGAAAGAAAACTGCTGTAATAATTCCCGTATTTTTTCAGCAGCAGGGGCGTTTGTTCTGCAATTGCAGCGGGGTTCATGGCAAACAGATCCCTGTCTAAGCGTTGAATAAGCACAGGTTCAAGCTTTGTGTTAGCAGTGTCCACCTTTAGCCTATTGTCGCTACAGGAGCATAACATAACAATTGAAATAATTGCACAGCGGGTGCCTTTCCACATATCAATAAAAAGATTAATTTTGCCCCAAAGTTTTAAAATAAAATATGAATATGAAAAAGATTTTATCATTATTTATTGTCACAGTGGTGGTAGCGCAAACTTCGTTTGCCCAGGATGCCGATAAAAAATTCCGGTTTGGTTTAAGGGTAGCCGCACAGCCAACCTGGTTAAGAAGCGATGATGTGAAAAATTACGCGAACTCAGGCACAAAATTCGGTTTTGGTTTTGGTTTAAATGCTGAATTTAAATTAACCAGTGCAGTTTCTTTTTCAACCGGTATTGGTGGCGATTTTATAGGTGGTTCGCAGGAATACAAAACAGACAATACAACCCTGGGCTATGCTGTGGATAAAGCCGGAAGTTATGTTGAAATAGATAAAAACTGGGCTGCGAATGGAAGTAAATTCTATTCTATACAAAGCCGAAAAGTAAAAACTACTTATGTAACTATTCCGCTTACATTAAAAATGATGACCAACGAAATAAGCGGCTTGAAATACTTTGGTGTTTTTGGAGGGAACCTTGGTATATTAACCAAAGCAAGGGCCGAAGACCAGGTAACATTGGTTTCGGGTAGTCTTCCAACGGCCGGAACAAATTCCGACATGAACATTTACCACGATTGTATTCCGGTAAAAGCCGAATTGAATGTGGGTATAGGAACAGAATACCGTTTATCGGGAACAACTTCTGCTTTCTTAAGTATCAATTACATCAGGGGTTTTACTAACCTGTACCGCGGAACGTCTAAATTTTTAGTTACTGATTTTCCAAATACTTATGTTAACCAGATAAGCCCTCCAATGGGTGCCAAACAAGGTGCTTTGGGTGATATGGTACAAATTAACATAGGCATTTTATTTTAACCCTTACTTTATTCATTTTAATCCCGGCCCTAAAGAGTCGGGATTTTTTTTAAACTTTACCGTCTAAATTCAGGGAATGAAAAAAAAGGAAATCATTCAGTTTATTGTTCAATGGCTTAAAACATATAGCGAAGCTTCCCATACACAGGGCTTTGTAATTGGCATTTCCGGTGGTATTGATTCGGCACTTACCTCAACACTGTGCGCTTTAACAGGCAAAGCTGTTATTGTTGTAAATATGCCCATCCGCCAAAACAAAGCGGAACTCGTGCGTGGCCTTGAACACATTGAATGGTTAAAAGCCCATTACCCCAACGTACGTTCGGAAGTGATGAACCTGACAGGTATTTTCGAAAAAATAGAAAACGATTTTCCCCACAGCATTCAGGATTTTTTAACCATGGCCAATACCCGCAGCCGCCTTCGTATGATGACGCTGTATGCTTTTGCAGGACACCATAAAATGTTAGTGGCCGGAACAGGCAACAAGGTAGAAGATTTTGGCATTGGCTTTTTTACCAAATATGGCGACGGAGGAGTGGATTTAAGCCCCATTGCTGATTTAATGAAAAGTGAAGTGTACGCATTGGCAGCCGAATTGGGAGTTGTCGGCTCTATCCTCAATGCCCGCCCTACCGACGGTTTGTTTGCCGACGACAGAACAGACGAAGACCAGATTGGCGCCACTTACGATGAACTGGAATGGGCCATGAAGGTGGTGGAAAATGAATACGACGAAAGCCTGCTGAATGAAAGACAACAGGAAGTGATAAAGATTTATATGCAACGCAACAGGGCCAATAAACATAAAATTGATCCGGTGCCGGTGTGTATAATTCCGGAGAATCTGATGATGGAATAATTGGAAAGGGGGATGATGACAGGTTACTAATTTATAACATACAGAAAATGAAAAAATGGAGTAAACGAAAGATTTTTAAAACCATTTGGTTTAGCCTGGTACTCATTTTCTTTAGTTGGAATTGGACTACATTTCAATCACGTAACCTTCCCGGGGACACATTCTCAAATTCAACAATTGTTTCTGTTACAGAAACTGATGACCAGATTATTTTTAAATCCGATACTTCCAAAAGCAAACCTGAAGTTATTTTTTTTCAGGGTGGTTTAACTGACCCCAAAGCATACGCACCACTTTGTAAAAAATTAGCTGAAAATGGTTTTACCTGTCACCTGTTAAAAATGGATTGGAGGCTTCCACAATATGATTATCAGAAAGTAGCTGTATTATTTGACCTGAAACAAGGAAATTTTTTTATTGGCGGGCACTCACAGGGTGGGAAAATGGCAGCTCAATTTGTTTATGAAAATCCGGGCCTGTTTAAAGGGCTCTTCTTAATGGGTACTTCTCATCCGCGGGATATTGATTTATCAGACCAAAACATTCCCTGTATAAAATTATATGCAGGGAATGACGGACTTGCAAGTGTTGAGGAAGTGATGGAAAATAAAAACAAATTGCCAAAGGGCACAAAATTGGTTTTCATAAAAGGTGGCAATCATTCTCAATTTGGCTATTTGGGTCAATTATTTATGGACCAGCCGGCTGCCATTTCATTGGAAGACCAACAACAACAAGCATTTCAAAGCCTGGTGAATTTTATGAACGAAATAAAAAGCGGCTCCTGACCTGTGCGCCGAAGCAAAACTGAATAACTTTTTTCACTACCTTTGCCCGGTTTAGCCCCATGGCTGTTTAAAAAAAATTATACAATACCCAATACCATGAAAGCAATAAGAGTAAGTGCAATGAATAAAGTTTTAGGAATTTTTTTGGTACTCGCAGCATTGTGCGGCATTGATGCACAAGCCCAGTGGGTGCAAACAAGCGGGCCTTATACCAACTCAACAGTGTTGAGTATGGCAACCGACGGAACCAACCTGTATGCCGGAACCCAACGAAGCGGTGTTTACCTGTCTACCGACTTTGGTGCCACCTGGACACTAAAAGGTAGCGGACTGGATTATTTTCCGGTACACACCCTACTTATAAACGGCTCCACTATTTTTGCAGCTACCGAAGACGGGCTGTATTCATCTACCGATAACGGCACCAACTGGAACTTTATTCTTTCGGGTAGTTTTTACAGCGCCTCCTCCATCGTACTAAAAAGCACTACATTAATATCTGCCAGCAACGGCGGCATTTACCGTTCAACAAACAATGGCTCCAGCTGGACTACAGTAAGTGCAAGCTTACTCAACGCTACCCTCACAGTAGTGGGAAATAATTTTATAGCAGCCACATCGGGCGGTGTATACCTTTCTACCGACGACGGCTTAACCTGGACCCTGGCCACTAACACACTCACCACTGTTCAGAATTTTATAGTAAACGGCAGCAGTATTTATGCAGGTACTACCGGCAGCGGGGTGTATTTGTCTACCAACAACGGATCGACCTGGACAGCGAAAAACACCGGTTTAAGCAGCCTCTCCATTACCTCCTTTGTATTTAACGGAACCGATTTGTACGCAGGTTGCGGAACAGGAGTGTATAAAACAGCCGATGCCGGCACTTCCTGGTCGGCGGTTAACACAGGCATTACCACTACCACTGTGAACGCTATTACCATGACGGGCGCTCAAATATTTATTGGTACTACTAACACGGGTGTTTACCAGTCGACCAACTTTGGTACAAGCTGGGCATTGGCCAACACCGGTATGGTTACTTCAGATGTACGTGCCTTAGGTTTTAATGGATCCAACCTGTTTGCAGGCAGCAACGGATCGGGGGCTTATTTAACCGGTAGCAACGGCGCCAACTGGAACGGGGTGAACACAGGTTTAACCAATCAATACATAAATATGTTTGCCTCAACAGGTGTATACACCTTTGCGGCCACCAACGGCGGCGTGTTTTTAACCAGCAACAACGGGGCCAGCTGGGCAGCCGTAAACTCGGGTTTAACCAATACCAATGTAAGGGCTATTGTTATCAGTGGTTCCAGTATTTTTGCAGGCACATCGGGCGGGGTATTTTTATCCACCAACAACGGCACAAGCTGGTCGGCTGTAAACACGGGCTTAACAAGTACCACCGTTCATTCATTAACGATATGTGGTTCCTATATTTTTGCAGGTACCGATAACCTGGGTGCTTTCCGCTCGCCCATCAGCAGTCCCACATGGACAGCTGTAAACACTGGTTTGCCTACGTCGGGCATGTATGCTTTTTATTCACTGGCAACCATTGGTAGCAATGTGTTTGCCTGCATTGGCGGTAGTACCAGCGGTGTATATGTTTCTTCCAACAACGGGGCCAGCTGGACCAATACCAATGCTCCCGGCGGGGCTTACGACATGGGGGTGAGCGGCACCAACCTGTTTACAATGGCTTATGGTGCTTATATCTCCACCGATAACGGGGCAACCTGGTCCAATTTAAGTTCGGGTTTACCCAGCATGGCCCATTACGGGTTTGCAGCCAGCGGAAATAACATTTTTATAGGAACAGTAGGATTGGGTGTATGGAAAAGGCAATTGGATGAAGTATTGTGTAGCATTAACCCCCCGGTTATGTCCAGCGCTTCGTCGGCTACTATTTGCAGCGGCGCCAGCGTCAACATTCCTTTAAGCAACACCGGTGTGGCGGCTACTTATACCTGGCTGGCTTCCGACAATACACAAACCAGCGGCGAAAGCACCACTACACAAACAACAAGTACCCTCAACAACACTATTGTTAACAGTTCCAACCTCAGCTCAACCACTGTAACTTACACTGTTACACCCAAAGGTGTTTCAGGTTCCTGTACAGGCACTCCGCAAACTGTTTATGTAACCGTTAATCCATTACCAGGTATGACGAGCAATTCAACTGTTTCGGTTTGCAGCGAACAAGCAGTGGGCCTTGCATTGAGCAGCAGCGTAAGTTCTACATACAGCTGGCTCGCCTCCAACAATGGCAATACAACCGGCGAAAGTCTTTCTTCGCAAAGCGCAGGTACCATCAACGATATAATTACCAACAACTCCCTTGTACCGCAAACTATAACTTATACCGTAACACCAACTTCCTCAACAGGAAGCTGTGCCGGTGCTGCACAAACTGTAACCCTTACCCTTAACCCCACTCCAATTGTGAGCAGCGCAAACAGCGCAACTATATGCAGCGGTGGTACTGTAAATATAAACTTAACAAGCAATGTACAGTCGAACTACACCTGGATAGCCACCGACAATACCAACACCACCGGTGAAAGCACCACTTACCAGTCGACCAAAACATTAAGCAACACCATACTCAACAATACATCGGTAGCACAGCAAATTACGTATACCATCACCCCTACCGCGGTAGTTGGCGGCTGTTCGGGCTCGCAGACATTTACCCTTACTGTAAACCCCGCACCTGTTATGACCAGCGCGGCTTCGGCAAGTATATGCAGCGGCCAAACGCTGGGTATTGCTTTAAGTTCCGATATTGCCTCCTCCTATAGCTGGGAAGCAGCATCCGACAATCCCAATACAACAGGCGAAAGCCTGACTGCACAGTCTACAGGCACCATCAACAACAGCCTTACCAACAACAGCAGCATTGTGCAATTGGTGTATTACACCGTTACACCTACCTCTTCATCAGGAGGCTGTAGCGGCAATCCACAATCGGTTTCGGTAACTGTAAAACCGGTACCGGTAATGAGCAGTGCGGCCAATGCGGCTATCTGCAGCGGCGCAACCGTTAACATTCCTTTATCGGCCAGTATGGCTTCATCGTATACCTGGGTGGCTGCAGACAATGCCAATACAACAGGCGAAAGTCTTATAACCCAGTCGACGAGCACCATTAGCAATACCATTGGCAACAGCAGCAATACCACACAGGATGTAGTGTACACCGTTACACCAACAGCCAATTTAGGTGCCTGCTCAGGATCGCCGCAAACAGTAACCGTTACAGTTGATCCTATACCTGTTATGAGCAGCGCATCCAGTGCAACTATATGCAGCGATGCTATCGTCAACATTCCTTTCAGCAGCAACGTGGCTTCCAGTTACACCTGGTACGCCACCAACAATGTCAACACAACTGGTGAATTAACTTCTCCCCAGTCGGGCAATGCGCTTATTAATTCTATCACCAACAATTCGGCTGTTCCGCAAAATGTAGTGTTTACCGTTACCCCTTACACACTAAGCAACAATTGTGCGGGCACAGTGCAAACGGTGACGGTAACAGTGAACCCCGCTCCGGTATTAATTAACAATACCAACGCAACTATATGCAGCGGTGCAGGTCTTAACCTTTCGCTCATCAGCAATGTAAGTGCAACGTTCAGCTGGCAGGCTTCCGACAATACCAATACAACAGGCGAAAGCACCACCGCACAAACAAGCACTGTAATCTCTGATGTTATCACCAACAATTCGCCTTACGTGCAAAATGTATTGTACACCGTAACGCCTACTTCGGTAAACGGTGGCTGTGTGGGTGGCAGCCAGACTATTTCGGTGCTGGTGAACCCACCCGACAATGCCAACTTCACATACCCTTCGTCTACCTATTGTAAATCGGGCACCAACCCTGCCGCTATTATTTCGGGTTTAACAGGTGGTTCCTTCTCGGCAGGTAGCGGTTTGGTTTTTGCCAACATCTATACAGGTTTAATTAACTTAAGCGCATCGTCCGTTGGTACCTATACAGTTAGTTATACCACCAACAGCACCTGTGCCAACACAGCTACCTTTAACTTAAGCATTACGGCCCCGGCATTAGCTACATTCAGTTATGCAGGTTCGCCTTATTGCAGCAATGCCAACAACCCGCTTCCTGTATTCGGAACAGGGGCATCGGCAGGTTTGTTCAGCGCCAATCCATCTGGACTGGCCTTTAACAGTACTTCCAGCGGCGAAATAAACCTCACTACGAGTACAGCCGGAACCTATACTGTAACCAATACCATTGCAGCAGCAGGTGGTTGCGCCAGTGATGTTGCCACCACTGTTATTACCATCAACCCTTTGCCGCTTGTAAGTTTCAGCGGTTTAGCAACCAACTATTTTTACAACGACCCTGCTGTCAGCCTTACAGGTTTGCCTACAGGAGGAACCTACTCGGGAACAGCCATTAGCGGCAACTCCTTTAATCCATCGGTAGCCGGAACCGGAAATCATACAATCACCTATTCCTATACCGATGCCAATGGATGCAGCAATTCCATCACACATTCAACCAGCATAGTGGCACAACCTGCTGCGCCAAATATATGCGAGGTAACGGTAGACAGTGCCGGAAAATACAACCAGGTGTACTGGGAAAAAACAGCTTATACCAATGTAGACTCTTTTATTGTGTACCGCGAAACAGGAGCAGGTTACCAACGCATAGGTGCCGTATCGGATACGGCTTTAAGTATGTTTGTGGATACGGTGAGGGCCCTTTACTTCCCCAATACCGGCGACCCGAATGCAGGAACCTACCGCTACAAATTACAGATACGCGATTCGCTGGGACATTACAGCCCCATGAGTCCTTACCATAACACCATTTACTTTAATAAATCATTCGGCACCTTTACCTGGAATGCTTACCAGATTGAAGGACAACCGGTGCCCCTGCCTTCGAATGTATTAATTACCTACGATTTGTGGAGGGATGACTTAAGCCACGGAAACTGGCACCAGGTAAACAGTGTTACCGGTTCGCAGTTAACGCAAACCGACATCGGCTGGAATGCTACACTTGAAGACAGTGCCAGCTGGCGCGTGTTAACCAACTGGACCATTGGTTGTACTCCCACCCGCGGGGCCATTAACACCTCGCGGTCCAACATTAAAACTGCGCGCTTTATGTCGGGTATAGCCCAGGTAAACCAGCAAGTGATGGTAAACCTATTCCCCAACCCTGCTAATAACAATGTAACGGTTGAGGTGCAGGATTTAAACCCGCAGGGCACCGTGCTTAAATTGTACAACCTGATGGGAGAAATAGTTTACCAGACAGAAATTAAAAACACATTTACTGTTATTGATGCTTCTGCTTTTGTCAGCGGGATGTATACGATAAGTATAGATACTAAAAACAACAGGACGATCAGGAAATTAGTGATCAATCATTAAGGGATTAGCCAATGTGCTGATTAGCCAATTAGCTGATGGGGTTCAACTAAGGCCCGATCTCTTTCTTAAAATCATTCGTGCATTCGTGGCAAATTAAACAGCTGCGGCCTACAAAAAATTATTCCTAAATATTATTCGTGCATTCCTGGCAAAAAAATAGCCACGAATGCACGAATTAAATACCTCTATTGTTCCCTAACCTGTCTGAGTATTTTAGCTTTTACGTTTTACCTGAATATTTATTTTTTATCAAATAAAGGTATATATTTATTGTTTATCAATAAATATTTATTATGTTTGCCTCATAATTCTAAATCTTATCAAAATGTCAAAAACAAACAACTACGTATTTAAAGGCTTATATATTGTTTCCTGGCTCATCTTTGTCGGCTTGAGTATTGAAGCCGGAGGCTTGATCGTAAATTTCTTTTTTAGTCTCTATAAGCCTGAATTTATCCAAAATTTATATCAAAAGTTGGACTTAACTGAAATGTATAAAGACAGTAGATTAGTTTTTTTCGGTATCTATAGCTTTATCCTATCCATTTCAATTTTAAAAGCCTGCCTGTTTTACATAGTTATCAGACTAATGCACAAAATGGATTTATCAAAACCGTTCAACACTTTTGTTTCGGGTCAAATTTTACAAATTAGTTATTACACCCTTTCAATTGGACTGTTCGGTTCCATCGCCCGGCAATTAGCTAAAAACCTAATGCATCATGGTTTTGTTACCGACAACATCAACCAATTTTGGACAGACAATGAAGCATTTATTTTGATGGGGGCTGTAATCTATATTATTGCAACTAT
>JAHEYF010000181.1 GCA_023251755.1 Bacteroidota bacterium
ATTGGCTCCTTTTTGTATGTATTCCGTTACAAACTCTCCGTAAATACTTTCGTAGCATATTACAGGAGCAATTTTTAAACCAGTATGAATATTGGTAAATACAGTTCTTTCTTTTTGTGTCCCCAGGCTTCCTGTGGTACCACCCATATCAATCGCTAATTTTTCGAGGGGCTTAAACAAAACAGGAAAAGGCATTTTTTCTGTTCCCGGAACTAATTTCGATTTGTGGTAAATTAAAATTGCAGAAGAGCTGTCTATTTGAATAGCCGAGTTAAAAGCATCGTAATACCCATCGCTTTCAGTAAACTTATGGGCGGTACTGGAAAGCACATCCGCAGGCCTGAACGCATAAAAGGTATTGGCACCCGAAACAATAGTCAGGCGGGGGTATTTTTTGATCAATGTGTTTTTCAAAAAATTTACTGAAAGAGATTGCTGAATATTCTCTTCCCACATATTTTCCGTTAAAAAAGTTTCGGGCAACACAAGGTAGTCTGTGGTTGAATCAATAACACCGTCCACCTGCAGAAGCAGCTTGTTTAATTGTATCTCCGGCTCGGTGTAAAATTTTTCGTTGTAGGGGTCAACATTGGGTTGTACAATCACAATATTCGTTTTTTGCGGATCTATAGTTTTATTATTAACCGACAGGAAAAACGAAAACAAAATTGGAACGAGAATCAAGGCGGCAATGAACGAAGTTTTTTTTAGTACCCCCTTTTTTACTGCGGGAGCTTCCTGTATAAGTTGATAAATTAAAATATTGATAGCCAGTACCCACAGGGAACCACCGCTTACACCGGTGTACTCGTACCACTGCACCCATGCATTTTGAAAGCCAAAAACATTTCCAATGGTAAGCCAGGTATAGGTCAGGTCCCAGTCGGTGTGCAGATATTCAAAACTCAGCCATAGCGGAATCAATATCCATATCGATCCTTGTTTATTGACGCGTGTTTTAATATTGTAATACAAGCTGTATACCATGCACATCAGCAAAGCGTTGCAGACAATCGCCATCGCTGCCCCGCCAAAAGAGGCATACGCAATCCACCAGGTGGTCAAAATATTCCAGCTAAAAAAAGCAAGGTAGGCTATTCCTGTAACGGCTAATTTTTTCCGTTGAACAGTTATTGATTCATGGATTGCTTCTGTTGCAATAAAAAGTGGCACAAGGGCAATAAAAATCAAGAAGGTGCAATGGGGCTGCCAGGAAATGAAAAGAAGAATTCCACTTAATAATGCGAGTATGGACGGGGGTATTTTTTTCAAAAATAATTAGTTTATCCGTTTAATAGTTTATTGGTTCAACAGTTCATTCGTTTAACAGTATTGACTAACGGATAAACGAATGAACTATTAAACGAAAAAACGATTTATCGCATGAGCACCATCTTCCCAAAACCTTTTTTAATGTATTCATCTGCTCCTGAATCGCGGTGTTCAATAGTTTGTCCGTTGAGGCGGGTCACAACACGGTACAAATAAACACCGTTGGCCAGCTGGTCCCCAAAATCGTCTTTACCGTTCCAGGCATATTCTGTTATGTTACGGCCAATATGAATAGGGCCGAGTTCATCGCGGTGAATTTCGCGCACCACTTTGCCGGTAATGGTTAGTATCTGGATTTTAAATGTTTCAGGAACTTCACTACCGGTTAGTGTAAATACAAAGCGTGTGGACGTGCTGAAGGGATTAGGGTAATTCAATACGTCTGTAATTGTAGAGCGGTTCACAATTTCGAATTGTATTTTATAATTATTCGCTCCGCTCAAATTGTCCGACTTGTCTTTGGCCTGTACCGTCAGCTCATACTTTCCATCATTGGGCAAGTCTGGTGTATACACTATTTTACAACTATTAACAGGCAGCTGGGCCGGTATAAATTGCAAACCGTTGTTAAAATAAATTCTTTGTTCCTGCGCTGCACCCGGAATCCGGAGGTAAATCGCAAAGTCTGCCGTATCGTTGAGGGCCAGGTATTTGTTTTCATCTTTCAGCGTAATCAGGACAGCCGGCTTGGAAGAAATAATATCTCCGTTCAGGATGTGAACACCGTCAAAGGTAACATCCAGCAATGGGTTGATGTTATCCCTGTTGATCCTGAAAGGAATACGGATAATGTTGTTGAAGTGGTATTGTTCCAATTGATTTTTCGGATGATTCAGGGCATTCACATCCACCCACAAAGCATTGTCGCCGCCGTAACCAAGCGTATTTATTTTAATGGTGTCGATGATGACCGAATCAGGGTTGAATGGTTTTTTCTTTAATTTATAAGGCAGACTATGCGAAACCTGGTTGGCATCTTCTATCCAGTAAGTGATTAAAAGGCTGTCGCTAAAAGCGGCTGTGCTTATGTTTTGAACCGGTAATTTAATGGTGATCTTATCTCCTTCCTGCACAGCCGGAGAACTGATGGAATACCCTAAGGGCGGATTGATCGCTGCTTCGGGAGCCTCGTCGTAAATTACCTGCCAGCGTTTGAGTTGAGGAGCAGTGTGGTTCACATCATCGCGCTCAAAGGCCATCAGCTGCATATACGGGTAATTCACAGCGTTGATGTAATTACTGAGGTTCAATACATCCAATGAATCTTTTTTAATAACAGCGAGGGTGTCGGTGGTACCATTGGCTTTTATTCCGATCAATTTTAAATAAATACTGTCTGTTACCGGGTTGTCGAGGGATGCATACCGCCAGTGCAGCGATCGCCATTGTACAGAAGGACCTATAATTCCAGAAGCAATAAAACCACTGTTCCATTTGGTGCGCATGGTATCTGTGAGCGTAACAATATCACTTATTTTTTTCCCAATCACTTCATGTGCATTGGTGTGCGGTGCTGTTTTTTTTGTCCCAAAAATAATCATCTGGCAGGTGTCGGGTTTAAACGGTATGCTGTCTGAACCTATTTTTGCAAAGGCCTGCCTTAAAGCCGGACTAAATGTAGTCGCAGAATCATTGTCGTGGCTGTAAGCCAGTACACGTGTTCCAACAGGAATAATGTTCAGAAATTGTTCTATCCTTGTTTTCCAGTTTACGTTGTCGTTACAGGAATTAAAGGGGCCAAAATCAAAAGCAGGTCGTGGAGTTGGGATGCAGGCGCAGCTAAAATACTGGCTGTACCAGGTTCCCGGGTTGGGGGCGGGCGATACGGTATCGGCCTTCGCCGGAATACCAGAAATAGAATCCAATAAAACAAATGTCCAGCCACTTTGTCCACAGGTCCAGTACACCTGTTGCGCATTGTTGATGTAATAACTGTTGTCCGCAAAGTTCATATAATTGTAGGGTGCACTCACATAACCGGTCCTGCAGAAAACAGTTTTCACATCGTTGAAAAAATCGAAACGGCGGACAGGTTTATTGTATTTAATAAACTGGTACTGGTCGTTTTTAAACTGATGGAAATGCGCCTGCTCCCAGCCGTGTTTTGTTTTAATGGTTTGAAAAGAGCTTTCGCGCCAGTTGATGGCCGAAGGATTGGAAGAGTCTTTGGCAATTCTCCAGAAATAAACAGTGCTGTCCTTGCCCGGTAAATTTACCGGCAGGGTCACAACACCTCCCGACGCGGTAATAGTTGTGTTGATAAGCGGATTGAGAAAGGTGTCGTTGGTGTCTAATTGCAAACGGTAAACGGTGGGGGGGGCAAAGGGATCGGCTGTTGAGGCTTTTAATACTACGTGAGCAGTGTCGGGTACAATGGCGTATTCATAAGGGTACACAGGAACAATATCACCACCGGGAATAAACACATTGATGTAACCTGTGGTGGAATTGTTGAGCTCCGACAGTTCCACAATGGAATTAAAATAGTCGACCCGCACACTGAATTTGTTTAAGCCCACCCCTTTTATAATATTTTTGTCAATGTTAAATATTAAATGATCCTGGTTCAGCGGGGCCTTTATTTTTTTCAGGAAGGTGCTGCTGGTTGCATTGGGGAAAATCCGTTCTACATATACAAACATCGAATCGTTGACAGACTTACCGATGTTGCTTATTTTAATGTCTATGTTAATCGAATCAACAATTGATTTTATATCAAAGCTAACATCCGAATTGGTGATTGCATAATCAGGGCAACGCGGGGCATACGATTTACAGGCGGGGTCGCCGTGCAGGGTCATTTCGAGTGTGGTGATGTGTGTGGTGGTATCAGTTGAGGAAAGGCCCTGGGTATACGCCACCCCTTCTTTCACCGCTTCACCATACGTTTTTCCGTAAGTCCGGTAGCTGATGTTTTTATACAACTCACCGGTATAATTGGCCAGCGAATAAGTAACCCCCGAGCTCACTGTTGCCAGAAACCCAATGGTTCCGTGATTTTTAGCCAGTACAAATTTTTCGCTGTTCGAAATCACATCGTGTGTGTGTATATCGCCGGTGTAACATGAATTAGCCACCAGCATGGGAAATTTTGGGGAATTGTTGTAAGCATAAGGATCGTCTATGTTTTGTTCGAAGCCTGTAGTGGAGCCGTGACCAAAAAAAGTAATGAGGCTGACCCCGTTTTCAATCACATCTTTTATAGAGTCGTTGGTATTGATACCTATGGGGGCAGTAGAGGTCTTGCGGAAGGTGCTCACATGAGCCCCGTAAAGTGTGTCCTCAATAGTAGTTTTAAAATTATTCATGTATTGATTAAAGATTCCCTGGTCGGAGCTGTTGGTGCCTCCCACAAAATGCAATACGTTTTTTTGCCAGGCTTCAACGGGCAGGGCATCGTACAATACCACTTTGTTCAGGTAATTAACAATGTCTGTGTCGTTTTGAGCGGCCAGTCTGCCTGTTGCTACAGCCGGGGCAAGTGAAGCCGGGTTAACAATCCCTTGTGTAAGTAATATATCAGAAGAAGGGTACCCGAAAGAAGGAACTAATCTTTTTTGAGAATTCACCGGGTTGTTCAGGCATTTGAGTATGTGAACACTTTTACCAATGATAAAAAGATTTTTAGGGCTTGTTGGAAAAGTATTGATTCCATAATGTATAAAATTTTTAATGGCGTGCGGATGCCCTTCCACCCCATAAGCAAACTGGTCGCACAAATCTTTTATATTGGCTGTAATTACATGGTGCCCGCCACCCGCAGCACTTGCCCGGTAAGCAGCATATTGCCCCGCGCCATTCAGCAATTTAGTATGTGTAACAATAATATAAGCCGAATCAACGGCGAGGCTTTGGTAATTGACAAAAGTACCTGTTCCGTTTACCTTGCTTAAGGTACTGATGATATGTGTACTGCTCTCTGATGCGAGAAAACAAAATTTCAAACCGCCCGAATTGCTGACCAGGGCCTGAAAGTTGCTTCCGTTTTGAACGGTGCTGATGATTTTATGATTCGTTATATCTATCAAAAAAACAGGAGAAGACTGGTTATTAAAATTACTGATATTCAGGTAAGCTTTACTTTGCGATGCATTATCGGGTACCCACATTTTTTCTTCGCTTAAATTATTCAGGGTATAACTTTGGGGATAAACCATGCTCACATAATGCAGGTAAGTCCGGTTGCCTAAGTATAGGGCCGGGCTGTAATTGCTGCTTACCTTTATTTGCGTTGAAGCGCCTATAATCGAATTTGTCAGGGCAAGATTTCTTCTATAGGTTTTGTAACCGTCAAAACTATTTACATCCAATTGATTCCAGGTATTGTTCATATCGTTCAGCTCAATGGACAATTCATGGTCGTTGTAATCGGCGTTGGATGATGTTCCATAAAACTGATTGGAAGCCCCCGAATACACCACATTCAAATAGGCCTGCGGACCTGCGGCATATAGTCCGTTTGTATTAAATGCAAGTGTGGTTGAAGCCGTAGAAGGATTGTTGGCACTGATTTCAAGCACTGGGGCAGCAAAACCCTCACCAAATACATACCGGGGATCGGTTGTTTTACTGGTTTGGTTAACAGGCCCAATGCAATACTCCTGGTTAAAAGCCTGTATGCTTTCTTTTATATAATAAGGAGCCGCTGTGTATAAATTAAATGCAATGTCGTTTTCCGGAACGAGCCGTTTG
>JAHEYF010000182.1 GCA_023251755.1 Bacteroidota bacterium
CTGGTAAACCAATAAATCCTTTTCTACACCTGCCCTTTTTTAATATTTCTTAAGCTTTTTCCCCCGTAAATTTCTTACATTTGGTACCCTAAATCAAATGCCATGGAAACAATTACAGAAAAAGACGTGTTTGGAATTCAAAAAGCCCTGAAATCATTGGGGATTAAAGAGGTAAACGATGGTTGCTCTACCGGTACAGGCTACTTTGGCGGAGGAGATGTGATAGAATCTTATAGCCCTGTTGACGGTAAGCTGATAGCCTCGGTTAAAACAGGCACCAAACAGGATTACGAAAAAATACTGCAAAGCGCTGTTGAAGCCTTTAAATACTGGCGCAAAATACCGGCTCCGGCCCGCGGGGAAATAGTGCGCAAATTCGCCGAAAAATTACGTTTGCACAAAGACGATTTAGGAAAATTAGTTTCCTACGAAATGGGCAAATCCTTCCAGGAAGGCCTGGGCGAAGTACAGGAAATGATCGACATCTGCGACTTTGCCGTAGGTTTATCGCGTCAGTTACACGGTTTAACCATGCACTCCGAACGCCCCGATCACCGTATGTATGAGCAATGGCACCCCCTGGGCATCATCGGGATTATTTCAGCCTTTAACTTCCCGGTGGCCGTATGGAACTGGAACACTGCACTGGCCTGGGTTTCGGGAGATGTGTGCGTATGGA
Organism: Bacteroidota bacterium; assembly: GCA_023251755.1. Taxonomy (GTDB): domain Bacteria; phylum Bacteroidota; class Bacteroidia; order B-17B0; family Aurantibacillaceae; genus JAHEYF01. Next base: position 680 of record JAHEYF010000182.1, read on the forward strand.
AACCATCGAGCAAAACTCCGCTTTGTGCCGTTGCCTGTCAGAATATATGGAACGAAGTGGCCAGAGAAAATAAACTACCCGATGGTATTTCTTCCCTGATCGTTTGCAGTTCAAAAGTAGGAGAGTTAATGTGTGAAGACAGCCGTGTTCCCTTGGTTTCAGCTACAGGTTCAACCCGTGTGGGAAAAATTGTAGGCGTTAAAGTAGCCGAACGTTTCGGACGTTCTTTACTTGAACTGGGCGGAAACAATGCGATTATTGTTACTCCTGAAGCCGACCTGCAAATGTGCATACCGGGCATTGTGTTTGGTGCTGTGGGTACAGCCGGACAACGCTGCACCACCACCCGCCGTTTAATAATACACGAAAGCATTTACGACAGCGTAAAAGAAAAATTGGTAAAAGCCTACAGCCAGCTGCGCATTGGAAACCCATTGGATGAAAACAACCACGTAGGGCCATTGATTGATAAAACGGCTGTTAAAGATTACCAGAGCGCCATTGAACGCCTGATAAGCGAAGGCGGAAAAATGATTGTTCCCGGTGGTGTATTGGAAGGAAAAGGTTACGAAAGCGAATGCTACGTAAAACCAGCCATTGCCGAAGCCAAAAACGAATTTGCCATTGTTCAGCACGAAACATTTGCCCCTATTTTGTACATCATGAAATACAAAACCATTGAGGAAGCCATTGCCTTACAAAACGGGGTTCCTCAGGGATTGTCCTCTTCTATTATGACCAACAGCATGCGCGAAGCAGAAAAATTCCTGTCCTGCGAAGGTTCCGATTGTGGTATTGCCAACGTAAACATTGGCACATCGGGAGCGGAAATTGGCGGGGCCTTTGGCGGGGAAAAAGAAACCGGGGGCGGACGTGAATCAGGCTCCGATGCCTGGAAGATATACATGCGCAGGCAAACCAACACCATTAATTACGGAACCAAACTTCCCCTGGCACAAGGAATTAAATTCGAAATCTAAAGTCCCGCAAACTGTTGCAGGATAGTTTACAACTATAAATAACAACAACATGATTATTTCACAAAACAAGGTAGTTACAGTAAATTACCATCTTTCTTCAAAGGTTGAAAACGATCCAGAAGAGTTAGTAGAACAAACATCAAAAGAAAAACCATTTGTGTTTTTATACGGTGTAGGCGGGCTGATCCCCGAATTTGAAAAACAACTGTCGGGTAAAAAATCAGGCGACTCTTTTGATTTCCGTGTTGAAGCAGCCAATGCTTACGGTTTGCACGAGGCAGACTATGTAGCCGAAATACCCAAAGAAGCCTTTTTTGTAGACGGTGCATTTGATGATGAACGCGTAAAAGAAGGAGAAGAATTGCCTATGCTGGACTCGGAAGGCAACCAGATGATGGGCATGGTGGTAAACATTACCGATACCACTGTAACCATGGATTTTAACCATCCCTTAGCCGGACACGACCTGCATTTTGTTGGCGAAGTAATGGAAGTGCGCGAAGCCACTGCCGAAGAGCTGGACCACGGCCATGTACACGGTGAACACGGGCATCACCACTAATTTTTAGTTTAAAAGTTAAAAGGTTTAAAAGTTGGGATCACGGTTGGAAATATGTTTATCGGTCCGCTCGTTCGCTTCAGGACACTAAAGCGAAAAGCCTTTGTAAAATCAAAAAGCCACGAAGAACTTCGTGGCTTTTCTGCTTTTTGTGACCCCGAGAGGATTCGAACCTCCAACCAACAGAACCGGAATCTGTCATTCTATCCAATTGAACTACGGAGCCTTGATTATACAGGCAAAGGTAGTAAAAAAACAAGATTAATGCAGAGCCAAAAACGCAATGCATCTTCAAATTAGGATAAAAGTTTATCTTTACTCCTGTACAATAAACCTTTAAGTTGAACGTTATTGGATGGTTGGTAAATTTATGCTTAAAAAAAACTCATACCCCGCTGTTTTATTGCTGCTCTGCCTCTGCACAGTGTATTGTGTTTCGCAGGCTCAAAACCCTCTGAAATCTTTTCAGTGGCGCGATCACCTGGCTTATAACAGGGCAACTTCTATTGCCGAATTCGACAATAAAATATACTGTACCGTAACAACCACCAGTTCGGGTTTAGACCCTTTTTACAAACAAACCCACCAGGGATTATTTTATTACAGTAAAAGCGATAACTCTTATGGCCGGCTCAGTAAAATAGATGGCTTATCGGATGTAGACCCTGTTTTGATAAAAGCCAACAGGTATAACAACACCTTGTTTATCAGTTATAACAACTCCAATATCGACATCCTTAAAAACAATACGATTACAAATGTTTCTGATATCCTGCGTAAATCAATACTGGGCAACAAAAGCATCAATGCTGTAACTTTTTACAAACAGTATGCTTACCTGGCCGTAGGCTTTGGTATTGTGGTAATAAACACCGACAATTACGAGGTGAAAGACACATATATTATTGGCCCGAATGGTAGTAATATAAATGTGTATGAAGTGGCCTTAGACAATTCATACATTTACGCAGCAACAAACAATGGTGTGTATATGGCCCCCCTGTCTTCCCCCAACCTTGCCAATTATCAGAACTGGCAACAGGTAAGTGTTTTACCTGCCGGGCCTTACAATGCCATCGTAAATTTTAAAGGGACTATTTACACCAATTTTTCTAAACACATTTTAGATGGTTCCAACCTGCAGGATACTATTTATGTATACAATGGAACCTCGTGGAGCCCCTACCCCTATAAGGCACACGATGTATACGGCTACCACCTCAAAAAATTAATTGCCGACGACGTGCACAATAAACTGATGATGATAGACCAGGGAACATTTGAAGTACGCGACAGTGCAGGTAATTTTATTACACGGGTATGGGGTTACGGCGCCGACTTACCCAATTCAAACATGAGCGATATGATGGCCGATGATTCGGACCCGGACACCTACTGGATGGCTGATAAAACAGTGGGCTTGCTTAAATTAAAAGCCAACAGCTCAACGGTGTTGGCCAGCGATCACGAAAGGTATATTCCAAACGGACCCGGTATGTTTTTGGCCAGCGATATTAAAATAAAAAACAACAAGGTTTTTGTAGCACCCGTTAGTCTGGGTGATGAGCTGGTACCTTCTTATATTTCCGAAGGGGTTTATATTTTTGAAGACGGGGCCTGGAGGCATATCAAAAAGAAAACAGGGACTTATTTTGATATAAATAACATTGCCGTTGACACAAGCAACATCAACCATTTCTACGCTGCCAGCTGGGGCAGTGGTGTGCTGGAATTTTTAAACGATTCGGTCATACATGTATACGACAATACCAACAGCCCGCTTCACCTGGCAGATGGAAGCAGTGGCGTAGACGTTCGTGCAGACGCTGTTTTTTTTGACGGGGAGAATAATTTATGGGTGGCTGTAGCTTATAGCAGTTATATGTTAACTGTAAAAAAAGCCAACGGCAACTGGCAGGACATTAACTTCGCCATGTTTTACCCAACCGGGGCCAAAACACGTTCGGCACTGATGGATAAAAACAAACAAATCTGGATGATAGTTACCGACGGAGGTATCCTGGTGTATAAACACGACGATACCTACGCTACACCCAACAATTCCAATACAAAAAAAATTACCACAGCCGTTGGCGCAGGTAAATTACCAACCATTCAGGTCAACTGCTTAGCCGAAGACAAAGAAGGGGATATGTGGGTAGGCACCAACGAAGGGATTGCTGTGTTTTACAACCCTGAGGCTGTTACTACACAAACAAGCGGCTGGGATGCTCAACAAATATACATTGAACAGGAAGGGCACACACAAATTTTATTGGAAACCGAACAAATTACCTGCATAGCTATAGACGGAGCCAACAACAAATGGATAGGCACCCGTAAAAGCGGAATCTTCTGCCTCACTCACGACGGACAAAAAGAAATTTATCATTTCACCACGGCCAACAGCCCTTTGTTCTCCAACAACATTATCAACGTTGCTGTAAACGGAAAAAACGGAGAAGTGTTTATCGCTACAGAAAAAGGAATGTTGTCGTTTCAAACAACCACCATCGACGGTTTCGAAACATTTGAAGATGTGTATGCCTACCCCAACCCTGTAAAACCGAACTACACAGGGCCTGTTATTATTAAAGGAATGATAAACGGGGCGGTAATAAAAATTACAGATGTTACCGGCAACCTGGTTTACGAAACAAAAGCCGAAGGCGGACAAGCTGTATGGTACGCAAAAAACTTTAAAGGAGAGCGTGTAGCCACCGGGGTTTATTTTGTATTGTGCGCTACCTCCGACGGTGAACAAAACACGGTGAGCAAAATTCTTGTTGTCAATTAACCATGCTCTTTAAAACAAAAGGCATCATTCTTCACACCATTAAATATGGCGATAAAAAAGTCATCTGTAAAATTTACACCCGCGATTTTGGCCTGCAAAGTTATATGGTAAATGTAGGCAGCTCGGCCCGCTCAAAAATAAAACCTGCCCTGTTGCTTCCCCTCAACCAGCTTGAACTGGAAGTGTTCTCCAAACAAAACAAAGACCTGGGCCGCATCAACGAGGCCCGTTGTTTTTACCAGTACAGCGACCTTTCACTCAACATGGCCAAAAATACCATCTCGGTTTTTATCAATGAAATTTTATACCGCTCCCTGCACGAAGAAGAAAGCAATTATGAGCTGTTTGATTTTATTGTTCATTCTTTTCAATGGCTGGACATGAGTACTTTGCCCGTGTTTAATTTTCATTTGTTTTTTTTAGCTGCATTGTGCAAGCACCTTGGCTTTTATCCACACAACAATTACAGCAGCACCGAAAACGTATTTGATTTACAGGAAGGCGTATTTATTCCCGGCATTCCTGCGCATCCGCATTACTTAGACAAGCAGGAATCAAAAGATTTTTCTGAATTGTTTTCGCTGGGCTTAAACGATTTAACTACATACAGCATACATAAACAGCAACGCAACACCCTGCTCAATACCCTCATCCGTTATTACCGCCTGCACGTTCCGGGCTTAAAAGAAATAAAATCCCTGGCTGTATTACAAGCCACATTTAATTAATATCTTTGAACCCTATTATGATGGAGCTTTTCAGAGTATTGAAATATGTGAAGGGTTACTGGGGCTACGCCAGGTTAAACATTTTTTTCAACATCCTTTTTTCTTTCTTTTCAGTTTTTTCCATTACACTTATTAAACCTTTTATGGATTTGTTGTTTCAACAGGATGCCATAATTATAAGTTATTTAAAAAAAGACATTGCTCATTTTAGCCTTTCAATGTCTTACGCCGAAAACCTGTTTTACAAAAAAATGGCCGGTTTTATTTTGCAG
>JAHEYF010000080.1:0-22568 GCA_023251755.1 Bacteroidota bacterium
CCGCAGTAACCATCCTGTCCACGGGGTCACCGGGGGCATTCAGGGCAATAACAAAACCAATAAGGGTAATGACAAATAAAGTTGGAATAAAAATCAATACCCTTTTTAAAACATACTTCAGCATGAAGGCGTTTTTTTAAATTTAGGGCTGTGTTGCATTTTTTTTAGAACAGGGTAATAATTTCAGGTTATTGAAAAGTATACCCGGACGTTCGAAATACACCTTTTGATTGCCAAAACGTTTGTGTATGGCCACCTTGCGCAAGGCGGCAAACATAAATACGTAGGGTTGTTCATCGTAAACAATTTCCTGAAATTTTTTCACCAAAGGTGTCCTTAAGCTATCAACAACGGTTTGATTAATTTGTTTAATTAAAGCATCGCTTTCTGAATTACCAAAGCCTGTGTAATTACTTCCTTTTGATGACCACGACTCCACAGCCCAGATCTGGGAATGGTCTTCCGGTGCTGCTGAACCCGCCCAGGAACCTAAAAAAAGATCAAAATCATGGTTGAGGGCCCTTTCTCTCTGAACGTTGTATTCAACCGGTGTGAGATTGGCTTTAACTCCTGCTTTTCCCATGGCTTCACTTACCTGCTGAGCCATGATCTCCCAGTTTTTTGTGGTGGTCATGTACTGAAAGTTAAATTCAAATTTTACTTTTTCCCCGTCAATTACTTTATCCAGTACCTGATCGCCGTCCGTGTCTTTCCAGCCTGCTTCGGCCAGTAATTTTTTTGCGGCTTCCACATCAAATGGTATTTCGCTAAGATCAGCATTAAAATCAGGGCTTAGGGGCGAGGTACAGGTCACCATCCGTTTACTAAGCCCACTGCTCAGTATTTTATTAATATTATTCAATGGGAACAGGTAAGCCATTGCCCGGCGTACCTTTTTGTCGACGAATAACTTTTTGTGTTTAATCCCATCCGGACGCATATTCATGGCCGCATAAGAATAATTATAAGTGTCTACAAATTTTGAATTGTAATTTTTATTAAAGTTGGGGTCTGCCTGAAGTTCCTCCAACACCTTCGCGTCCATATAACCTGTAACATCAAACACCTGGTTTTTAAAATCGAGCTTGGTAGAATTGGGGTCCTTATTTATTTTATAAATAATTTTATCCGGATACGCATTATTGAACATGCCTTCTTTACCAGCCGTCCAGTGTTTTTGTTTTTTTACCAGCGTAAAGGATTGTCCGGCATCCCAACTTTCTACTTTATACGGCCCCGCCCCAACAAGGTATTGAGGGTCACGGCTGAATTTAGGGTCGTTAAAAAACAGTCCCCAGTCTTTCAGGTCTTTATTCGCATCGGCTTTAAATGATTTATCGTCGAACTGGGCAAAGCTGTATTTAGCCAGCACATTTCCCGGATCGAAGTAGCTGCGTTGCATAATTGCAACATCCGTCCAGAGTGAGATGTTCTGAATGTATTTGTTTTTCATCAGCACTTTGACTGAATTTTTCGCCGCCGGATCGACCATTACTTCTTTCACATTACTTAAGCTTGGTTTTGCATGCGGGTTGTTGGTCAGGGGGCATTTGTTTGCTTTCATACTAAATACAACATCTTCGGCGCTAATCGTTGTTCCATCATCCCAGGTCATATCGTCCCGCAATTCGTATGTAAACGTCAATTCATCGGCAGATATCTGAGGCAAGGCTTTCGCCAGATATGGATACAGGCCCAGTGTTTCATAATCAGAACGGATTAAATGAACCTGTGTGTATAACAAAATTTCCTGCGTATTTGCTGATATTGTTCCGTTGGTAGGGTGCATATCATCCACATCGCCAATTGCATGTACAATCAGTGTATTTTCCTTTTTCCAGCCCGGGTCACAGGCATCAGCGTCCTTAAAGGAAATATATTTTGAATCCGTTGCTTTGGCAATATCACTTTTTGCAGTACTGTTAATTTTTTGTTCTTCTCCATTTCCGCAGGAAGAAATAAAAACAGCTAAGAAAGAAGCAGCTGAGAAAAGAGTAAATACATTGGTTGAGCGTGTCATATTTAATATTTTATCGTCAGTTTACAAAGATAGTATAGTATCTGAGAAATGACAGAATGGCGAATATAATATTGATTGATGAAAAACCAGTGAAAAAACGCTTGATTTTCAGATTTTATTTCTATTTTTGCAAACCAGTTTAAAATTGGAACTTATTCTGATTGGTGAGGTGCCTGAGAGGCCGAAAGGAACAGTTTGCTAAACTGTCGTACGGGAAACCGTACCGCGGGTTCGAATCCCGCCCTCACCGCCCATAAAGCAGAAAAAGCCTGGAAGTCATCTTCCGGGCTTTTTACTTTTTCAGGCTTTTTCGCTTTATGGGCTCTGATTGAAGTTGCAAAGCGACTTCTACTTCAGAAATTCTTTGACGAAGGTTCGAACATTGTAACGTACGGCCAGCCCCTGAAAGCGGGTCAAACAATTTTTTAAGTAAAAAACATTAATTTTACTATTCACATATCCGTTTTCAATTACGAAGCAGCACTCCATTTTCTATTATGAATCAGAACGATAATGACCTTTTTCTTTTACTTAAAAATGGTGATGAAAAAGCATTTGAGTTGCTATTTAAAAAACATTATGCTTCCTTGTGCAGGTATGCTTTTTCTTATTTAAAAGACAAAACAGACAGTGAAGAAGTGGTGCAGGAGGTTTTTATCCGTATATGGGATAACCGGGAGAAAATTGACATCCATACTGCTGTGAATTTTTATTTATTGCGTTCCGTTAAAAACCAGGCCTTCAACCTTATTAAAAAAAAATCAAGGCACTTCTTCGAACCTGTGGAGAATATCCCTGAACAGGGAGTACACGATACTGAAGAATACATGGATGAGGCTAAACTCTATGAATTTGAAAAAAAATACGAAGAAGCATTGGCCACTTTGCCCGAACGCTGCAGGGAAATATTTATGAAGAGCCGTATTGAAAAACTAAAATACAGGGAAATAGCAGACCAATTCAATATTTCCGTCAAAACAGTGGAAACACAAATGTCGATCGCATTAAAAAGACTAAGGGATTTATTGTCCCCTTACCTATAAAAGCATCAGACCACTTATTTTTCAGGCCCTGGCCCTGTTTCAATACATCCATTCAGCAGGTTTTTTCCTCTGCCTCCAGGTAGCTCTCAGGGGAAAATGAATACCAAACCGGTACAATTCAAAAATAATTTCCTTTTTTCTTAGGGGTAAATACTAGTTCCCTTGTCTTCCTGTAAATAAACCAAATTTATTATACACATGAAAACGCAAGAAAACAAGTACGGGCTTACAGAGGGATTAAACTTTGTTGGAATCTTTATCAATGCAATTATGGTCCTTATGACTAAACTCCTGTTAAACATCCAAAACTACAGGATGATGAAAACAGGAAAACTATCTGTTGTTGTCTTTATTATTTGCCTTTCGGGCTTTTTGCACAAGGCCTGCGGACAAGACATCATTACATTAAAGAGCAATAAACAGCTAAAAGTGAAAATTGTGGAGATCGGTACCAAGGAAATAAAGTACAGGTATTTTGAAACACCCGATGGGCCCATTGTTACCAGTGACAGAAAAGATGTGAAAACCATTAAACTTGAAGGGGTAAAAGACCTGATCAATGTATCGGAAGAAGATAAAGATCCTATGAGTGCAAGCAACAATGCTATATTAGACAAAACCAGCAGCCTTAAATTCAGTTTTTTTTCTCCCCTCCATCATAATCTTGCTTTTAGTTATGAAACCATGGTTCGGCCTGGTCTTAACTGGGAAGCCGGAATTGGTATAATAGGCCCAGGAGTGGGGGTGTTTGATGGCGCAGTAAATTTACATCCGAAAGGTTTTTTTATCCGCACCGGCCCTAAATTTTTATTAGGGAGTTCTTCTGACGTGGAAATTGAAGGCGTAAGGTATGCACATCCCCTGAAAGGAAGGTATATCAAATTAGAATTTATCTTCAATAATTTATCAACTTCGTTTACAGACAACTTCTCCGCCACAAGTCCTTTTGCCGTTAAAGAGTCTTATACATCCGCAGCCCTGAACCTCATTTATGGCCGGCAATACATTGTTGGAAACATGTTAACGCTTGGCTGGTATGTCGGGCTAGGTTATGGTATAGAAAACAAGACCAGCAATTCTAACTTTAATTATCACAACCCGATAAGGTACAGTCACGCGTTTTATGGCAAGGACTTTCCTTTAACAACTACCGCCGGTTTTACCATAGGCTATGTTTTTAAAAACCCGGCATGGCTTAACCGCTTAGTTCATGGAAAAATGCCCGACGATATGCCTTCCAGGCATTCCAATAAGGGCAAAAAGGTACACGGTGGTGGCTACTGATGCAAAATAAGATAGGCATCCCAAAGCAACCCGAATATTCATACATGAAAAATTATGCACAATGGAAAAGTTAAGGGGACGCAATTTGTTGCTTTTGACTTCGAACCACTTATTCAATAAATAAATATATGTTTTTTAAAAAAATTGCAGCGCTGATTTTTCTTTTGATTTGTTGTGCCTCGTTAAATGGTCAAAATCAATTTACGATTAGTGGAACGGTAAGCGATACTATTAATGGTGAATCGGCCATTGGAGCCTTGGTTTACCTTAAAGGGACAAATAAGGGAATCAGTACCAATGTGTATGGCTTTTATTCGCTCACCCTTGCCAAAGGAACTTATGAAATTACCTGTTCGTTTATCGGCTACAAGTCTACCACTCAGACTGTTCAACTGGATCAGAATATTCATCTTGATTTTAAATTATTGCCCGAAAACAACAGCCTGAATGAAGTTGTGATTGTAGCCGATAAAGATATTGAACAAGAGCAGGTAAAATCATCCCAGATGAGCGCAATTCATATTCCAATTGACCAGATTAAAAATATTCCGACAATCGGAGGTGAAACGGATATCATTAAAGTAATGCAACTGATGCCTGGCGTAAAACGCGGGAATGAAGGACAAAACGGAATGATGGTAAGGGGCGGGAATGGAGACGACAACCTGATATTGCTGGATGAAGCAACCGTGTACAACATTTCGCACATGTTTGGTTTTATTTCAGTATTTAACAACGACGCGTTAAAAGATGTAACACTTTACAAGGGAGGGTTTCCGGCGCAATTTGGCGGGCGCTTATCCTCCGTAATGGACATCAGGATGAAGGACGGGGACCTTCAAAAGTTTCATGTTACAGGAGGGATAGGAACCATATCTTCTAATTTAACACTGGAAGGGCCCTTAATTAAAGATAAAATGTCCTTTTTGGTGTCCGGAAGGCGGTCGTATATAGATCAATTGACAAAGCCCTTACAAAAAATAGGAGCCTGGATTCCTTACCATTTTTACGACATAAATTTTAAGCTCAATTATATAGTAAGGGCTAAAGACCGCTTGTACCTTAGTATGTATCGGGGAGATGATATTTTGGATAACGCAGGCACCAGCGCCGCAAACAATATACTTGGTACCGATAACTCCACTTTTATTATGGGTAATTATACAAGCACTGCACGCTGGAACCACATCTACCATTCCAAATTATTTTCGAATGTGTCGCTTATTTTTACACGCTACCGCTACGATGTGGAGGCGAACATGTCCGGAAATTCTTTTTTAACCAAATCTAAAATAAACGATATAGGTTCAAAAATTGATTATAATTATTACCCCAATACAAAAAACACAATTAAATACGGCGCCTTCTTTATTAATCATACTTTCAATCCCAACATGGTGAGTACAGGCGGCGAAATTTCAGATCTTGTCAGATCCAGAAAAGGTTCAACACTCATTACGCAGGAATTTGGTATTTATGCCGGTGTGGATTGGAAAGTAGATTCACTGTTAAAAATAAATTATGGCCTGAGGAACTCCTGGCTGCTTACGCAGGCGAAGGTATATGCAGGCCTTGAACCAAGGTTATCACTTGCCTGGAATTTTTCCGAAAACCAGTCATTTAAAGCAGGCTATTCCCGGATGGTACAATACCTGCATTTGGTTTCAAGCTCTGCCATGTCGCTCCCAACCGATTTATGGTACCCTGCCACCAAAGCAGTTAAACCATTGGTATCCGATCAGGTGGCCCTGGGATACAACCTTACAATGCCGAAAATAAAATCCATGCTTTCAATTGAAGCCTATTACAAATGGATAAATAATATGATTGATTACCGCGAAGGTGCTACCCTCATATTAAACGATAATTATGAAAAAGAACTGGTAACAGGCAGGGGCCGGGCTTATGGAGTGGAAACATTTTTATCGAAAACCAAAGGCCGGTTTACCGGTTGGATGGGCTATACTTTATCCTGGTCTAAACGAAATTTTAAAGAGCTGAATCATGGTGAAACCTTTTATGCAAAGTTCGACAGAAGACACGATTTATCCTTAGTTGGCGCCTATGATATTACCCCGCGTTTTACTTTGTCTGCTGTGTGGGTATATTCAACAGGGCAGCGTATTACACCTGTACTGGGCAATTACTTTGTCCCCAATCCTACGACCGGTATTAATACCCTGGCAATTTTTGCTGATAAAAATAGTTTCGAAATGCCTGCATCTCACCGCCTGGATGTTAGTTTTATTTTTAAAACCAAAGAGCACAGACAGTTTTTAAAACATAAAGGTGAATGGCACTTCGGGGCCTACAATCTATACAACCGGGCACAACCTCATAAAATAATTATTACCGACAAAAGCGACGGCACTAAAAAATACCAGGCCGTGGGCCGCTTCGGTGTTATTCCATTTATTTCATACAACTTTAAATTGTAACCATGAAAAAATTCCTTCCTTCAATTTGTATGGCTGCCCTGGTGATGGGCCTGAATTTCTGCGCTCCCCCAATCGATTTGGATATTCAACCAGCTGCGCCAAAATTAGTTGTTTCATCCCAGGTTATTCCTGAGCAATATATATTGGTTTCAGTTACCCGCAGCTTTAGTTCCCTCGAAACCAGGCCCGATACTTCAGCCGAGTTTAAAAAATCAATTTATGTGTCGAATGCTTTTGTTACAGTAGATTATTTTGGAATAACAGACACCTTAACAATGATTTCGCCCGGACTTTATGAAGGTCACAATTTATTGCAATATTATTATGGTGATTATCACCTCACAGTGCTCGACAATGAAAAAGGGCTTTCCGCCAATTCATCCACCATCATGTTGCCTCGGGTGCAATTTGACACGGTGTACCCTGTAGTTATCCGTACTCCTGCCGATACAAGTATTACCATACATTATGAATTAAGCGACAACCAGGAAATTGAAAATTATTATGTAGTGGATTACGTAAAACGACCGAAGAACTCTACCAATACCCCCATGAATGTAGATAAAATTATTGCCCAGGGTAAAAACTCAACCGAAACTTTCGATTTACTGAGCGATGATTCGTTTTTAAATGGCAAATACAGTATGAATAAAAAAATTACCAGCGTTAAGGCCAAAGATACACTTGCGGTGATGGTTTCGAATATTACAAAAGGCTATTATGAATTTTTAAGCGCTTTAAAACGTTCAGGCACTGTGTTTAATACATTGGCCAGCGAACCTATTCATTTTCCGGGCAATGTAAATAATGGCTATGGTTATTTTAATGCCTGTAATCCGTATTTTGAAATTTTTGACCTGAATGATTATTGAGCAGGAGGCCCTTTGCAGTTGAGCAGACGTATTGAATCTCTCTCACAAAAAATGGAAAGTTTAAAAAACCATGCAGTGCTATCTCTGATTAAATGAATCCTTTTAGGCCTAAAATATATACCTTATATTTAACAAATAAAAAAATACGAATGAAAGATGGAAGAAAACTACTGGATAATTCTATCAAAACACTTCGCCGGGGAACTTAGCGAAGAAGAGGAAAAGGAGCTTGCTCTATGGATTGACGCTGATGTAAAAAACAGAAAACTGTTTGAAGAAGCGCAAAAAACATGGGATAAAGGCTCATTCAAGGAGGTGGATTTCACTCCGGATAGCGAAGCGGCCTGGGAAAAAGTTAAATCGAAATCAATAGAAAAAACCAAGGTGATTCCCCTTGATATTCCCAAACGCAATAAAAACAGGCTGTTTCCCATTCTGAAAATAGCAGCTTCCATCGTGTTGGTAATTGGCCTGCTGTTTATTGTTAAACAAATGACTCAAAAGAACAATGCTCAGTACGCTTCCTCTGGCCTTGAAAAATATACCACCACTTCAGGGAAAAAACTTATTCACTTAGCCGATGGTTCCAATATATGGCTGAATAAAAACACCAGCCTTTCCTGTGCTGCTGATTTTAACAAAGAACAACGGGTTGTTTATTTAACAGGAGAAGCCTTTTTTGAAGTAGCCCGAAATGAAAACAAGCCCTTTATTATTTATTCCGGAATAAGTAAAACAAGGGTGCTGGGTACCGCATTTAATTTAAGGGCCTATGAAAATGAGAAAAATATTGAACTGGTAGTCGCGCATGGAAAGGTGTCTTTTTCTGCAGAAGCCAAAGAGCTAATATTGGAAAAAGGAGATAAAGGAAGCATTGATATCATAACAAAGGAAGTCCTTAAGTCTGCTAATGACGATATCAATTCCCAGGCCTGGCAACAGGAAAAATTAGTGTTCAATAAAACGGAATTTAAAAAAGTAGTGTCTGAACTTGAAAAATATTTTTCCATACATATAGAAATTAAATCCCCGGCGCTCCTCAGCTGTTCTTTTACCGGAACCTTTGAAAAGCCTGTGCTGGAAGACATATTGAAGACTTTTAAAATAACCATGAACATTGATTATAAAAAAGAAAAAAACAAGATTATTCTGGATGGCAAAGGATGTAAGTAAAAAACAAATTGTAAAATACAAGCGTTATTTTATAATCATTTTGTTTTTTGTCTCAGGGTATATCAAAGCACAGGGTCCTGGTTTGGAACAAAAAGTATCGCTCGATTATTCTTCCATCATGTTGGGGGAATTACTTAAAAAAATAACAGAGCAAACAGGGGTTTCTTTTCAGTACAGCACTAATTTCATCGACCTCAATAAAAAAACAAGCATTCACCTTAACGATGTTGGCTTAAAAGAAGTGTTAGACTACCTGCAAAAAAACGCGAATATTAAATACACCCTGTTTCAGCAACAAATTTTGCTCAGTAAAAATGAGGATACAAAATATACCATTAGTGGTTACATTAGCGAAAAAGGAAGCCGGGAATTATTAATCGGTGCTGTCGTATATGCCCCTCAACATAAGAACGGGGTCGTTAGCAATAATTATGGATTTTATTCACTTACACTCCCCGAACAGGATTCTTTACTCCTGCATTATTCTTATATGGGGCATCAGACAATTTCAAAAAAAATAAAATTAGATAAAGACATTCCGTTAAACATTGATCTGGATGGAAGTACCGACCTGGAAGAAGTGGAAGTGGTGGCAGAAAAAACAAACAAATTAAGTGAGACCACACAAATGAGTACCATTGAAATTCCGGTTCAGCAGGCAAAAGATATTCCCGCCCTTTTGGGAGAAAAAGATATTTTAAAAGTAGTGCAATTGATGCCGGGTATACAAAAAGGCGGGGAAGGATCTGCCGGTTTGTATGTGCGTGGAGGCGGGCCGGATCAAAACCTCATCATACTGGATGATGCGCCTGTTTACAACGCATTCCATTTGTTCGGGTTTTTCTCAGTATTCAACGGCGATGCCGTAAAAAATGTGCAGCTCATCAAAGGCGGATTTCCCGCGCGTTACGGAGGCAGACTTTCCTCCGTAATGGAAATGAACATTAAAGACGGGAACAAAGAAAAAATTCACGGAGAGGGAGGCATTGGCCTCATTTCATCGAGGCTCACACTGGAAGGGCCTTTGTGTAAAAATAAAAGCTCTTTTCTGGTTTCCGCCCGCAGGACATACATTGA
The DNA here is from genome assembly GCA_023251755.1 of Bacteroidota bacterium. Lineage (GTDB taxonomy): Bacteria > Bacteroidota > Bacteroidia > B-17B0 > Aurantibacillaceae > JAHEYF01. The sequence goes on from JAHEYF010000080.1 coordinate 9,908, forward strand.
TGCAGTTGCAGCTCCTATTGTAGCATCATTTAATTCCCATAAAGATACAAAAAGCAGTTTCGGCTATTTTTTTTATGATATAAATACCAAATTCAATTACGATTTCAGCGATAAAGACAAGGTTTACCTGAGTGCTTATGTTGGGAAAGACAAGTTCTATACAAAAAATAAAGATCAGTCTTCTTCAACTGATGCTGAACTGGGCTGGGGCAATGTCACGGCCACCGCCAGGTGGAACCACTTGTTTGGAAACCGTTTGTTTTCCAATACATCACTTGTCTTTACAAATTATTCTTTCTTTATTTCTTTAGAAGACAAAAGTGACCAGGAAACTTCCACCTTTAAATACACTTCGGGTATAAGGGATTATACTTTAAAATCTGACTTTGATTTTAGTGTGAACCTGAAACACCGGATTCGTTTTGGGGCATTTGCCACCAGCCACTTCTTTACTCCTTATGCAATTGCAGGCACTATCAAGAATACCACTACACCCATGGAAAAAATTTCAGAAAAAATACAGGTATTTACAGAGGAAACCGGAGTTTATATAGAAGACGATTATAAACCCTTCGCCAGGATGAAGGTAAATGTTGGTTTAAGAGTGCCAGACTATTCTGCGCAGGGAAAAAATTATTTTAAAGTAGAGCCTCGTTTTTCCTGTAATTACAGCCTTATGAGAAATTTTTCTCTTAAAGCTTCATACACGATGATGAACCAGTTTGTACAATTGATTTCAAATACGGGGATTGGACTTCCCACAGATCTATGGGTACCAAGCAGCAAAAGCCTGCCACCACAGCACGCCAGACAGGTAGCAGCAGGAATAGCCAAAGACATTCCGAAATACAAAACCATCCTTACTGTTGAAGGGTATTACAAAAAAATGTACCAGGTGTTGAACTATAAAGAAGGGGCTTCGTTTTACAACGTTAATCTTGATCCGGACAACAACCATGCTTTTAGCTGGGAAAAAAATATAACTTCCGGCAGGGGCTGGTCTTACGGCCTTGAGTTGTTAGTGCAAAAAAAATCAGGAAATTTTTCCGGATGGATAGCATATACCTTGTCCTGGACCCAATTGCAGTTTGACTCCCTGAATTTTGGGCAAAAATTTTATGCTGGTTATGACCGACGGCATAATTTATCGCTGGTGGGTATTTATGAAATAAGAGAAGCATCTGCCGAAAAGAACGGCATTACGCTTTCGGGTACCTGGGTATACAATACGGGGAATGCCATTACCCTTCCTGTTGCTGCTTATAATGCCCCTTATTACCTTGCTCCTTCTATATATGGTGGAAGTAGTTATTATTCCGGCACAAGTGACTATACCGCTAAAAACAGTTATAGGATGGCAGCCTATCATCGTCTGGATATTGGTATTCAGTTGCATAAAAAAAAGAAATGGGGGGAACGTACCTGGGAAATAAGCGTGTACAATTTGTATAACAGACAGAATCCCTATTATTATTTTATTGGACAGGACAAAACCGGAAACAATGTATTGAAACAGCAAAGCCTTTTCCCACTGATTCCTTCTGTATCCTATAATTTTAAATTTTAATGCACGCATAAAATGAAACCTTCACTGCAATTGCTTCTGCGCGTTTTGGTCCTTTTTTTTATATACAGCTGTACCAAAACTGCTGATAACATTAAACTGCCCGAAACAAAACCAAAATTAGTAGTCGGTTGTTTTTTATCTCCGCAAGACAGCCTTATCACCCTCACCCTCACCAGATCAAATCCTATATTCGGGGCCCATCACAATACAATTAACACCAATGATGCCGTACCCGATGCAGATGTGTTTATTTCAGATGGTTCGCAAACCAATAAACTGATGTATGACAATGGAAAATACACCCTGTCTCAAATGGTATTGCCCGTAGTTGCAGGAAAAATATACACCTTAAACATTAGTACCCCTGATGGAAATTCAGTTTCAGCCACTTGCACCGTCCCCATATCCAATGCACCCGCTCTTGACATTACTTTTGATACCACCGGAACAAACAAAAAAATCTTTATCCATTGGCAGGACATCGCGGATGAAACAAATTATTATAAATTTTTTGGCAGGGAACAACTTGTTAATTCCTTTTCAGCAGATACATCCTACTCCTGGTTTTATTACACTGTAGCTGATGCTTTTGGAACAACAGGTGGAGAAATGAATTCGGAAAAAATTATGAATAAAAATAGTCTGGCTTATGATTTTTATTTACTGAATATGGATGTCCATTATTTTAAATACAACCTGTCCCTTGAAAAAAATACTAATAGTGGCCTTTTTTCGCAAGGCGTTCCTCTATACAGTAATATTAAAAATGGGCTGGGTGTCTTTTGTTCACTTCAGGCAAGCCATGTGAGAATTCCTTAAATGCGAGTTTGGTTTGTAAAATTAATTTTGATGGTGTATTTTTTATGGGGATACTAAGAACGATGTTAGCTATTGCTATTGTTGTGTTTCATACGCACAAAATTTTCGGTTTGCGCATGACCGGTGGCCAGGTTTCTGTGCAGACATTTTATATTCTATCCGGGTTTTATATGGCTTTGATTCTGAATGAAAAATACACCGGCAAGGGAAGTTATAAATTGTTTATGACCAACCGGCTCCTGCGTATTTACCCTGTTTACTGGGTTGTACTGGCACTGGCTTTGATTCTTTCGCTCGTAGGTTATTACGGATTTAATCAGCCCTATTATTTAGCCCGCTACATTAATTATTCAGGTTCTCTGAGTGTTTTCAGCCTTGTGTATTTTGTTATTGAAAACCTTGTTATTTTTGGGCAGGATATATTGTTGTTTTTGTGTATTGGTCCCGATGGCCACCTTTATTTTCATAAATTCCCCTCGCTCCAGCCTCAAACAGGGTTTAATTACCTCTTAGTACCTCAGGCCTGGTCGGTAAGTCTTGAACTTATGTTTTATGCGATAGCCCCATTTATTGTTCGCCGGCATTGGAAATGGCAATTGTTATTTGTTGTGATGAGTTTGGGCCTCAGGGTCTGTATTACTAAGTGTTTTTCTTTGTCACACGACCCATGGACCTATCGTTTTTTTCCAGTCGAATTAGCCTTCTTTATTAGTGGGAGTTTAGCTTACAGGCTTTATAAATTAATTGAAAACCGTCCGTTTCCGAACTGGCTGGCTTATGTATTATTGGGTATTTGCTTAAGCTTTATAGTAATGTACAATGGTTTTGTCCAGGAGATGGAGGTAAAAAAATGGTTGTTTTATGGTTTAATTATCGTTTCCATTCCTTTTATATTCAAGGTCTTTAAAAACAATAAAGCCGATCGTGCGATTGGTGAGTTCTCATTTTCCCTGTATATTGGTCATCACCTGGTGGTAATGGTCTTTCACGGAATATTTTTTTCACATCCCAAATACATGCCCTACTACGGGTATTCAACCCTGATCGCATCGCTTGGCCTGTCTTTACTTCTCAATAAAATACTTGTTCAGCCCTTAAACAGAAAAAGAGAGAGAAGAATGCTGATTTGAAATACAGGATAAGATTACACCAATAGCACCTGTGCCAATACTGCTATTGGCATCTATCAATAAGTCAAAGATACATTTTGAAAGCAAATGATCAAATGCACCCCTGTTTCAGCCCCCGTTTACACCGGTAAAAAGCGGGGGTGGCAAAACGTCTTTACTAAGCCTGGAATTTTATACAAAATGTATTTAACAATTTGTATATTACAAAATGTATAATTATATTTACATAACAATCAAAACGTTATGAATCCATTTTTAATAAGTGCCTACATATCTCCTGACTATTTTTGCGACAGGGAAAGCGAAACAAAAACGCTGACGGATAATATTAACAATCAAAGTAACACCGTTTTTTTTGCGCAGCGCAGAATTGGCAAAACCGCTTTAATACAACAGGTGTTTTATTTTTTAAAAAAGAAAAAAACCACTACCATTTATTTTGATATTTATGCCACACAAAACTTAAAAGATTTTACAAATCAGCTTGCCAACAGTATTTACAGCCTGTTTCCGGAAAACAAGAGCCTGACTAAACGCTTTTGGGAGGCTATAAAAGTCTTGCGCCCGGTTATAAGTGTAGATGAATTATCCGGCAGCCCGCAATTAAGTTTAGACATTACGCAAGCCCGGCAATTTGAAAAAACAATACCGCAGATATTTCAGTTTTTAGACGCGCAAAATATAAAAACAATTATTGCTATTGATGAGTTTCAGCAGATTTTAAATTATCCTGAAAAAAATACGGAGGCCCTGTTGCGCAGTTGTATACAACACTTAAAGAACGTGCATTTTATTTTTTGCGGAAGCAATCAGAAAATGATGCACCATATTTTTAACAGCGCCAAACGCCCTTTTTATGCCAGTACAAAAAGCATTAACCTGCAAAAAATAAATACAGGCGTTTATGCCGGGTTTATAAAACAGCATTTTGAAAAACAAAAATTTAAGATCAGCAAAGAAGCCATTGATCTGATACTGGAACTTACAGATTGCCATACGTATTACACACAAAGACTCTGTCATGAAATTTTTGCAAAAGGAATTAAAACAATTCAACCGGAACTGGTTTTGCAAACTATTAATGAAATACTGCTTGACAATGAAGGAGTTTATTTTCAATACAGAAATTTACTGACTCCAAGCCAATGGAATATATTAAAAGCAATTGCCATAGAACGTAAAATAGAACAGCCCTATGCGCAAAAATTTATGCACCGCCATAACGTGGGCAGCTCTGCAAATGTAAAAAGAGGCATTGAAGCCCTTGTAGAAAAAGAAATGATCTATTACACTATAAATGCAGACAAACCTTATTACGAAGTATACGATAAATTTTTAATGCTCTGGCTGCAACGCAAATAAAATGATCAACCGTACCAAAAGGATATTAATCAGTTGAATCACGATGTTGTTTATCAATAAGTCAAAGATACATTTTGAAAGCAAATCACAACTTTGTAACATTGCAGTATTGCTGCCCAATGAAAACTAATTGCTAAATTTGAACTTACCACTAAATAATAAAAACAATGAACCCAAAAGTTGATTTCTTTTTTACTAAAGCCAAAAAATGGAGGGAAGAACTGGAGCAATTGAGAATGATCGTTCTTGATTGTCATCTGACCGAAGAATTGAAATGGGGCGTTCCCTGTTACACCTTTAATAAGCACAACATCGTTCTGATACATGCATTTAAAGATTACTGTGCGCTGTTATTTTTCAAAGGGGCCTTGTTAAAAGACCCCAAAGGCATGCTGATTCAACAAACTGAAAATGTGCAGGCGGCGCGGCAGATCCGGTTTACCAGTGCCGGGCAAATAGTGAAGCTGAAAGTAAGCCTGAAAGCCTATATTTATGAAGGCATTGAAGTGGAAGAAGCCGGTTTGAAAGTGGAGTTTAAAAAAACGAAGGAGTTTAATATGCCTGAAGAATTTCAAAATAAATTGTCAGCCAGAGGCGGACTTGCCCTGAAAAAAGCCTTTGAAGCATTGACACCGGGACGGCAAAGAGCCTTCCTGCTGCATTTCTCTGCACCCAAACAATCCAAAACCAGGGAGTCAAGAATTGAAAAATGTGTGCCGCAAATTCTCAATGGAAAGGGGTTAAATGAGTAATGCAATAAATAACTTTATTTAAGAAGAACCTTATCAATCAACCTTAAAACCCATTACCAATACATCATCCGTTCTTTGCCGGGGACCGCGCCATTGATCAAGCTTAAGCTGCAAGAGCTTGTTTTTTTCTTCGGTATTTTCAAGGCTTGAAACCTGCACCAACAGCTCCTCAAACTGATGGTAAGTCATCGGAAGCCCCTCCTTCCCTCCTATTTGCTCCATAAACCCATCGGTGTACATATATACCCAGTCGTTGGGAGAAAGGGTAATTTCCTGCGTTTTAAAATTTCTTTCAAGGGCTTTCCCATTCTTCATGTAATTTCCGCCCACCGGCAACACATCGGCTTTGTACCGTTGAGCCGTTTTATCTTTTACAACAATAAGCCCGTTGCGGGCGCCACTGAATAAAATAGTTTTATTGACTTTGTCCATTAAACAAAGCGAAATGTCCATTCCATCCTGCAATGAGCCGCCACTTTGCTGATGAAGTGTTCTGATGATTTCATCGTTGAGCCTGTTTAATATTTCAGAGGGCATCACTAAATTATCGTTCACCAATTTATCCAGTAATAAACTTCCGAGCGTACTCATAAATGCCCCGGGCACACCATGCCCAGTACAATCCACACAAGCCACAAGGGTAAAATTATTCACTTGTTTATACCAGTAAAAGTCGCCACTTACAATGTCTTTAGGGTGATAAAATATAAATAAACTATTTATGGCCTGCTGCATTTCCTTTTTATCCGGAAGCAGGGAGTCCTGTATTTTTCTGGAGTAATTAATACTTTCAACAATTTGAAAATTCTGTTTTTCAATGATCTTTTTTTGTTTGTTGGTCAGTCTGAAACGATTGATTACAATTACCAGGGCGATACCTACAATGAACAAACCACTTACTACAAACCAAAACTGGGCTTTGCCTTTTTCAATAACGGCATTCTGAGCCGCTATTTCGGCATTTTTAACTTTTTGTTCCTGTTGATTTTTTATGCTGTCGGCACTGGCCTTTTTATCAAACTCGTATTGCATTTTGGCCCGGACTGTTTTTTTTGTATTTTCTTCATTGAATAAACTATCACGGTAACTGATGTAAGTGGTGTAACATTCGAATGTTTTTCTGTAATCCTTTTGTAATTTATACAGCTCAGTTAAGCCTTCGTAGCAATCCCTTGTCAATCCCAAAGCACCTTTTTTTGTTGCATTGCTGAGGGCATTTTTCAGGTATACTTCAGCTCCATTGTATTTTTTCTGCTTTGTGTATATTCTTCCAATATGGATATTGGCTATAGTTACCCCTTCTTCATCTCCTGTTTCTCCGGCAATCTTCAAGGCCCTTTCATACATCGTGAGGGATGCTGAATAATGGCCCTGTTTTTCATATATTTCGCCGATATTGCCATAAGAAACACCTTCCCCTTCTATATCATTGGTTTCTCTGCATAGTTCAATGGATGCTTTATTGTAATAAAGCGCCCCTGCATAATTGCCATTTTTATAATAGGCATCGCCGATATTGTTGTAACAAATAGCAAGGCCTTCTTTGTTGTTTATTTTTTTTGCAATATCCAAAGCTAAAAAATTAAGTTTTAAAGCTTCCTTCATATTTCCCTGTTCATTGTAATTTTCGGATATATTGACGTAGGTAGCCATTATACCCTCAGTGAATTTTTTTTCCTCGTATAATTTTAAAACAGCATAATATTGTTTTAGCGATTCGGGGTAATTGCCAATGTAATTGTAAAGCTTCCCCAGTTCAAAATAAACCGCAGCCATTCCCATTTGATCACCCAGCTCTTTAAAAAGGCTTAAAGCTTCCGAGTGTTTTTTTATTGCAGCGTAATAATTAAACTGGTTTTTATAAACACTACCCATCGAATTCAATGCCCTGGCCTTGCATAATTTATCCCCTGTTTTCGCGCAAATTTCAAGGGCTTTCATCAGGCATTGCAGAGCTTCAGTATATTTACCCACTTGCAGGTTTGCGGCCCCAATATTTACATTGGATATGCCCAGGCCTTTTAAGTAATTTATTTTCTCAGAAAGTTCCGCTGCCTGTCGGGCATACACTATACTTTTTTCAGGATCAGGGTTTTTCAATTCAAGGGCAAGCCGGTTTAGGATATTCACCTGTTGGCTATCGTTTTGCTGAAGATTTACAGCTTTTTGTAGGGAGTCAACAAGGTTGTTTTGTGCGTATAACTCAAACAGTGGGAATACACATAGAAATGTTAAAGTAAATATGAAGTTATTTATCCGCAAGCATCAAACCCTTGAGTGGTGTATTGAATTTACAAAATATTTTGCAAAATTCAAATTGCAGGTTGTAACTGTTGTCAATAAATAAAATTTCAGAAACAGGAGGCCCTATTGAAAATACAAATGCATGGACTCATTTTCATAATGAATAATCGTATCAAGGTGGTAAGCTGTTTTAATATTTTGTTTTGATAAGACTTTGTGTTTGTCTCCATCGGCCAGTACTTTTCCCTGGTGCAGGAGTGTGATGTTATCGGCAAACCTGGCGGCTAAATTGAGGTCGTGTACTACACCTATTACAACTATATCTTTATTTTTCAGCAGCTCAACTATTTTTTGCATAAAGTCAATTTGGTAACGTATATCCAAAAAAGTCAAGGGCTCATCAAGGATCAGGTATCTGCAACTGTCTTTAAGCGGGTACCATATTTGTGCAAGCACCCTTGCAAAATGCACCCGTTGTTTTTCGCCTCCGCTCAGGCTCATGTAATTTCTACCAGACATCTCAGAAAGATCAAAAAAAAGCAGGGCTTCTTCGCAGGCCGTTTTGTCTTTTTGTGCCGGCCTTCCTGTAAAGTGAGGGTACCTTCCCATCATTACCACTTCGGCTACTGTTAAAGGAAAAGCTACATCAATATTTTGTGACAATACAGAACGGATGCGGGCCTGGTCTGCGATGGACAGGGTGTAGATGTTTTTACCTCCATAAGATACCACTCCTGTTCCATCCGGTTGAAGCTGGTTGCAAATAACTTTTATTAAAGTGGATTTTCCGGCGCCGTTGGGGCCTATAATTAAATTGAGTTTCCCGGCCTCAAAATATACCGACACATCGTCAAGAAGTGTTTTACCCCCGGTTTTATAAGTGATGTTTTTTGCAGACAGCATATCAGAAGAAATAATTTTTTCGGCGGATTAAAACAATAAACACCGGTACTCCTATTATGGATGTTACAATGCCAATGGGTAATTCCGCTGGTCTTAAAGCCATACGGGCCAGTAAGTCTGCTGCACCCAGCAGTACCCCGCCAAGCAATGCACTGTTGCGGATTAAGAAACGATTGTCGGAACCATTAATAATACGAAGCAGATGTGGAACGATTAAACCCACAAAACTAATTACGCCTACAAAGGCTGTTGCAATAGCTACCATTATTACGTTTATTAAAAGGACATTTAATTTTAAGCGTTTAATATCAATCCCGAGGTATTGTGCTTCTTCTTCTCCTATCATTAAGGCATTGAGGTGTTTGGCGTATCGCAGGGCAATGGCTATACACACAACAGTGCTTGTTCCGATAATGAAAACAGCATTCCAACTGGCACCAGATAATGTTCCAAGGTTCCAGAAGGTGATGGAGCGTGCCTGGGGGTCGCGTGCAATATACGAAAGGAAGCCTACACCACTCAGAAACAGAGCGTTTATCGCAATACCGGTGAGCAGCAGGGTAACAACCGAACTTTTACCTGTTTGCTTAGATTGTGAAAGTGTGAATACAAGTGAAGTAGACAGTATTCCTCCGGCACAGGCGGCCAGGGGCAATGTCCACTCCCCTGCATTGAACTTAAATGTTGCCCCCAGTACAAAATAAAGTGCGGCCCCAAAAGCAGCTCCGCTTGAAGTACCGATAAGGCCCGGCTCTACAATGGGGTTGCGAAACAAGGCCTGCATCAATACCCCGCCCACTGCCAGTGCCGCTCCTACAAAAACACATAAACAGGCACGGGGCAATCGTATGCTTATAAATATTCTTTCATTCAGGGTCATATTATCTGGTTTATGGACCCATTTACCAAGCCCCGAAAAAATTTCGTCCATACTGATGTACACTGCGCCGTAACAGGTTGATACAAGCACAACTGCAATAAGCAAAAAAAGAAGAATTAAAAATGTGCCTTTATAAGATTTAGTTTTATTGTGCATGCTGGTGTATCAGTTTTTGAATCAGCAAAACATTTTCTCCGGTACGCGGCCCCATGTATACAAGGTCGTGTTCTTCAATTCTGTAAATTCTGTTGTTTTTAAATGCTTTGGTAGAAGCCACACCCGGGAGTTCTTTAATTTTTTCCGGAGAACCACCCAGGCGGTCGTAGCCAAAATCGGTTAAAAGAATTACATCGGGATTGGATTGGGCTACAATTTCGGGGGAGATTTGTTTCATCCCTTTCTCATCATTCACAGCCATTGTGCCACCTGCCCATTCAACCATTTTTGCAGCCGTACCTTTTTGGGTCATCACCATGTAAATATTGGAAGCCTGGCCAAAATGAATGACTAATACTTTTGTAGTATCCCTGTATTGTACCGCAGCTTCCAGGGCGCTTTTCATGTCTTTGTCTAATTTCATGCAAAGCGAATCGGCCCGTTGTTCTTTGTGAAAATAAGCACCCATTTCACGGATAAGTGAATCGGTACCTGCAATGGTGTTTTGGTGTTTCGTAAAATTCTTCATGGGAATTTTCAGGTCATTGAGTTGTTTTACCACATGCTCCGGCCCAATATTATTGTCCTGAAAAATGAGTGTTGGTTTGGTTGCTAAAATGGCCTCGGCACTCAATGCCCGGTGGTAACCAACCGTGGGTAGTTTTTTTATTTCAGCCGGATAGGTGCTCGAAACATCCACGGCAACAATATCTTCCTGTGCATTCAAAGCACAAATAATTTCGCTGTATTGTTTCGAAATGCATACGATCCGTTCCTTGTGTTCCGTTTTTTTGTCCTCGTTACCAAAACGCCCGCATCCTGAAAACAGCAGGCTTACTGCCAGTACTATCGCTAAATTTTTCATGGTTTAATTTTATTAAAAGAGGCAGCCTTTAAGTGACTGCCTCATTGGTAAGGATCTAAAAAATGTATTTGAGGTTAAGTCCTCCGAAATAATTTATTTTATTCGGGGCCGGCATGTAGGCATCAGGCAACTGGTTGATAAAAACCATGTAGGCATATTTTTGCCCGGTCATGTTAGTGGCTCCAGCATAAGCATCTATGTTAAAGTGTGAGGAAAAGGTTTTATGAAAACCAATTTTTGCATTCACCAAACCGTAACTTGCTGTTCTGTTTAATCCATCAGAAGTATAGGGCATTCCATCGCGGTACATATAATTTACGTTGGCGTATAAGCCTGGTTTGGTGTCCAGATCGAGGCCAGCATTTGCAGTAATGGGAGCAACACCTGCTACTGCATTGCCACTATAATCCACAGTTATCAGGCTGTCTTTGGAGGCTTTGTCTTTACCAATTTTCTGAAATTTAAAATCAACGTATTTAAAATTGGAATAAGCCATGTTGGCAAAAGGTTTAAGAGATTTAATAAAACCTTCGTCCGATTGATAAGCGGTGTATTTTACCAATAGCTCAAGGCCTTTGTTGTCCTGACTTCCGCCATTAACCATGTAAGTGTAAAGGGTTACTGTTTTTACCGGGTTCGGAACCGCTACTGTTGTCATTTTATTGGAGAAGACCGCATCAAATACCGCAATCTGGAAGTTTAATTTATTGTCGAGCATATTTCCTTTTATTCCCAGTTCATATTGTGTTCCCAGTTCTGGTTTGAGGTCTGAGTTGATGAGGTTGGTGGTTGGAATAAAAATGTATGAACTCACCGGGGCCTTGTACCCAACACTGTAAGAAACATAAGCAGACAATTGTTTGTTGAACACTTTGTTTAAAGCCAGGTGCGGGGAAACCAAATTGTTGTATAAAATACCATAGTGCATACGGGCAGGGTTTTTATTTACAGTGGGGTTGTTATTGGCCACCGCGTAAATTCTGTTGGAATAGTCAATATTCATCGAGCTAACGCCCACACCAGCCGTTAAAGAAAAATCACTGGGCATAGCCAAAGTCCATTCTGTAAAAACAGAAGTGGTTCTGTTGATGGTGGAATTGTTGCTGGTGTTGCTACCTATAATATTGTATCCACTCAGGTTAAAGCTGTCTTTTACCATGGCGTATCCAATTGTTTGGGCATACTGGGTTTGTGTTTCAATACCTGCAAGCCCCGATAACTTAAATTTTTCGCCCAAAGGGTAGCTGATATTTAATATTGAACGAAGCCCGATGTTTACAGGTCTTTTATCTGTCCAGCCACCTGCCGAGCTTACATTACTACTCAAACCTGTTCCAAAAACCGAAGTGGTGTTTGAAATATGCTGATTGAAGGTGTAAGTATGACCAAGACCGGCCCTGAAACTAACAACTTCGGAATGTGCATTGTTATTGATATAGGCGGGGTTGCCCGAAAAATTTAAGGTATCGTATTGCCCGATGGTTAATTCTCCCTGTCTTTGATCGTAACTATTGCTGCAACCCAAATAAGTAGTTATGCTTTGTTTTTTATTGAGTTGAAATTCTCCGACAAGGTTTGCAAAATCCTTGTGTGAAGCGGTGTGAACAATAAAGCCGTCCGATTGCTGGTGCCCGTAATTGACCAATATGGAAGAGCGTTCTCCTCCTATCTGAAGATGAGTGGTGAAGCGTTGCAAACCATAGCTCCCCATCATCACATCCTGTCCAATAGAAACTTTTCCTTTTTCGGCTTTTTGTGTCTGAAGGTTAACAACCCCTGCAATTGCCAGTCCATACAATGTACCCGCCGGGCCTTTTATAACTTCTACATTTCCAAGGGAGCCAAAATCTATATCGTCCATTAAAGTTATTCCTTCGGCATCGGTAACAGGAATTCCGTTCAGGTACACTTTTGAGCCTTGTGTGTCAAAATTACTGTTTACTCCATTTGTCCCGCGGGCACCGTTGCCGTAGCCCCTGATGT
>JAHEYF010000080.1:22578-23170 GCA_023251755.1 Bacteroidota bacterium
CCCTGATGTTGAATTGTTGTCCGGCCGATATGGTTCGTCTTTCCATAAATACACCGGGAACATTGGCGTTGATGGCATCGTCGAGGAACAAACCTGTGCCCCGTTTCAGTTCAATTTTATCTAATTTAACTACGGAAACGGGTTTATACAAAGTAGCTTTGTTTGAGTTTGAATCAGTAGCAATTTCTACTTCATTTAATTCTATCGTTTTAGCTGTATCAGTTTGCGAATATGAAAACTGACAGCTTATAGTGAGCAATGCTATGATTGCTGATTTTATATATTTCATCTTTTAAATATGGTTGGTTAAGCAATAAATTATTTCACACGGAGTCCTTTCAAAGGGCTTCGAATCAAAAAAAAACAGGTTATGCATTAAACCAATTCAGGAGGTGGGCTTGAAATATCTGAATCGTGTGAAGTGATGTTCAGATTTACGGGGCTGAAATAAGTAATGATAAATGAAGGGATAAAAAGCAGCCTTACTTTTTCAGGTGAAAGGTAATCCAGGGATAAAAGTTCCTGCAACTGATCCGGGATTCGGGAGCTGCTTTGATTGTGCTGCCCGAAAAAGTTTTTTATTTCTTCAAGT
>JAHEYF010000008.1 GCA_023251755.1 Bacteroidota bacterium
CTTACCCAGGCCGATTTTACAGCCATCACAATTAATCCTAAAATACCTAATACGGGTACTAAATAAATTACTTTTTCGTTCATAGTATATATTTTGATTACATATTAAAAAACAAACAGTTACAAGCTAACTATTCGAATTTAGGGGTGCAAACATAGCTATTTAATGTTAATTTTCAAAATGCGGGATTTAGTTGAAATTTAGAAAGTTGGAATTTAGAAAGTTCAATGGTTTGAAAGTTTTGGGTGGGGTATACCAACGAATAAACGAGTGAACAATTGAACGTATAAACTATATAATTGTGTATTTTTGCCGGAAACAGAATACAAAGTGTCGATAATAGTACAAAACATAAGTAAGTTATACGGAAGCCAGAAAGCCCTGAACGATGTTTCGTTTGAGGTGAAACCGGCTGAGATTGTCGGTTTTTTAGGCCCAAACGGCGCAGGTAAATCAACCATGATGAAGATTATTACCTGTTTTTTACCTCAAACCTCCGGGAAAGTAAGTGTATGTGGTTTTGACGTGGAGGAACAATCGCTGGAGGTGCGGCAACAGGTGGGTTATTTACCCGAACACAACCCTTTGTACTTAGAAATGTATGTAAAAGAATACCTGGAGTTTATAGGCGGTTTGCATAAGATTAAAAATACTAAATCCAGGGTAAAGGAAATGATTGAAGCCACGGGGCTGCAGGTGGAGCAAAATAAAAAAATAGGGGCCTTAAGTAAAGGGTACCGGCAACGGGTGGGTATAGCCCAGGCGCTTATTCACAACCCCAAAGTATTGATACTGGATGAGCCGACAACGGGACTTGATCCCAACCAATTAGAAGAAATACGCAGCCTGATAAAAAATGTGGGGAAAGAAAAAACAGTGATGCTGAGTACGCATATTATGCAGGAAGTGGAAGCCGTGTGCGACCGGGTAATTATTGTTAACAATGGCGAAATTGTAGCCAACGACGACACCCACAACCTGCAAAAAGCACGCAGGGAACAACAATTGGTGCTGGTGGAGTTTGACAGGGAAGTGAGCCGCACAGCCCTAAAAAATATTCCGGGTGTAATTGATGCTAAAAATATTGAAGCGAACAAATGGCACATTATTGCCCATGATGATAAAGATATTCGCAAGGATATTTTTGATTTTGCGGTAAAAAACGGCGTAAGTGTACTGGCCCTTCAAAAGCAGGAACAAAAATTAGAAGATGTGTTTAAACAGTTAACGAAGAAATAAAAATTCAACTAAAGGTACGTCTCGTTCGGTTACCTTATGTGATCTTATATGCCTTATATGGTTTAAAGCAGGGATTTTCATAACCACATAAGGCATATAAGGGCATGTAAGGCTCTTTCTATACTATTAGTTTTCTTTGCTTTGTTGTTCTTTTTCCTTTTTCTTTTCTTCTTCAATTTCCTTCTTCCGTTTTTCCTTTTCTTCGGCTTCTTTTTTATCTTTTTCGAGCTGAGCCAGTCTATTGTTTATTTCATTTTGCCGTATCCTTTTTTCGGCCAGGCCGGTAAAATAATCCTTGCCGGTAACAATAATAGCCCCGCCGGTTAAATCGCCGTACTGTGCCGGAATGCCACCGGTTACAATGGAAATATTCTGAATACCCAATGCTGCAAAATTTGCGTTGTCGCCTACTCTTTCCCCGTCAATAAAATACTGGCAGGTACCTGCCCTTGCTCCGCGCGAATGGATTTGATTGGTGTTCTCATCCACCTGAACATCTGATGATATATTGGCAATTATTCCTACTATATCACCTTTACCAACGGCCATCTGGTTGATTTCGGTGGCGTTGATTTTATGCATGGTGTACACCGACATATCCAATTTAGGTTTTTTCCAATCGGCTTCAGCTGTAATTGTAGCTCCTTCCAGCTCATTGGGTTTTATATCCACATCCACATAACTCGGGTCTTCGGCTTCTACCAATACTTTTTTTACGGTAAAAGTACTGTAGCCTGTTTGTTGCACCAATACATCGTAATAGCCGGGGTTCAGTGGTTTTACCACATATTTACCGTCCATATCCGTTACTGCTTTTCCTGCAACAGCCCCACCGGTCGTTACTGTAACGACAGCCCCAATGGCCGGATCGTGGTTTTCATCTTTTACAAGACCCCTTATTTCGCCCATTCCGGGGACATTGCGTGTAAAGGCCGGGCTTTGAACTGCAACAAGTGTTGTTAGCAGTAACAGTAGTTGTTTGATTTTTTTCATCTTATCTTTTTTAATTTATTGAATATTGTTTCGAACCGGTTCCTGGTAAAAGGACGCAAGGGCTTTTGCTTTCCATAAAAAGTTTTAACCTTAAGCATTTTTGTGCTTTTTTCCCAACAATGGTTTTTTTGTATATTTGTTACTTAAGCATCAATCCCTCATAAATTATTAATGCAGGTAATTTATGATGACCAATAAAAAGATAAATGGAACTAATAAAAAAATTCTTTCTTAATGTATGTTGTATAGCTCTGTTGTTTTCCTGTAGCGATAATAAACAAGCCCCTGCTGAAGATGAAATAGGAGAGGATTCCCTTACCACAGTCAGCGAATCACAAAAAATAAGCGCCCAGAATATTTTTAATTCCATCCCTTCGCCCCAGGAGTTTACAGAAATTGTATACAAAACCGGGCTTGAATACGACGGGCTTATTTTGAACAATCCCGATAATTATAAAAAATATTCTTCGGACGATACCAAAGCATTAAGCTTAGGGGTGTACGGCACCGATTTAAGTTACACCAGTGTGTTTGAACAAACGCAGGAAAGTATGTTGTTTTTAAAGTGTGTGAACCAGGCCTGTAAAAGCCTTGGTATTAGCGGGGTGTTTGACGAGCGCACCTTCGACCGCATTGAAGCCAATAAACAAAACAAAGATTCCCTCTTGCTGATTATTTCAAAATCGTTTTGGAATGCAGATAAATTTTTAAGGGAAAATCAGCGTTCAAGTACGTCTTCCTTAATGCTTACAGGTGGATGGATAGAAGGTTTGTACCTTGCTATGAATGCCGCTAAAACTACAAAAGACAAAAAAATTGCCCATAAAATTGCCGATCAGAAACATTCGTTGAAGGACATAATTAATTTATTGGAAGGCACAAAAATGCACACTGAATTGTCTTATTTATTAGACGATTTAAAAGGCCTTAAGGCTGTTTTTGAAAGCGCCCCGGAATTCAACAATCCAAAAAAAGAAGGTTTAGACAAGGAGGTTGAAACTTTTATCCAGGCCCTGGATGGAAAAATTACTTCGCTGAGAAATAAAATTACCCAAAACGCATAGCCTTCCACATTTTAACTTCCTGCTTTGTCTGTTTAAACTATTCCTAAACAACTAATGTGGTTTATGGATTGTTTTATTTTTCACCAAAAGAAATAAAAAATCATCACTGCCACATTAAAGCATTTTGTTAAAACAACAGTTGCGAAAATTGATGCGTACCTTTTCTGACAAGCATTCCAGCATTTATTAAACCAAGCCCTAAATTAGTCTACTGAAAAAATCTGAGGCCTGAAATAGAATCAGATGCTATTTATTTTATGGTAATTAATAAAATAAATTGTACCGGATTACCTGCGATTAAAAACTGAATATTAGTTAGTTATGCATTGGCATGAATCAAATTACCCTGTAATGAGCGAAGTAATTATATTGATTTTTTCATTTCACACCTTACGCTCTTAAAAAGTATGTTTACATCCGCTTTTAAAAATTACAAACTGTAAACAGGTAATCCCATCTCTTCGTTGGTTCGGAGTCATGCTTTATCGATGGTTTCTGAATGTATAGGCCTATTTCAATATTTTCTTAATTAATGAACCCTTCTATCAATCACTTAAATCAAATCTCTATGAAAGTAAAAAAGTTGTATTTATTATTTCTGATTTTTTGCTCCATGCACTGGAGCGTTTCGGGGCAGACACGGGAAATTAGCGGACAGGTAAGTTCTACCGAAGATGGAAGCTCACTTCCCGGTGTATCGGTTTATACCAAAAGCGGTAAAGCAGCAACAGTAACCGATGTGGACGGGCGTTATAAAATAAGCCTGGCCGATAGCGTAAAGAGCCTTGTTTTTGCATTGGTTGGAATGGAAACGAAAGAAATAACAATCGGTGCATCTTTGGTAATTGATGTTAAACTATCGCCCGTTGCAAACAACTTAAACGAAGTCGTTGTAGGGGCATTGGGCGTTGAGAAAAAGGCCAGGGGCCTTACCTACGCCACACAGGAAATTTCGGGCAAAGAAATTTCTGAAGTGAAGGAAGTCAACATGATCAATTCCCTTGCAGGAAAGTCTGCCGGTGTGTTGGTAACCAGGGGCGCAGGCGGTGTTGGTAGTTCTTCAAAAGTAGTGTTAAGGGGAAATAAATCCATACAGGGAAACAACCAGGTGTTGTATGTAATTGATGGTATACCCATGAACAACGCTGTAGGCAGCCAGCCTGCAACCTTGTACGATGCGTACGACGGAGGAGATGCGATTTCCAATTTGAACCCCGATGATATTGAAACCATCAATGTTTTAAAAGGTGCTTCTGCTGCGGCTTTATATGGTAGTCAGGCTGCGAACGGGGTGATTGTGATCACCACTAAAAAAGGAAAAGACGGCAAAGCAAAAATTAAATATTCAAACAATACAAGTTTTGAGCAGGCCATGCTGGTACCTGAAATTCAAAACAAGTATGGTTTAACTACACCGGGCCAGGCCTACAGCGAAAGCTGGGGCGCCGCAAGTTCAAGTGCCAGCAATGCACATGTAAAAGATTTTTTTAAAACAGGTGTCAACAACATCAACAGTATTTCGATCAGCAATGGAAACGATAAAAGCTCTTTTTTCCTTTCTTATGCCAATACAAAAGCAAGTGGCATTGTACCTGAAAATAAATTAGACAAGCACAATGTAAATTTCCGCGGAACAACTTCTTTGTTGAACGATAAACTACAATTGGATGCTTCCATCAAATACATCAATCAAAACATTGCCAACAGGCCCACAGGTGGTTATTACCTGAATCCCTTGGTTGGTTTGTATCTTTTTCCGGTTGGCATGGACTTTTCCAAATACGGAAAAAATAATTTTGAAACCTTTGATGCAAGTGGTTACCCGGTGCAAAACTGGCTTGAATTTCCGAACGAAGGCTATTCTGCACAAAACCCGTATTGGATTGTGAACCGCAATCCAAACAGCTTAAACCGCAACCGTACCATCTCTGCTTTCTCGGCTCAGTACAATGTGTTAAGCTGGTTAAAAGTACAGGCCCGTTTAAACCTCGACCGTACTTCTGATCATTCGGAACAAAAACTATATGCTTCAACAGATAAAATTCTTGCTTCTAAAAACGGAGAATACACCTCGCAACGTTCTAATTCAAATCAGGTGTATTCGGATTTTATTGTCAACATGAATAAACAATTGAATGAAGACATTAGTGTGCTGGCTGCAATTGGTACCAGTATAATGCAAACAAACAACGAAGGGACCAGAATGAGTTCTTACAATGCTTTGGGCAACAATATTGCCAGTGGATTATTCTACCAGAACAACTTCTCTGCACAAAACTTTAAACCAGGCTTTGACCACCGGGAATTTCTGACCACACAATTTACACAGGCGGTGTTTGCTACGGCACAACTTGGTTACAAAAACACCGTGTTTTTGGATGTAACAGCGCGCAACGAATGGGCTTCCACTATTCCGGATGCAAGAAAAAATCCTTTCTTCTATCCCTCAGTAGGTCTTTCGTATGTGTTAACCGAAAACATTCAGACTAACTCCGTTTTGTCTTTTGCTAAATTGCGCACTACTTATGCCGCGGTGGGTAATGCACTTCCTTTCGGTTCATCCAATGCCAACCCTCCTTACCAGATTAAACCGGACGGGACTATACTTCCTGTGAATGCCTTGCCACTTGGTAATTTAGTGCCTGAACAAACAAAATCTATTGAAGCCGGTTTTGATGCACGTTTCTTTAAAGACCATGTAAGTGTAAACTTTACCTATTACAATCTTTTATCCAGCAACCAGTTGTTTACAATTATTGCTCCTCCGGGCTCAGGAGCTCAGTTTTATTATATCAACGGAGGTGATATCCGCAACAAAGGTTTTGAATTGGTGGCCGGGTACAAAACAGGCGACATGAACGGCTTCAGCTGGGAAACAAACATCAACACTTCCAGAAACACCAACCAGGTTATTAAGTTAAGCGATCAGTTAGAAACCGATCAGGTTGTAGTTACAGACTATACACAGACTAAAATTTACCAGTTGGTTGTTAAAGAAGGTGGCTCTTACGGCGATATGTATGGCTCTGCTTTCGAAAGAGACGGATCGGGGAATATTGTAAAAGGGGCCAATGGCAAGCCGGTTGTTGCGCAGGGACAAGATCATTTTCTGGGCAATCCAAACCCAAAATTATTAATGGGTTGGGGCAACACGTTAAATTACAAAGGCCTTGCATTCAAATTCCTGATCGATTGCAGGTTTGGTGGTAAAGTTATTTCAATGACCGATGCAGTACTCGATCAGAAAGGATTGTCGCAACGAACAGCCGATGCAAGAGATGCCGGAAGCATTACTGTTGGAGGGACTTCTTTTGATCCAAAGACTTTTTACACCTCCGTTGGTGGCGTAAGTCCGGTAAGTGAGCAGTATGTGTACGATGCTACAAACATTCGTATGCGTGAAATGTCTTTGGGCTATACGATCTCAACCATCAAAGGTCTGGGCGATGTAACGTTGTCCTTTGTCGGAAGAAACCTTTTCTTCTTTGTAAACAAAGCCCCCTTTGACCCGGATGCTTCTCTTTCGGCAGGTAATGGCTTACAAGGGTTGCATGCATTTACCATGCCCACCACCCGCTCTTATGGTTTCCATTTAAGTTTATCTTTTTAATAGTATTTAAAAATAAAATTACAACACATGAAGGTTTTTAAAATAACACTAAAATTATTGGTAGCAGGTGCGCTTTCTATTGCCCTGCTGCTTTCTGTAAGCTCCTGTAAAAAACTGGAAGAAAAATCGATCAACGAAGACCAAAAAGCGCTTCCTTACGGGCCTTATGTTCCGGGAGGTTATCTTACTTCTATGATGCAAAGTATAGTTAAAGGTTGTCCCGTTTGGTGGCAACAGGTGCAACAAAACCTGAACGCCGATATATATTCCGGGTACATGATGAGTAAAACTCCGTTCAACAGCGGGCAAAACAACACCAACTATTATGTGATGGACGGATGGAATGGTTTCGCGTGGAATACACCTGTGAACTCGGTATTGAACCCCTGGCTGGAAGTAAAAAAAATTACGGAGAACACAGAGAAAGATTTATATGGCATTTCACTTATTTTAAAAGTAATGGGGGCGCACCGTCAAACCGATATTTTTGGCCCTATTGTTTACACCCCCTATGGCGAAGGTACCAATGCAAGTGTTGATTGCCAGGACGTATTGTACGATGCCTTTTTTACTGATCTTAAAAAAGCGGTTGATCTTTTAACCACAGCCGAAAATGCTGATCCGGCTGCCGACCAGGCCCGTTTCGCTGCTTATGATGTTAGCAGCCTGAAAGGCGATTATAAAAAATGGGTGCAATTGGCCAATACTTTACGCCTGCGTTTAGCCATCAGGATTTCGGTTGTTAGTCCGGCCAAAGCTAAAACAGAAGCCGAAGCAGCAGTGGCCCATCCCTTTGGTTTGCTGGAAACTGATGCTTTTACAGTGAGTCCCGGAGATTGCGGCGCCCATTACTTAGCCACCATCAGCAATGGCTGGGGCGATATTTCCCTGGGCGCACCAATGGAGTCTTTCCTGAATGGTTATAGTGACCCGCGGGGGATTAAATATGCTTTAATGGCTACTGATAATACTCCTGGTATTAAAGGAACAATAAAAGGTATACGCAATGGAGCAGACACCAAAAGTGTTGATTATTCTGGGTATTCCCGTCTTAACTTCGCTACAAGTGATCCTATTTTATTAATGAGTGCCGCCGAAAGTTTTTTCCTGCGTGCCGAAGGTGTTATCCGCACCTGGAACATGGGGGCCGGTACTGCACAGCAGTTTTATGAAGACGGTGTTAGCAAATCTTTCAGCGAACATGGCATCAGCAGTGTTACAGCTTATCTCAGTGATGCAACATCAAAACCGGCTCCATACATGGACCCTTTAAACCCGGCGAACAACGTTCCAACCGGAGATCCCAACTTAAGCACCATTACTGTAAAATGGAATAGCGGTGCAGGTTTTAATGAAATGTTAGAACGTATTATCACTCAAAAATGGCTGGCCGGTTACCCTGAAGGGCAGGAAGCCTGGTCGGAATTCAGACGCACCAAATACCCTAAACTATTTCCGGTGGTCAACAACAACAGTGGTTTGCCACTTCCATCAGCCTTTCCGTTCATACGCAGGTTGCCTTATACTTCAACGTTTAAATCCAGCAGCCCCGCTGCTTATCAGGCGGCCCTGAATTGCCTCGGTGGCGCCGATAATTTATTTACACCTTTGTGGTGGGATAAAAATTAACAAGAAATGATAAGAAAGTATATGCTAAAAAAACATAAAAGAAAATAAAACACAAGGAATAAGCAATTGAAAAAATCAATTGCTTATTTTTATTTTAAACAGACTAATTACATTTTTAAATTTTGTAGATTGCATGCATAATAGTGTTGAAACAATGACAGAGAAAAAAGTGGCCGGCTTCAATTTATCACGGGTTGAAAAAGCCTTTCAGGAAATATCGGGCGCAAAAAAAATGAGCACCCAAATCCCCTATATTTTAGTTGACAATTTCCCCAAGCTGGGTTTGTATGCCGCCCTTCGTTTTTTGGAGTGGGTGAGCGAAAACCCCGAAGGGGTCGTGAGTCTTCCAACAGGTAAAACACCTGAATTTTTTATTAAATGGACGCAGTATTTATTGGAAAACTGGGACAATAAAAAAGGAGAAGAGATCTTAACTACGTATGGCCTGACAGGGGTAAAAAAACCACAATTAAACAAGCTGCATTTTGTTCAGCTGGACGAGTTTTATCCAATCAGTTCAAGTCAGCACAACAGTTTTTACAATTACGTACAGAACTTCTACATCAAAGGTTTTGGTCTTGATGCCAGCAAAGCCCTGCTGATCAACTCAGATGAAATTCCTTTACCGTGCAATAAACATTTTAACGAAGTGTTTCCAGACTCCAAAGTAGACTTGTCCCTTCGTTACCGCGAATGCCGGACTCCGCTGGAACAACTGCAACAGCAGGCCATATTCGGGATTGACAACTGGTGCAGTAATTTTGAAGAACAAATAAGAGCAAAAGGAGGTATTGGTTTCTTTCTGGGTGGTATTGGCCCCGACGGGCATATTGCGTTTAACACAAGGGGTGCTGATTTTCATTCCACCACCCGCCTTACAACTACCAATTTCGAAACACAGGCTGTTGCCGCAGGTGATTTAGGCGGCATCGAAATTTCTTCCAACCGGCTGGTGATTACAATAGGCCTCGCAACCATTGCACACAACCCAAATGTAACGGCTATTATTATTGCCGCAGGAGAAGCCAAAGCAGGCATCCTTCAACAAACCCTGGAAAGCCCGGCTTCTAACATCTACCCGGCTTCTGTATTGGCGAAACTTCCGAATGCAAGGTTTTACCTTACCGAAGGTGCAGCCATCAGGCTCAGCGACCGTATAGACGCCTGGTATGAAAACAACGAATGGACACATGAAAAAACAGAAAAATCAATCATTGAGCTTTGTAAAAAACTTAATAAATATGGTCATCGCCTGAGCCTTGACGACCTGAACAAAGACCGTTACGCAAGATTGATCCCTGCTAAAACAGAAGACACCGTTCCTTCTGTGGTGCGAAGTATAACTGAAAAAATAAGCAAAGGGATGGAACCCGAAAAGGGACAGGTGTTTTTACACACCGGCCCCCACCACGATGATATTATGCTGGGGATACTTCCACATATAGCCAATCATTTTCATGAACCTGGCAATGAGTTTCATTTTGCAGTCTTAACATCCGGTTTTACAGCTGTAACAAACAGCTTTGTTATAAAGGTGCTGGATGAAACAAAACAATTGCTGGAGCAGGGCAAAATACAAATGGTATTGTACCCCGATTTTTTTGAATCAGGTTATAAATACAAGTGGGACAAAGATGTCTACCATTTCCTTACACAGGTTGCGGGGGGCTATGAAGAAGAAAAAAGAAGGGGGCTTTGCCACCGCATAGTAAGGGCTATTACGGATATTTACAAAGTAAAAAGCCGCGATCAGCTCAACAATGTAATGAACGAAATACTTACCATACTCCGCTACAGTTATGATGGAGAAAAGAACCCACCCAATATACAGCAACTTAAAGGAATGATCAGGGAGTTTGAAGAAGAGCTGGTGTGGGCGCATTACGGTGTGCAGGTAAAAAATGTAATTCACAACCGGCTTGGTTTTTACAAGGGTGATATTTTTACCGAGCAACCTGATAAAACAAGAGATGTTGTACCCGTATTGGAAATGATGAGACGGGTAAATCCAACTGTACTCAGCCTTACCTTTGACCCGGAAGGCAGCGGGCCAGACACCCATTACAAAGTATTGCAAACCACAGCCGATGCCCTCCGTGAATGGAAAAAAGAAAAAGACCTTTCCCAGCTTCGTATATGGGGCTACCGCAATGTGTGGTACAAATTCACCCCTTCTGATGCCAATGTTATTGTCCCTGTTTCGCTCAACGCAATGGCTGCAATGGATGAACTGTTTACCAATTGTTACCTGAGCCAGGTAGAAGCTTCATTCCCCAGCTATGAATTAAATGGGAAATTCAGCAAGGTGGCTCAAAAAATATGGGTCGATCAGTTAAAAGACATCCAGTTTTTATTGGGCAAAGATTATTTTTACCAGAACCCCGATCCGCGCATCCGTGCCAGCCACGGACTTATTTTTTACAAAGAAATGAGTGTGGACGAATTTTTAGGCCATGCACGGGAATTGCGAAAATCAATGGAAGGAATGGCCGGTTAAATAATACCGGGGGAGTACATTTGGTGTTTATTACTGCTAATTAAATTATTGGTATAGGATTTTACAGGGTCATCTACTTATTGAGCTGGTCGGAAGAAGCCCGGCATCAAAGAGTTCCCGGACTTCGAAACGGCTGCTGATAAATTTAACACAACAATCTTAAGGCCTGTATAAAGTTTATTTTTCAGGAACATTAAAAATAAAGCCCACTCCAAAAATATTTTCAATACTTAAATCCGGGTCTTCCTTCAGGTATTTACGGATTTTAGTGATAAACACATCGAGGCTTCTGCCCAAAAAATAATCGTTCTCCCCCCACAGGTTTTTCAACAGGTCTTCCCTTTTTATTATATGATTCCGGTGCCTGGATAAATAGTTTAGAATATCACATTCCCTTTCTGTAATTCGTTTTGTTTTACCACCTATGGTTAAGGATTGATTTGTGAAATTGAATGTATAGCTCCCGATAGAATGAATTTCAGTCTTCCCTTCATTTTTATGCGCAGGTATTCTCCGTATAACCGCTTTGATTTTCCAAAGCAATTCCTCTTCATCAAATGGTTTTGTGATGTAATCATCTGCTCCCAAACCATAGCCTTTCAATTTATCTTCTTTCAAAGACCGCGCTGTGATAAAAATGACCGGTATTTTTTTATCCTTTAACCTGATCTCTTTTGCGAGGGTGAAGCCATCCATTTTCGGCATCATTACATCCAATAAACAAAGGTCAAACTGATTGCCCAGAAAGGCTTTCAGGGCCAGTTCACCGTCTTTGCAAAGTTTTACCTCAAAACCTTCCGTCTCTAAGTAATCCACCAACAGGACCCCTAAATTAAGATCGTCCTCCGCCAATAATATTTTGATGCTTTCTTTAAACATAGGCCAATGTAATGGTAAATGTTGTTCCCTTTCCTTTTTCACTCTTCAGTTCAATTGTTCCATTGTGCAATTCAACAATTTTTTTGATATAGGCTAGACCCAGGCCAAAGCCTTTCACATCATGCACATCCCCGGTAGGTACCCTGAAAAATTTATCAAACACTTTCCGCTGGTATTCCTCTTCTATACCGATACCCTTATCAGCAATTACAAGCACTAAATTTTGACCGCTATTGTAGGTTTGAACAGACAACTCAGGTTTGTCCTTCGCATATTTAATAGCATTGTCTATCAGGTTGCACAAGGCGTTTGTAAGATGTGTTTTGCCGCCCATTATTACAAACCGCTCTGCCTGCAGGTTCAGTTTCAAATACCCCTGTTTGTTCTCGATTTGTATGCTGATGCTTTTTAAGGCACTATTCATCAGCTGGTGAAAGTCCAGTTCCGTTTTTTGAATTGGAATTTCGCCTCTCTCAAGCGCGGTCATACTCAACACCTGCTCCACCTGTAGCCTTAATTTCTCATTTTCTTCAAGTATTATTCCGGTATAATGTTTTATTTTATCTTCCTGCTTAAGTATTGAATCTTTTACAATCATCCTGCCTGCTAAAGCAATGTTGGTTAAAGGTGTTTTAAATTCATGAGTCATATTGTTTAAAAAGTCTGTTGTATGTTCCGATATTTTTTTTTCTTTTACGAGTGCTGAAATCGTTCGCCAGAACATA
Source organism: Bacteroidota bacterium (assembly GCA_023251755.1). GTDB lineage: Bacteria > Bacteroidota > Bacteroidia > B-17B0 > Aurantibacillaceae > JAHEYF01. The sequence continues at coordinate 12,637 of JAHEYF010000008.1, forward strand.
ACAAGCACAACAAGTATAAGAATAACAGACGTAATAAAAAGCATTCCCATCTCCTGCCTGATAAATTCCTCTTTCTTAGGGAAGACAAGTTTTAGCTGGAATCCGTTTTTAATAGCCACCTCATCGAAGCTTTTTTTATAGCAGCCGGCCTGGTCCGGATAATCGTTCTTTGTAAAACCAGTCTGGCTCTTCCCCTTGGTTATCGGTAAGCTATCAGAGCTACTACGCAGCTTTTCGCCGGCGAATGGAATTGGTCTAATGACCTCAAAGGAATAATCGATATGAAAATTATAAAAGTTCATATAGCGCTTAAACAATGAATCAATTTTATGGATCTCATTTTTCCCCACGCAAACTTCCATATCCCTGCAGGTCTGTTTATCAGCAGCAAGGGCTTCCGTTGTTCTTGCAAGAATTATATTTGCCTTTTCATTAAACAATTCTTCTTTTATTTTTGCTGTTTGCAAAATCCAGTTCACCTGGATAATAAGCACCATTACCAATGCTGCCGAAGAAATGGCAATAAACAGATAGCTGCGGTTTAGTTTCATTTGAATACCCCAAAAATAGCCATTTTATATGGTAGATAAGCCCTGTTAACAAGTCGTTAACAAGCCAATAACTACCCGGTAACAATATTCTGTTTAAATCAGCGCTACCTTTGTCCTGTAAATAAAAAATTCAATACCAATGAAGGCATCTAAACTATTCTCATTTCTGATTGTTGTTTTGTGTTTTACTCAGGCTTGTATTGACAAACAGGCAGTGGAAACGGGAGAACCGGTTGCCGTTATAAACTCCGGTAAAACTACAAAGCCTCTTGACTATAATAACACAAAGGGCTACTGGGAAAACGGTGAAATTATAACCGAATTCAATTGCCCCGACAGCAGGTTTTTTCCCCCAATCGATATAAAATTATGGGACCAAACACATGCGGTGAATGGCCGGCTTCCAACATACGAGGAAACAAAAAACGGGGTGGCCATTTGCCATTATGGCGAAAAGGACAACCCCAACGTAAAACCTTATAACATGATTTTACCAAAATTAGCTTTGCACCACAGCCCTTTTACGGGGAAAGATCAGCTGGTGGTTGTTATTCAAATTGTACAGACTGCAAAAGATACAATAGTTGGGTACCGGTATTTAACAGGGGGTTGTGGAGGTTCTTTGTTTCGTGATTTTTATTTCTTAAGTGCCGGAGAATTTAAAAAAGCAACCGAATGGTGGGCTTTACACGGTAGCTTAGTTTATAAAGATCCTTGTTGATCAGCAGGGAAGGAAATCACAAATTTAATTTTAACAGGTACTTATGAAAAAACTGAAATTAACTATAACAGCCATCAGCACTATATTTATTGCTGCATGCAGTTCTACCAGAAAAAGTTCGGCTACAAGCACTTCTTCTGCTCCGCATACAATCACTACACCTGCATCAGCAAGTCCTCTAATACTTGCAAGGCCTGCTGACGGGCTTCAGGCTCCCGGAAACGAAGAACTAAGTGCTATTCAGGTACAATACAAAGATGTTACATTGGACAAGTTAAATGAAGGTCACCTGATTTATACGCAGGGCGCCTGTGTAAAGTGCCATGGTGCTGAAAACATTTACAAATACGGGGAAGTACGGTGGAAAGAAATTATTGAGGACATGGCTCAGAAAGCTATGCTGTCGGATGCGGAAAAAGATGCCGTTTATAAATATGTTCTGGCCATAAAAGCTACACAAGCAAAATAAATAATTACATCTCAAAAACACCCGCCTTTGTTAAACTACGGCGGAATAACATAAAACAAAATGAAACACAGCCTGATTACCCTGCTATTATTCCAACTGTTGAGTACTGGTTTTTCTCAAAATTCCGGGCATGAATACACCGGAAGGTCCACTCCCGCAGTTAAAAAGGAAAAACTAAAGGAAGTTAACTTCCTTGGTGATATTACACCTGAAGTCTGGCGCAACCTTGCATTGCCCGACAAAGAACGTATTGAGCTGGATTTGCGGAGAGGAACAAATTACCCGCAAAATTATATTTACCCGCAGGAAAATTACAATTACATCATTGATTACCTTGCTGTAGAAATTTCAGCTGCCGCCAGAGGCAAAGTCCAGACAGCTCAAAGCACAAGTGATAAACTGAGCACAGAACAAAAAAACATTTTAACCAGCGCTGACCTGGGTACTGATATCAGTATAAAAATTAAGTTCAGGTACAAAAAGCAGGCCTGCGATAAGTCAGGTAGTGAGAACAAAATTGTAGAAGGTAAATTAACAGTTACGGTGGTTCCTGCGTCTGAAGCTGAATACCCGGGCGGATTTAAACAGTTAACAGCTTATTTAACAGAAAACATTATAAACAAGGTTTCTAAAACACGTTCGCTAACAATGGGACTTAAGGAAAAAGTCCGGCTTTCGGAAAAAATTCAACTGGCAATTGTAAAATTTACGGTAAATGAAGAGGGGCAAGTAATTGATGCTAAAATAGCCAGGACAACGACTGATTCAAAACTGGATCAATTTGTACTTGAGGCAATTAATAAAATGCCCAAATGGAAGCCGGCGGAAAATCCGAAGGGTATAAAAGTTAAACAGGAATTCAGTATTCCGCTTGGTGGTGGTGGAGGTTGTTAAACTGTAAAGGTCATCCATTTTCAGACCCGCATTAGTATAAGCCAGGGTATTTCATTTTGGCTATAAGTTACCTTTTTTACCCACTTATAGCCAAACAAAGCTTTCTACCTATTCAGACTCAAACAGCACATCCATTTTTAAATCATTGAGAATATTTCCTGAATAAAGAGTTTCTTTCAAACCAAAAGTAGTAATCATCGTAAGAAACAATGCTTTTTTTGTCCTGGTTTCCCTTCTAAAGGCTTCGGTTTTATTTCGTAATTCGGCATCGTATTTCTTGTCAATAGTAAAAGGGTTAACCGAAAATTTCATTTCGCATAAGTTAATAACACCGTCCCTGCGATCAATAACCAAATCAATTTGCGCTCCGTTTGTTGACACAGTGCTTTTCCAGGAAGACGTCTCTATTCCTATGCCGCTTATCCCCAGTGCTTTTGTTATCTGGGGAGTATGAGCAAGACACACCTGCTCAAAGGCATATCCACTCCACGATCTGTGTGTTGGATTGTCAATCATCTTCAGCCAATAATTTTTACCAAAGTTTTTTTGACTTCTCATGAACTTTAGGTGAAATAAAGAAAAGAAGTCTGACAACTGGTATAGGCTGTTTCTAAACTGCTTGCCAAAAGGTGTGTAGCGTCTTATAAATCCACTTTCCTCCAGCTCGTCTAATAGGCGGGTAAGGCCTCCTCCATTTGATATTTTACTTTCCCTGCTTATTTCTTCACGGGTAAGCCCCTTGCTCTTTTTGGCCAAAGCAGTTACTATGGCCTCATGACGTTCAGCTTTAGCAAAAAGTGATTTAAATAAATTATTGAACTCCTGTGAAAGTAAACCATTGGGTTCAAAACAAAGTTTGTTAATGTTTTGCAGCGCACTAAGACCTTTTTTCACCGCTTCCCAATAAAAAGGGATGCCTCCTAAAACCATATAAAGTTGTGTAAGCTGGTAATGATCCAATATAATTTTCTTATGTCTTAGCAGGTCTTCACACTCTTTCAGGGTGAAAGGTTCTATTTTTATTTTTTGAGTTACACGATTATGCAAACCACCTCTATTGTTGATGAGTGTATTGATCATCCATGAGGCTGCTGAACCGCACACCACTAATAAAACATCTTTCCTGGCAGAAGCCCGGCTGTTCCAAAAGTGTTCAAGAGCAGTGACAAATCCGGAGTGGACTGTGTCAAACCAGGGAAGCTCATCAATAAAAATGACTTTCTTCTTTTGTTTTGATTTTTCTATGATCTTTGCGATTTGCTGAAAAGCTTCCATCCAGTTGGTCGCGCTCTTAAATCTGCCCTTTGGGTATTGTTCATGTAAAGCCACATTAAAATTAATCAACTGCTCCGCTAAAGAGGCTTGTGATAAGCCAGTAAGCCGGAAGGTGAACTTGCCATCAAAAACATTTCTTATCAGATAGGTTTTACCGACTCTACGTCTTCCATAGAGTGCCACAAACTCGGATTGACTGGAAGCCAGTTTTTCACTGAGGATGGTTGTTTCATTTTCCCTGCCTATTACCATGATATTTCATTTTGGCTATAAGTATACTAAAAAATATACTTATAGCCAAAATGAGTTGCGAGGCTTTGTGAAATTAAATACGATCGAAAGTCAGGGGCTTTGTTAAAGATCGGGTTAAACTAACTATTTTTTGTTTTGCAAATCTTTATAGAACCAAAACCCCCTGATAAATACCGCTTTATCAGGGGGTTTTTGGTTAAGTACCCAGTGCCGGACTCGAACCGGCACGATTTCTCACTGGTGTTTGAGACCAGCGCGTCTACCGATTCCGCCAACTGGGCATACTGAAATTAGATCTTTGGGCTTAATTCGGGCAGCAAAAATACTGCTTTGTTTCATATATGCAAAATTCATTTGAAAAATATTGCCCGATAACTTAATTTCATTACCTTTGCAACCCTTTTAAATCAATCCATTTTTATGGAATCGCAGGTAAGAATATTTTCAGGAAATGCGACCAGGTACCTGGCCGAAAAAATCGCCACAGCTTATGGCACCAGCCTGGGCAATGTGAATGTGATCCGCTTTAGTGACGGTGAAATTCAGGTTTCTTTTGAAGAAAGTGTGCGTGGGCAAAGTGTTTTCCTTATTCAAAGTACTTTTCCGCCTGCCGAAAATTTAATGGAACTGCTGCTGATGATTGATGCAGCCAAAAGGGCTTCTGCAAAAGAAATTATAGCTGTTATCCCGTATTTTGGTTATGCCCGCCAGGACCGGAAAGACCAGCCCCGTGTAGCCATAGGGGCCAAATTGGTAGCCGATATGCTGGCTGTTGCAGGTGCTACAAGGGTTATGACCATGGATTTGCACGCCGATCAGATTCAGGGATTTTTTAACGTCCCGGTTGATCACCTCTATGGTTCAAGCATTTTTATGCCTTATATTCAAAGCCTGCATTTGCCTAATCTAACAATGGCTGCCCCCGATATGGGCGGTAGTAAAAGGGCCAACTCGTATGCTAAATACCTGAAATGCGAAATCGTAATTTGTTACAAACAACGGACCAAAGCCAATATTGTTGATCATATTACTGCTATTGGCGAAATTGAAGGGCGTGACATTATGCTGGTGGATGATTTGGTGGATACAGGTGGTACTTTGTGCAAAGCAGCCGATATGATGATGGAAAGAGGGGCCAGCAGTGTAAGGGCTATTTGTACCCATCCCTTGTTATCGGGCAAAGCTTACGAAAATATTGAAAAATCAAAAATGACAGAATTAATTGTTACTGATACCATTCCCCTGAAACCCGAAAGCTCTAAAATAAGGGCCGTATCGGTGGCCGATTTATTTGCCAAGGTCATCAGGAGTGTGCACAGTTACGAATCCATCAGTTCTAATTTTATAGTATAATTTTTTCCGCCATAAATAATTAAAAAACAAGGTGAATGAAGGAACTGGCGGAATCCTGAAGCACCATAAACTAAATAAAAAAATGAAAACAGTATCATTGAGCGGTTCGTTACGCGCGAACGTAGGGAGTAAAGATGCGGCCGAATTAAGGGCTAAAGGAATGGTTCCTTGTGTGCTTTACGGCGGTGCAGAACAAGTACACTTTTTTTCTGACCTGAGAAATTTTAAAAACATCGTTTACACTCCTGATGTATCATTGGTTGAGTTGGACTTAAACGGTAAAAAATACACTTCCATCTTACAGGAAGCGCAATTCCATAAAATTAACGACAGGCTTGTACACGTTGATTTTTTAGAAGTAAAAGATGATAAATTGGTTATTATGGAAATCCCTGTGAAAACAGAAGGAGCCTCTGAAGGTGTGAAAGCCGGTGGTAAATTAACCATTAAATTACGTAAACTGCGTGCAAGGGCTTTGGCCAAAAACCTTCCTGATGCAATTATAGTGAACGTTGAAAAATTGGAAATCGGGAAATCGATTGCTGTAGGTGATATTCAATTAGAAGGCGTAGAATTATTGAACGCGAAAAACGTAACCGTAGTTTCTGTAAATACCACCCGCGCTGCTGCCCAGGCTGAACAAGCTGCTGCAAAAGACGATAAAAAAGCTGCTCCTGCTAAAGCCGCACCTGCCAAAGCTGCCGCTGCAGCACCTGCTAAAAAATAAATGTAGTTTACCCTATAATTTAAGACCCTCCCCAACAAGGAGGGTTTTTTATTTTTGGCCTGCTTGTTTCCCGCAGAGCGCAGAGGATTTACCCGTAACCAATCTCTTCTTTCTTACTTTCTTACCCTCACGCATTCTCACTTTCTTACTTTCTCACCCTCTTACTTAACTAATTATTCGTAATTTTACGGGGTCAAAAATTTTCCACCAATTTAATTTTAGCAGAGTGACTATAGAAGTAATGAAATCGAAGCTGCACAGGGTGCGGGTAACAGAGGCAAATATTGATTACATCGGAAGTGTAACAATAGATGAAAATTTAATGGAGGCCGCCAACCTGATTGAAAACGAAAAGGTGGACATTTACAATTACCGCAACGGAGAGCGTTTTAACACGTATGTGATAAAGGGAGAACGCGGATCAGGGGTTATCTGCCTGAACGGTCCTGCTGCTTTAAAGGTAAGGCTGAACGACGAGGTAATTATTGTTTCGTATGCGGCGATGGATTTTGAAGAAGCAAAAAAATTTAAACCCTGGGTCGTTTTTCCGGATAGCGTTACAAATGAATTAAAAAAATAAGCCTTTGACCAAGCGCACAAAATCAGTTTTGCAATTTGTTCTTTTTCTTTCATTGGGAATACTTTTATTGTGGCTGGCTTTAAGGGGCGTTGTGAACGAGAAAGAGAAAATCATCCAATCATTTAAAGACGCAAACTATTTTTGGGTATTCATTTCCCTTGTTGCAGCTTTTTTTGGTTTATTCCTCCGGGCTTACCGCTGGAAATATTTATTGCAACCACTCGGGTTAAACTTAAGTTTAAAGAATTCTTTTGCGGCAGTATCAACCGGTTATTTAGCCAATTATGGCCTGCCCCGTATGGGCGAAATTTCAAGGTGTACCATTATCAGTAAATATGAAAAAATCCCTTTTCAAACAGCATTAGGCACTGTAATTACCGAAAGAATTGTCGACTTTTTTTTATTAATAATTATTTTTTTGCTCACCCTGCTGTTCCAGTTTTCTGAATTGATAGGGCTTACACAACAGTATATCCTCAACCCCCTTTCATTAAAACTTAAGCCTTTAAGTCAAAACCCTGTATTTATAACAATTGTGGCAACATTGCTCGTACTTGTCGTACTTGCTTTCTTGCTGTTGCGGAAAAAAATAAAAAACAGTTTGAGCGGGAAATTTGGAGGCATCCTCAAAGGGTTTGCCGAAGGCATAAGTTCTATTCGTAAGATGGATAAGCCCATTCCTTTTATAATACTGAGCGTCTTAATCTGGCTCATGTATTTTCTGGGAATTTATTTCTGTTTTTTTACTTTCGGTGAAACCAGTGATCTTGGGCTTAAACAATGCCTGACCATATTGTTATTTGGTACATTCGGGGTAATATTTACTCCCGGAGGTATTGGGGCCTATCATATTATTGTTCAGCAAATACTGATGTTTTACAGCATTTCTTCCACCACCTCCTTTGCTTTTCCATGGATTATATGGGGTTCACAATTTATTTTGATTTTAATTGCAGGTTTAGCCAGCATTATTGCATTACCACTCATGAACAAACAAAATCATGCCGCAGCTTGAACTCATAACATCCAAAATTTTATCACCTGCACAATTGCAAAAAGCATTAAACCTTTGGCAATTTCAAAGTAAGAAGGTTGTATTCACCAACGGCTGTTTCGACTTACTGCACCCTGGCCATATCGATTACTTAAGCAAAGCCCGCGATCTGGGAGATATACTGGTGATTGGACTTAACACTGATAACTCAGTAAAACGCCTGGGGAAATCCGGCAACAGGCCCGTTAACAATGAACAGGCCCGCGCTATGCTCTTGGCCTCCCTACGCTTTACCGATGCCATTGTATTGTTTGATGAAGACACACCTTACGAATTAATCAAAAAGATACAACCCGATGTGCTGGTAAAAGGCAATGATTACAAGGCGGAAGACATTGTTGGTTACGATATTGTATCTGCAAAAGGCGGGGAAGTAGCTACCATTCCTTTGGTAGAAGGCTATTCCACCAGTAGCATTATTCACAGAATCCAGACAGGATAATATAGTAGCAGGTATAAGGTAGCAAGTACCTGCTACTTATGACTTACGACCTGCTACCAGAATCCCGGCGTTAATATCTCGTAACAAAATATGTGCTACATCCCATACATTTCAAGTAAATTCAGGTCTTAAAAATTCAGAAGCAAAGCGTGAATCCTTTAAAGAAACTTGCCGGACAAACAGCTATCTATGGTTTAAGTACCATTTTGCCCCGCTTCCTGAATTACCTGCTTGTCCCTTTATTCACCTATAAATTTACAGAAACAAGTCAGTTCGGGATCAACACCGAGATTTACGCATACATCTCGTTCCTCAATATCATTCTGACTTATGGTATGGAAACCGCTTTCTTTAATTTTGTGAATAAGACTGAGAATAAATCCCTGGTATACAGCACCACACTTATTTCCCTATTAATTTCGAGTGGAAGTTTTATTGTAGTGGGTTTGATTTTTTCAATACCGCTTGCCAACCTCATCAACTTCCCCGATCATGTCAATTTTATTGTATGGATGATCCTGATTATAGCAAGTGATGCGATCATGGCTGTTCCTTTTGCCCGTTTGCGTGCAGAAAACAGATCAATAAAATTCGCCTTTGTTAAAATCATTAACATCAGCGTAAATATATTTTTAACTGTTTTCTTTATTCATTTCTGCAAAAATGCACATGAAGAGGATGTCCTAAACAACACCATTTCTTTCTTAGGGAGTTTGTATAAACCTGAAATTGGTATAGGTTACGCCTTTCTCGCTAACCTGATTGCAAATTTTATTTCCATGTTTTTTTTATACAAAGAGTTTATCGGTTTCAGGTACCAGTTCGATAAAGGTCTTTGGAAGCAAATGATGATATATGCGCTGCCTTTGTTAATTGTAGGATTGGCCGGAATGGTCAATGAAACATTTGACCGGATTATACTAAAACAATTATTACCAAAAGATATAGGGCAATCGGAGCTTGGTGTATATGGTGCCTGTTATAAAATATCAATACTCATGACGATGTTTATCCAGTCGTTTAAATTTGCAGCAGAACCTTTTTTCTTTAGCAATATTAAAAACGAGGATTCTAAACGAATGAATGCCTTAGTAATGAAATATTTTGTAATCGGTTGCTCCTTTTTGTTTTTGGTTACCATGATGAACCTGAACTGGATTCAGTATTTTATTAGCGAACCTTACCGTAAAGGTTTGAATGTTGTGCCGATACTTTTATTGGCCAATCTCTTTTTAGGTATTTATTACAACTTATCTATTTGGTATAAATTAACAGCGCAAACAAAATTTGGAGCTTACATTACTATCATTGGCGCTGTGATTACACTGGTTATTAATTTTGCATTTGTTCCCAACTACAGTTACACCGCATCGGCCTGGGCTACATTTTTTTCTTATGGAATCATGATGGTCTTATCTTACTTTATCGGTAAAAAATATTACCCTGTAAAATACAACCTGCGCAATTTTGTTTTTTTCTTTGGAATTGCCCTGCTGTTTTATTTTGTAACATTAAGCTATAAAGGTCGTTTCAGTAAAACACTTGAAACCACTCTCAACAATATTTTTGTACTTGTCTATTGCTGGCTATTTTACAAATTTGAATTTCCTAACCTAAAAAAAGCAAATTAAATGAAGGTGAAAATTGTGAACCAGGGCAAACACGCCTTACCGGAATACGCCACCAACCAGGCTGCGGGTATGGATTTACGTGCAAACATTGATGCACCCATGACCTTGCAGGCACTTGAACGTACATTGGTACCTACCGGATTATTTATTGAATTACCAAAAGGCTACGAGGCACAAATTCGTCCACGAAGCGGCCTGGCCTTTAAAAATGGGGTAACGGTTTTAAACGCTCCGGGGACGATTGACGCCGATTACCGGGGTGAAATAAAAGTGTTATTGGTTAATTTATCAAACACCACTTTTATTATTAACGATGGCGAACGTGTTGCACAAATGGTAATTGCCCGGCACGAAAGTATTAGCTGGGAGCTTACCGATTCACTGGAAGAGAGCACGAGAGGTGTTGGTGGGTTTGGGCATACGGGAACTAAATGATTAACTGATTGATTTGAGGATGGAAAGATAGGAATTGATACAACTTTGAATATTGAATTTTAAATTTTGAATCTAAAATAATAAATGAAAACGATAGACAATTTTAATTTTTCTGGCAAAAGAGCAGTGATCCGGGTTGATTTTAATGTGCCTTTGGATGAACAATTTAATGTTACGGACAAGACCCGCATTCATGCGGCTTTGGCAACAATCAAAAAAATACTGAACGAAGGTGGAAGTGTGGTGTTGATGTCGCATTTGGGAAGACCAAAAGACGGCCCGACAGATAAATATTCTTTAAAACATATTGTAAAAACAGTTTCGGATGAATTGGGAGTGCCTGTTAAGTTTGCTGCGGATTGTATTGCGGAAGAAGCTTATCAGCTTTCAGCAGGATTAAAAGCAGGCGAGGTATTGTTGTTAGAAAACCTACGCTTTTACAAAGAGGAAGAAAAAGGAGATGAAGCCTTCGCTGAAAAATTAAGCAAACATGGGAATTTTTACGTGAACGATGCCTTTGGTACCGCTCACCGTGCCCACGCTTCAACCACCATTATAGCAAAGTATTTTGACGGAGATCATAAATGTTTAGGCTATGTAATGGCCGGTGAAGTGGCCAGCATCAACAAGGTAATGAACAATTCAGAAAAACCTTTTACTGCTATTATTGGAGGGGCAAAGGTATCGGACAAAATTTTAATTATTGAACAACTAATGAGCAAAGCCGATAACATTATTATCGGAGGAGGCATGGCCTTTACTTTTGTGAAAGCAATGGGAGGTCATATTGGAAAATCGTTGTGTGAAGAAGACCGTGTAGAAATAGCCAAAGAATTGTTGCAGAAAGCAAAAACAAAAGGGGTTAATTTATACATCCCCACGGATGCTGTTATTGCGGACAATTTTGCGAATGAGGCCAATAAAAAAACAATCGGTATTATGAACATTCCTGATGGATGGATGGGATTGGACATTGGACCGGAAACAATAAAAAAATACGACGAGGTGATTCGTTCTTCAAAAACAATTTTATGGAACGGCCCTATGGGTGTGTTTGAAATGAGTAGTTTTGAGCAGGGCACCAAAGCGGCTGCACACAGTATAGCCGAAGCCACCAAAACGGGTGCTTACAGTTTAATTGGTGGTGGCGATAGTGTAGCTGCTGTAAATAAATACAACATGGCTTCGCAGGTAAGTTATGTGAGTACAGGTGGCGGGGCATTGCTGGAGTATATTGAAAACGGGAGTTTGCCGGGAGTGAAAGCGGTTACAGATTAGCTAATTAGCCAATGTGATGATTAGCTGATGGGGGAAACAGGTAAATGCAAAGCTGATTGGTATTGATGATTAGCAGATGGGAAACAGGTAATTGAACGAATAAACTTATAAACTATAGAACTTTCAAACTTTACAACTTTCTAACTTTCTAAACTAAATCATCTATGTTTAAAAAATTGCTTTATTTATTCGGTGCCCTTCCCTGCGCTCTTTATTCGCAGATTGATTTGGGTACACCCATTGCTACCGGTAAAGGTGGCGCAGCAACCGCCATTACCCACGACTGGCAATGCATAGGAATTAATCCGGCCAACTTAGGTTACAGCGACAATTATAAATTCTCGCTTGGTTTGTTAAATGTTGGTTTTAGTGCTCAATCCAAAGCACTCGACATGACTACGATTTACAATGCCGCATTGCACCCTACCAATAGTTTTACTTCGGCCGATAAACAAAAATTAGCCGAACAACTTTCTACAGCCGATGGTTTAAATATTTATGGAAATGTGAACTGGATCGCTGCATCGTTGTATGTACCTAAACTTGGAGGTTTTGCCTTTAACGTTCGCGACCGGGTAAACGGGCACGCCACCTTGTCGAAAAACACAGCAGACATTATTTTTAACGGGGCTAATTCCATTCCCTATCAGGATACAAGTATTTACCATCAGCCAGTGGGTTATGTATTAAACGGAACGCACGCAAGTTATTACCATTACCGGGAGATGAACATTTCTTATGGCCGGAAAATTATCGGAAGCGAAGAAAGTATTCAGCTATTCGGTGGTATAGGTTTTAAATATTTATGGGGAATAGCCGACATGGATTTTAAAGCGGATGGAAATAAAATAGATGGGCATGCCTCGTTCAGCAGCAATTATGGTTTTAATCCTACCTATATTAAAAACTATACAGCTCAAACCACCGACAATATTTTTAACACTGTTGGTAAAGGTTATGCCTTTGATATTGGTACGGGACTTAAAATAAAAAACAACCTCACCTTTGCGGCATCCATTACAGATATGGGTGCTATTAACTGGAACAAAAACAATGTAATTGCAATGGACACCACCATGCCTAAATTAGATACTTCCCAAACAGGTATTTCACATTGGGATGCAAATTCATTGCCCGGGTTTTTATACAACAGTGTTACAAACGCTGTTAGCTTAAAAGGTGGCTCTCCGTACAAAACCCAATTACCAACCCGTTTACGCCTGGGGATAGGGCTTAAGATAGGAAAGAAAATTCTGATCGGGGCTGATGCTGTAATGCCTATGAACAACGCCAATGGAAACCTGGAGAGTACATTTTTTGCTTTAGGCGGTGAAATTAATTTGTTTGGAACTGCTAAACTAAGTACCGGTGTTTCAGGAAATAAAAATTATGGTTTTTCTATTCCCATGGGCTTTACATTAGGCACATTGGGGATAACCGAAGTTTATATCGCCACCAATGATGTACTTTCTTACTTAGGCCTTTCCAATCACCCTCAATTGTCTTTTGCAATGGCTGTTCTTCGCATTAATCTGAAGAACCCTTTAGTAAACGAAGCGAAGTAAATGCAACAAGGCTTTAAAAATAAAGTTGTTTGGATCACCGGCGCTTCATCTGGAATAGGTGAAGGGTTGGTAAATGCATTTGCACAACAAGGCGCGAAAATAATTTTATCGGCCAGGCGTGAAAGTGAATTGAAGCGTGTTGCTCAGCAAACCAATTTGAAAGAAGAAAATTATTTGATCCTTCCTTTTGACCTGGCAGATACATCCAAGGCGTATGTTTATGTTGAGCAAATACTCCGCCAATTCGGGCGTATTGATATATTGGTGAACAATGGCGGTTATAGTCAAAGGGCTGAAGCAAAAGACACTCCCTTAGACATAGACCGACAACTGATGGAGGTGAATTATTTTTCGGCAATAGCTTTAACCAAAAGTGTATTGCCTGTAATGATTAAACAACAAGGCGGACAATTGGTAGTAATTAGCAGCGTGTCGGGGAAATTTGGTTTTTACCTGCGCAGCTCTTACTCCGCAGCCAAACATGCCTTGCATGGTTTTTTTGAGACATTGCGCCTCGAAACAGAAAAACAAGGAATAAAAACACTCCTTGTTTGCCCGGGGAAAATAAAAACAAATATTTCCTTTGCTGCTGTTACAGCCGATGGCAAACAACACAACCGTATGGACGAGAGCCATAAACATGCAATGAGCTCAGCGGAATGTGCCGGCATTATTTTAAACGCCATACAAAAAGGTGAAGAAGAAATATTAGTTGGTGGAAAAGAATTAAAAGCTGTCTGGCTTAAACGTTTTTTCCCGAAAGTATTTGGGAAAATAATCAGGAAGCAAAGCCCTTATTAAATTTATTAGTGCATTTGAAAATACTACCCTTATTCCAAATCAAAAACCCGCAATAATCGGGAAGACAAAAGTCTTTTTTTAAGATACATCCAGATTCCATCAAGGGCTATTCGCACAAACCAATTGACTTCATTTATTCATTCATTATTCAGGGCTGGTATCCGAAAGAAAAGGCAATTGTACAGGTGTTTGCTCTCCCGATAATTGAACAATTTTGATTTGAAGTAAAAGCTTATTTCAACTACGTTTAGGAGCAACTATAAAATCAAATAGTATGAAAAGTATTTTCACCTTGACAAGATTGTTTCTTGCATTTGTTTTATTACCGGGTCAAAGCAAAGCCCAATTACCTGACGGGAGTATAGCTCCGGATTTTACCTTTGCAGATATAAACGGAACAAGCTGGAATTTATATTCGCTGCTTGCCCAGGGCAAAACTGTTTTTATTGACGTTTCAGCAACCTGGTGTAGTCCCTGCTGGGGGTTTCACGAGAGCCATACCCTGCGTAATTTATATAACAACTATGGACCAGGCTCAACCAATGAGCTGATGGTGTTGTTCATTGAACCCGATCCGGCTACCGGCTTAGCCGACCTGCAAGGACAGACTTCCTCCTCTATGGGGAACTGGTTGCAGGGTACTCCTTATCCGGTCATTAATCTGAATGCAACAGAGGCCCCGGTTTTTGAAAACAATTATCAGATTACAGGGTACCCGACGCTATACATGGTATGCCCTGATAAGTTAATCCGGTCCTGGTATGCAGAAGATTACTCCTGGGCGTATAATGAGTTTATGAAAAAAAAATGTTTTGCTAAAATAAGCGGCCCTGATGCCAGTTTGCACAACAGCGACCCTCAGAAATTTGTAAGCTGCGATAGTGTGAACCCAGTCATTAAATTATTTAATTACAGTATTGCTGCATTAAGCTCTGCAAAAATTACTTACAACATGGATGGGCTTGTTCAAAAAGTTTACAATTGGACCGGCAATTTACCTACCTATGGATCGGCAACAATCACCGGCGTTAAACTTCAATCTTCCCTGGCCGGAAATCATAAAATTACGATCACCGTATCCAATCCAAACTCGGGTACTGATGCCAACCACATCAACGATACGGCATTCATCATTCCATACGTCCGCTTTTCTTCAACCGGTGGAATACCTGTGGCAGAGAGCTTTTCAGGAACAACATTTCCCCCTATGGGCTGGGGCTTTCAGCAGGGAACTATTTTTGATAAAATTAATTGGGCGGCAACTTCCTATGGAAACCCTTCGCAGGGCGCTTACTTTAAAATGTTGTTTAATTATATGAATGATCCACAATTTTCTCCTACCGCAGGCAATAGTTTTTTCCTCGCTACACAAAATCTTTCATCAATGACCAATCCCAAAATGACTTTTGATCTGGCAAAAGCAAGGTTAAATGAATATTATTTTGATAACCTGAAGGTAAAGGTATCTGTTAATTGCGGCTCAACCTGGACAACCGTTTACAATAAAACCGATAACTCCACCAGTAATACCCTTGAAACAGTTCCTTACTCCACCTATCCGAATGAATACTTCCCCGCTTCAAACGAATGGAGAAATGAAACAGTTAACTTAAGTGCATTTGCAAACAATGCTGCTGTACTTATAAAATTCGAAGTAGCGGGTTCCGGCAATAATCTTTACCTCGACAACATCAATGTTTCTCAAAACAACAGCATTGAAAAGTACAACCCTATCACTTATTTTGATATTTATCCCAACCCTGCCTCAAGCGAAATTACACTTAATTTAAGCCTTACTAAGTCTGAAGACATAACAGCAAGTATTTATAATAATATAGGGCAATTGGTGCAAAGCGAACAATTGAATGGGCTACAGATTGGTGATAGCTCAATTAAAATGCCTGTCGAAAAATTGCCAGCCGGAATCTATACGATGATTGTTTCCTCAAAAGATGGATTGCAATCAAAAAAATTTATTATCTCAAAAAATTAGCCTCTACTTTACTTTTCCAAAGTTCTAAACTTTGGAAAAGTAATAGTTTGATAATCACCACTTACTTTAATAACGAAACAGTACCTGTCATCCTGTAATATTTTCCCAACACATCCCTTGCATTTACTTTCCAGATAAATACATCAATCAAAGCCACCTCTTTTCCGTTGCCTATTGTTCCATCCCAGCCTTTATGAAGGTCATCGGTTTTAAAAATCATGTTTCCCCAGCGGTCAAAAATCATTAATTCGTAACCGGTGTTGCTGATGCCTGTTCCTTCAGGTTTAAAAATATCATTCTGTCCATCGTGATTCGGAGTAAAACTATTGGGTACATAAATAGCTGTTTCGGGTAATATACACACCTGTTGAGTGTTTGTATCTTTGCACCCATCTGAACTAAGTGCGATCAGTTGCACGGTATAACAATCCTCGCCCGAAAAAGAAAATGATGGATTACTTGCCGTGGAGGTGGAATTATTTTCATCTCCAAAATTCCAGTAATAAGAAACAGCATTGCCTGAATAATTTAAAAATTGAACATAGGGGTCAATAGTTGTAGGCTTCACCGGGTCTGATTGAAAATTTGCTACAGGTGGGGCAAATACATGAATATACGCAGGCATACTTACTTTTGCAGCGCAACCGTTTGAAGAAAGCACCGACAAAGAAACGGATTTATCGCCTGGCAAGGTATAACAATGTGAGGTGTTCCCGTTTGATGCAACAACAGTACCATCACCAAAATCCCATATCCATGAGTTAATTACATCAGGGACAACAACAGTTGATTTATCAGTAAAGGTTACACACAATGGAGCGCAACCAGAAGTGCTGCTGGCCTCAAGAGCCGCAACGGGTGCAGGCTTAACAGCAACACTTACCGAAACATTCGTAGTACAGGCTTTAGCATCGCTTACGGTTACCGAATAAACAATTGTTGTAAACGGACTTACCTGCACTGCATTCCCGGTTAAATTACCGGGATTCCACAAAAAGGAATAAGCAGGCGTACCTCCATTTACTGTGCAATTTAATTGAACAGGTTTCCCTGCACATGCCGGACCACCACTCACACTTGCAACAGCACTTAAAACAGGAGGTTCACTTATGTTTAACGTTTTTAGCTGAACACATCCTGAAGCATCTGTAACTGTAACTGAATAATTTCCTGCCGGTAATCCTGTTGCTGTTGAAGCAGTTCCGCCTGCAGGGCTCCATAAATAGGTATAAGGCGGATTTCCACCATTCGCAGCAATGCTTGCCGAACCATCGGTACCTCCTTTGCACAAAACGTTTGTTTGCGACAATACATTCACTGTTGGTGAGCCCGGGCTTGAAACTGTTGCTGTAACATTTACCGAACATCCATTCGCGTCGCTCACAGTAACTGTGTAAACCCCGACAGCTAAATTTGTAATGTTTGTTGTCGTTTGATTGCCGGGTAACCACAAACAGGTATAATTGCCTGCGCCACCGGTAACTGCAACTGTTGCTGATCCTGTATTGCCGTTACACGCTGTTGAAGTAACCGTTGTACTGGCATTAATTGCAGCAGGCTGACCAATAGAAACTGTTTGACTGCTTAAACAACCCAAAGCATCATTTACGTTTACTGTATAGTTGCCTGCTATGAGGTTAGTTGCACTTGCGCCATTGCCTCCGGAAGGTAACCAGGTGTATGTATACGGACTTATTCCACCCGTAACGCTTGCCATAGCAGTACCATCGCTTAAGCCGTTACAACTTGCATTACCTGAGGTAATACTCACAATGGGGCCGCCGCTGTTAGTAACAACAACCGTATCACTTTGTTTACATCCATGTGCATCGGTAACCTCCACCCAATATGTGCCGGCACTTAAGCCATTAATACCTGAACCGGATCCTCCAACCGGTGACCAGTAATACGTATAAGTGCCGGTGCCTCCACTTGCTGTAACCGTTGCCGATCCATTACTTGCTCCACAACTGGCGGGGCTTGAAACAATAGTTAATGAAGGGGGCTGATTTACAGTTACCGTAACAGTTGCAGTTGCGGTGTGGTTTGCCGCATCAGTAACCGCAACTGTATAGTTGGTTGTTGCGTTTGGAAACACAGCTATCGATTGTGTTGTTGCTCCACCCGGGCTCCACAAATAAGTATAAGGCCCTGTACCACCGGTAGTGCTTGCTGTAACAACCGCACAGTCCCCCGCACAAACAGTTACCGGAATTATAGCAACTGAGGGGGTTGCGCAGGGTTGTAATATTTGTAAATTATCAATCATATTGTACGCTGCCCCAAAACCCCCTCCGGTAGCGCTTGACCCTCCTAATAGACTAATGTATGTCCAGGGAGAAGTGACCGTAAATGTTCCCGTATAATTTTGCCAGGCTGTAACAGAAGTGGGAATGGCTTGCTGAAAAAGTAATTGGGTTTGCGCACAGGAAGCACTGCCCCCATATATTGAAACCAACCCCGGATTGGTATAATTTTGATTGTTGTTCCCCATTACCAAATCAATGCTCACCGTATAAGTAACTCCTGTTTGAAGAGGTGCACACAGCTGCTGGCTGATACTCTCTCCGAAACCACTTGAGTATTGTGTTGCAGGACTTCCGGCAAGGCCCATAAAATAAGAACCATTGGAAGCTGTGATGTTATTTGGTCCGGATGGGGATGAATTTTGACAAGGCTGCGAATCACCTGTGGTATTGCCGCATTGCGTCCAGGGCGGACAATTAATTGTATTGGGGCCCAAACAGGCTGTGCCTTCAAATGAAGGATTGGTCATACAAATCGGGCAAGACTGCTGCTGCGCATTCAACACCGGACAAAACACCAAATAAAAAGCAAGTAAAAAAACAACCAGCATACGGGCCCGAAAAAAGGTTTTTGGCTCCTGCTTTCTATGGTCGATAGGTTTAATAAAAATTTTGTCGATATACATCTTTCTAAAATTATTCACCCAAATTCGAACTATAGCCCAAAACACACAAATCAAAAAAAGGCAATAATCGGAAAACAAAACCGGGGAAATATAATCTGAAGGTTATAGTCTATAATTTAAAATCAGTAACAACAACAAAAAATTCCTCCAGTTTTAGTAATTAATCCCATAAACTGACATTCTCTTATAGCTATTGATTTTACTACTATGCAGAAGCATCGCACCTCTATTTTTAAAAAAAAATACGACATTCTCTGCGTAATTATTAGCAAAATTTTGTATTGGCCTCAAAGCTCACTAAAGTTAATTTCGTTTTGCTTATCCTCCCTGTACATTTCATACTTTAAAAATGAAAAAAAATTATCTCCTCCCTGATTTACAAGTACGGTGCCCTACGTGTTTTATAAAAGCTGCGAAGAAAACAATTCTGCTACTTTTTTTTGCATTGATTGCAGAGGGTATTTCTGCTCAATCCTGTACTGTTACCGCAACGAATCCCTGGGAATGGCCTTCGCATTCCAATTGGTTTATCGGCAATGGACTAAAAGGAAATTTTTCGGGTGGGGCCCTTGTGGTGTCTCCTCAGCCCAACCTTACTTCGTATGAAGGGACAACAGGCGCAAGTGATGACAAAGGCCATCTTTTGTTTCTTTCGAACGGACGTTTGTTATGGAATGCAAATGGTGCCCTCACCTACTCCGGTCTATTAGAAGGCAATGAAGGCTTCATGACCAATGGAAGCGCCTCACAGGGGGTCGTCACTGTTCGTCATCCCTTAGATACTTCGAGCTATTATATTTTCACTGTTGATGATGCACAGCTTCCGGTTGCCAATGGCTTAAACTATTTTGTTTTCGACAGAAACGGAAACCTGCTCTCAGGCCCGGTTAGTCTGGGAGGATACCGAACCGCAGAAGGGATTGCAGCTACCAAACATTTTAACGGGGTAGACATCTGGATAAGCGTTTATGCATCGGGCACCAATAAATTTTACACGTACCTGCTTACCTGTAACGGCGTCATCAGCCCTCCTGTAATTTCGCCTGTAGCACCTGTATTTTCAGGGCAAAAAGAGCGGGGAGGACTGGCTTTTTCCTGGGATGGAAAATACTTTGCCCAGGGCCACCCCGATTATTTTCCGGATAGCGATAAAGAAGTGTCTGTATATAAGTTCGATAATTATACCGGTGTTATCAGTGACCCTCACCACATATCAAGTGCAGCAAGTGTTGAGGGGCCTTATGATCTTTTATTCTCACCCGATAACTCAAAACTATACCTCTCTTCATCCACAGGTACACTGAGCTATTACGACATCACTTCCTGGAACACGTCTACCATGGCGGCTTCCAACACATACATCACAGGTGTTTCAACCGGGTCACATGCTGCTATAGAAATTGGAGGCGATGGGAATTTATATATGTCTACCTTAGGAACGGGACTCGGGAAACTAAGCGGGAGTATGAATTCCGGTAACCTGGCTTATTCAAACATGGCCGGGGCCATTACCAACCGGGGTTTACCCACCATGTACATCCCCCCTGCAGAAGAACCAGACATACTTGAAGTGGGGCCTTTTTGTGATACCGATCCGCCTGTTAACCTCTCCACTTTCTGGTTGTGCAACGGGCTAAATGCTGAAGACTCCCTTGCTAACCTGAGTGTATATACCGGAACCGGCATCACGAATACTATTATTGGAATCTTTGACCCCGCAGTTGCAGGAGCAGGTACCCACATGATTATTTTCAGGCGCTGCAATTCCGACGATACAACCTACATTGTCGTTGACCCCTGTGCTTGTCCTGATACGACCTTAAGCCCTATACCTCCGCTTTGTGCAGATGGAACTATCAATCTCAACAATTATAAAATAACCACCGAGCCCGGTACCTGGTCCATCAGCAGTTCCCCTGTGGGTTCCACTGCTACACTGACCGGAAGTACCTTTCATGCCAACAACACCGTTCCGGGAGTTTATGTGGTCCGTTTTACACTCAGCTCACCAATACCTGGCTGTCCTGATTATTCGGAGCGCACAATTATTATAAACCCATTGCCAACTGTTACAATAAGCGTGGGTACCATAGCCTGTAACGGACAAGCGGCTACACTCACGGCCAGTGGTGCAAACACCTATACCTGGTGTACCGGTGTACAGGGAAACAGCATAATTGTAAGCCCGACACAATCAGGTTACTATTCAGTTACCGGTTTTAATACAAACGCTTGCAGTGATAAAGACAGTGTTTTACTAACTGTTCCGGCACCAATAGTGCTCACAACCAATTCAACCAATCCTGGTTGTGGTACACTGGGATCGGTAACAGCAACAGCAACAGGAGGAACAGGTACACTTTTTTATTTATGGAACGACAGCCTCCACCAGACTTCATCAACCATAAGCGGACTTCATGCAGGCGCTTATGTTGTGCTGGTTACCGATTCAAACGGATGTACTCAAACAGCCTCTGTAGACTTAAGCAACCCGGTATTGCCAATAGCCGGTTTTAATGTTGTGTCGGCCTGTGTTGGAATACCGGTACAGTTCATAAACAGTTCCATACCCGGCGCCGGAAATTCGCTTACAGGGTTCAGCTGGAATCTCGGCGATCCGGGCAGTGGCGCTGCCAATACCCCGGCTACTTCTGCCCCGCCACCTCACTTATACACCAGCACAGGTATAGATAGCTTTTATGTAAGTCTGCTGATTATTGCTAACAATGGTTGTAAGGACAGCATAAATAAATGGGTGCACTTATCGCCGGTACCGGTAGTTCATTTTGGTCGGCCCGAAAGCGGATGTGCGCCGGTGTGCGATCATTTTACCAATTCAACAACAATAAGCGGGGTTGATACCAACTTAACATGGAGCTGGAATTTTGGAGATCCCTCCTCAGGAGCAACCAATCTCTCTGCATTGCAAGCTCCGGCGCATTGTTATACACAGGCCGGCAGTTATAATGTAAGCCTAACAGCAGTGTCGGGCAAGGGTTGTGCAAACAGTTTAACGATAAACAACCTGGTGAATGTATATCCTGTTCCCCAAGCCGCCTTCACAGCCAGTCCTGAGGCAACACAGATATTTGATCCCGAAATAAGTTTGTTTGACCAGTCCACAGGAACACCGGTATACTGGCATTGGGACTTTGGTGTTCCGGATACCAACAAGGACACTTCACTATTTCAAAATCCTGTATGGGCCTATACCGACACAGGCACCTACACCATTTGTCTGCATATTGAAAACGCTTATGGATGCACAGACAGCACCTGCTCACCTGTACTCATTACCGATTATTACACCTTTTATATACCCAATTCTTTTAGTCCCAACGGAGACGGTGCGAACGATTTTTTCAACGGAAAAGGTTACAACATCATTGATTATCAATTATGGATTTTCGACCGGTGGGGAGATATGATATATACCACAGGAGCTGCCCGTAGTCCTGAATCATCAGTTCCATGGAATGGCAAAGCGAACAACAGCAAAGAAGTGGCCCAGGAGGATGTTTACATTTGGAAAGTAAACCTGGTTGATTTATTCAGTAAAACACATACTTATACCGGAAGGGTAACGCTGATAAAATAAGCAGGGTAAACGGTTTCAATATTTTTCAATGTATTCAAAGCCCTCTTTATTTAATTTACACATCACCCATCCGTAAAAATTGAAGAGTTTAAAAACATTTTCTTCATACTCCGTCTTTTTCAATTCGAGCAAGGCCTCAGCCAAACTCAGGAATGCAGCCCGCTCCTCGGCTGTGTTACCTGCTGCAATTAATTTTTTAAGCCCTGAGATCAGTACTTTTTCAAACTTAAAATACAATGAATTTGTAATCAGGTACCGGAATAAATTACTGATAGCATACTCCAGGTAATCCAATTGTTTTAATTCATAATACAACACTAAGCGGTAAAGTTTAATTACATTGGTCATGTTTTTTAATGTATGATTGCTGGTTGATTCATCCATCTTGTTGATCCATTCCAATGCTTTTTTAAAATCATCCAGCATAAAATAATTAACCGAAATATTAGTAATGATGTGCAGCTTAAAGTCTGGTTTTAACACCTCCTGTGTAGCGCAAAACAGGGCACGGTTCTTCTTTAAACCTTCCGCTCTGTTTGTTGCATTTGTATGCCGGAGCCAATATGATTCATACATCAGACAAGCTTCCGTTTTACTGATCTCATTGCTCTTAAATTTCAGTTCCCTGCTCATCAGGGTGCTCAGTAGCTCAGGCAGCCTATCAGGCCGGCCACTGTAT
Organism: Bacteroidota bacterium; assembly: GCA_023251755.1. Classification (GTDB taxonomy): domain Bacteria; phylum Bacteroidota; class Bacteroidia; order B-17B0; family Aurantibacillaceae; genus JAHEYF01. The sequence continues at coordinate 35,867 of JAHEYF010000008.1, forward strand.
GCGTAAAAATACATGAGGTGAATCAGCGAAGAGACAGAGGTTTGTTCCAGTTCCTGGTTATTCGTTGCTAAATTTGCAAGCAGCGACACATTCTGTTTGAAATAATATTCTGCCTGCTGATTTTTTTTAATCGCTAAAAAGTAAGTCCCTGCACCAACGCCATACTTCCACTTCGACATCAGGGACAATGGATAAGTTTCTCCTTTTTGCAAAACCGGCAATACAATCTGTTCAAGCTCTTTCAAATCGCTTTCATCTCGGATCATTATATTTTGTTTAAGTTTAAATGCCCTCAGCCGGTCCATAAGAATATTAAACTCAATATCTCTTTCTATTTTTTCAAGCAAGTCGCCCAGCTCTTCTTCAAAGCAATCAATCGCATGGTTTTTAGGATGATTCAGTTTAACATTAACAGTAGAAGTAAATTCGGTAAGTATCAACCCGAAGTTATACAACTCATGTTTATCCGCTACTGCTTTGGCCTTCTTTAAGATATCCAGGCACTGTTCATACAACATTCGTTTATGAAGGGTCTCTGCGGTCGAGAGCATCCTGCACAGCTGAGTAACAGGAAGTCCGTTATCCAATTCGGAAATAAAATCGAGCAAACGGCTTTGCAAATAGTTTTTTATACGTGAATAGTTTTTGAAATTATATTCATGTATTATTTTCTGTTCATTGTGTTCGGTCTGCCGTTCATACATTTCAAACACTGTTAAATATCCTTTTTGTTCAACAATGTTAACGGAAAGACAACGCTTCTTAAAAAGTCTACGCTCCTTTTCTGTCATAATGTGTATCAAGCCATGGAGACTATTTGAGAATGTCCGCATATAAGTATGTTTTGATGTTAAACGCTACAGCTCTATTATTTCCGATTTGCACATGCGTAACACCCTACAACCCGGTTAATCACCCGGTCATTTAAATTAGAAGTCCACGCAATAGCTTTCCCTGTTCTTATAGTGAAAATGATCCCCCTGCGGGTTACCTTTGTCCGACAATTAATTTTCCGTTCTGTACCTGGCCATTTTCCGAAATGATGGTGTATAAGTAAATACCCTCTTCCATGCCTTCCCTCCCAACTTCGATGCGATTTTTCCTTTCGCTAATCTGTTTCACCATTTTTCCCATCACGTCATATATTACAATACTGTGCATGGTGTTTGCAGAAGCATCATCAAATAAAAAATACACCCGCTCATTAAATGGATTTGGGTACAGTTGCAGACGAGCAGAGTAATCCGTTTTATTTTTAACACCAATTGTTGTTTGTGCAGTTAACAATGCCTGGTAAGCGTCTATTCTTCCCCAGCCCATATACTTGTCCCATCCTGCAATATCTTCAACTGGGATACCCACCTGGTCCTTAGCGGTAGTTTCGATAATGTTTTTAACCTGAGCCGGTGTTAAATTCGGATTTACTACGTAGATCAATGAAGCGAGCCCTGTAACATGAGGAGCAGCCTGCGAAGTTCCGTTATAAGAATTGCCGATCGAATAATTATCCGTTCCGGAAGCCACACAACCCACTATCCAATTTCCGGGAGCAACAACTGAAATATAATTTCCAAAATTACTTCCCTGTGAGCCGGCCCCTCCGGAACCAAACGGAACACAACGTGAATCATCTACATTGGTTGCTCCAACAGCCATTACATGATTTAAGCAGGCCGGTGTCTGAGCGCTCCCACTATTGTTGTTGCCCATGGTGGTAACCAGCAACACATTTTTTCCATAAGCATAATCAATGGCACTTTGCATGGCTGCATCGGTAGTAACTCCTGTAAAGCCCAAAGACATGTTGATTACTTTGGCCCCGTTATCGGCAGCGTACTTAATTGCATTACAAATTACCGTTGAACTGAAACCGCTTGAGGAAGAAGAGTAATTAGAGACGATCATCAGCTTACATTTCCAGTTTATGCCTGCCCACCCTGTTGAATTATTTCCGGTTGCCCCAATGATGCTGGCTACATTTGTTCCATGTCCGCCCGCATCAGCAACATTGTTGTTGTTCATGTTAAAGTTCCAGCCGTTTACATCATCCTTAAAACCATTTCCATCATCGTCCAAATTGTTCCCGGCTACTTCAGCAGTATTTGTCCAGATCCTTCCGCTAAACTCCGAATGGTTTAAATTTATTCCCCCATCAATGATTGCAACTATTGTATTTACATCGCCTGTTGTAATGTCCCATCCCGGTTTTATATTGATATCGGCTCCTGCCTTTGGGGTTTTTCCGTTAGCATAAGTAAAGCTACCATCATTGTATAAGCCCCATTGCAATTTAAATTTTGCAGCGGGTTCATTGGGTGTGAGACAGGTTTCTTGTTCTCCGTCTCTGTGGCCGATGTAGTTTGCCTGTGCATATTCAAACAAGCCTGTGGCTGAATATTCTTCGGCGAGAGCGGACACATTCTCCTCATTTTCAAACGTGAGAATAAAAGAGTTTTGCAAAGCAGCTGATGGAGGACCCTGAAAAAGGCCGGCAACACTTTTACAGTGATGAAACGCATTTAATTCATCCAAAGCAGGGATGCCACAATACACGATGCTTTTGTTCGTTTCAAATTCTACAGGCGCTGTTTGTTTAAATTTAACGATCAACTGCCTTTTCTCATATTCGGCAGGTACCTGGCTCCATGCTACTGATATTGGTATGAGCAAAACCATTACTGTACTTAGTTTATTTTTCATGCTGGTGTTATTATATGAATAAAGATTTGATTGAAGTCTGGAAGTATCTATTTTATTAGTGTAACAAAGCCGGTAAGTCAATTTTTCTCATTGTTGAAAGCTAAATAAATGGACAACCGCTCTATGCATTCAATAAATTATTCTTGTTGTGCTGAAGGCATTTTTATAAGCCCGCTGATGGTCCTCCAGGCTACAGTGAATATGATTGTTAGTTGTTGAAACATGATGAAGAGTTTATGGCATCAAAAATCTGTCATTTGAAATGCATTTGAAAATCAAAAATTGTCAATAATCGGGAAATCAGAAGGTTTATCTGAATTGATTTCAGGCATAAACTGATCGCTGCGGAAGGAGTTGATGAACAGGAAATTCACTTGTAAAAGCCTACTACGAGGGGAATACGAATTAAATAACAATCGGAAAAGCAGGTGCTTTATTTAATATTGGATTTGGTATCAATCTGGTTATCGACCCATGCTAAATAATCAAAATATTTTTTTGTGATCTGCTCGTTGTGCGGATCGGTAAACAGGGAACTCAGTGTGCTTTTCAACTGCAATAATACTTCCCGGCGTTCGGCAGGAACGTAAAACCTATCCGTCTGTTTCGAAAAAAACACAAGCAATGCAGTATAAACAGGGTTGGGCTCACCATATTTTACAATAAACCGTTTTGCTTTAATTACCATAGATGGAAGCTGATCGTAATTTGCAAGGCAAAAATGAACCAGCAATGAATAGATGTGTGCTAAACAAAATAAATCGACCCGTAAATTCTTATACCCCTCATTCAAAATATTGTTAATATAAATAAGTGCTTTTTTTACGTTGTTCACCTGTATATAGGCTTCCGATAAATTTAACCACAAGGCAAGCCTATTGTTGAGCTTAAACCGCTCATACTCTTCCTGCAAAATAGGAGTCGATAAATAATAACTGATCCCTTCATCATACCTGCCCTGAATATTAAACCACTTTAACTTCGCCACATAAAAATTGCTCACCATTTCAACAATTTCCGATTCGTGCATAGTGCCAATAAGCTTGTGAACATTGTCAATTGCATTGTTAAATTCCTGAAGCGATATAATTTCGAGGTTTGAATACAACCAGTTGAAAAGGTTTAAAAGGTAATCGCGGTAATACACTGTTTTAAGCAAAGGCTCTTTTTCGAAAAGTTTATTTGCACTGATCACAAACGAGGTTTCTTCCTTGTCCATTAAAAAACAATGAAAAATATGGCGCTGCCGCAATAAAACTATTTGTGCTACCTGAGAGGAGGCCGCTTTATTGTTGTTTAGCCATTCAAATTGTTTTACATGTTGTCTGATCGTTGGTTCATCCACGCCTGAAAGGGCCCCTCCGGTTTTCATTCCCAAAAGATACATCTCCACATGCAAATGTTTTATATCATAATACTCCTGTAATTGACCAATGTTGTGCTGTATTTTATTAAAGATGTCGGAATACACCAGGTTCATTTCATCTTCCTGTTTAGGATCCCAGAAAGTAAAAAGGTAAAGCTCCCTTGCTTCAATCAGGCAATTTAAAAGGGAGGCCTGTTCAGCCAGACTTATTGCTTTGAATGCTTTCTTTCTGGCCTGGTTCATCAGGGTTTTTTTGATCAGTATCCTGCATTGATCAAGCAACGAATTTACTTCCGACCGGACTGTTTTATTGTTGTAGAACATTTCCAATGAAAACATTATACGCTTGTGTAAATAATTTTTAAGGTCGGGGAAATGAGCAGGCGAAATTTTAAGACGATGCATGATCTTTTTTTCATCGTACTCTTTACTGGCTGCTATGGCATCAAACAACCTGAGGTAGTGCTCGTTTTGACTGCTCCGGTAAGTACTGGCCACTAATTTAAAATTGGCCTTTTCAGTTTTGCTTAAGGTTTTAATTAATTCAAATAATTCTTTAGATGAAGTTTTTGCCATAAATTTTCTTTAGCTGTTAACATATAACGCAAATCGTTCCGGAAGTCGTCTCAAAATCAATTTGCAATTTATCATTCAAACAGGCTCCATTTTGCCCCTTTCACTTAAGATTGCCCGTGTTTTTGGCTGCAATTTTTTAATAAAATAACTCGACTTTTTTAGGATTAAATTTTTTTCTCCCCTTTTAATGTCTTTGTTCTGAATAAAATACAGCGACTTCATGTTATCATTACTTACCAAAAAAGTGATGCCGCCTGCTATCTCAATTACCTCTTTTAATTTGTCTTTCAGTTTTAATAGTTCTAAAATTGCTTTTATTCCACTTAAGATCAGCAATTCACTTATTAAGGTATGAATTTAATTCTTCTTCACTATAAGATTGAATAAAATTAATTGAACCTAAAAAACACTAAGGCCACAATGAACAGGAGCAGGTATTTTCAGTTTCAAAAAACCGTTTTAGCAAAAATTCTTTTTGTTATTATTTTTCCATTCAGTGTTCAGTCCGCTGATATTGTTTTAAATTTTTGCCCCATAACAAAAATCCAAGCCTCTCATGAATGGAGCGCCGGTATTCAAATTCAAAACAACAGCGGTGTTGTGCTTGACCTGCTCAACAACAATTTTATTTTAAACTGGCCCGGCCTGGTTTCCCTGCAATATCCATTTTCCAATGTTACCCATACCGGAACAAACTGGAGTTTTACCATCAATTTGAATTGGCCCGGTACCATGTCTGTTGGTGCAACTGCCAACCTCTCTGTTTCTGGAAATAATTTTTCTGGTGCATTACAATTTCCAACAAGTGGCACGTATACACAGAATGGAACAACTTATTCGGTTGAAGTAAAAAACTGCAACCAAACTCAGAATTATGAATTGTATAATTCCACTTATGAGTTTAACCGCGATTGTTTTTTATATTCACCTGCTAAGTTCTGCCTGGGGCAGGGGGCAACCGAAATATGGTATGGCGAAGGAGTTTTTGATGCGATGATCCCCACCAATCGTCCAAGCTGGGCAATTGGTGTAATGGTAGCGCACCGGCTTTTTACAAATTTAGTTGGAGAGGATATTTTATCGCCTAATTTCTGGATGGCAACAGCCATGAATGAATCCCGGATGACCTGCGACCCAACTATTGCACCCAATCTTAGCGGCGGGCATTTTCCAATTAACGGAAATGCAAACACAGGAACAGGTGTGTACAATCCAACCAACAATTGTTTTCAGGTGTTAAGTATCGGTTATGCCCAGATTGCCAACAACCAACCCGATTTATTTGCCCAGACCAATGCCTATGGAACTGCCCAATACGCGAATGTAGTGGACAACGGAAATTGGGAAACAGGCGCATTGGCCCTTGCTTATTACCATTACCAGGATATGCGCTACTGGGATCAGATTTATTGTTTTAATGTAATGAAGACCTGGAAAGATGCGGCAGACCCATATACAGTTGAAAAAATTTTTTACCACGCTTATCACGATGGCCCTAATGCAGGAATTGCTCTTTTAAACGACATTAAAGCCAACTACACCGCAGCTACCGCGGCAACAAACATGAACACCGTTGTTACAACAGGAGGCACCTGGAGCCAGGTCAATGCCGGTGGCAGCTCACAAAAGGTGGGCAATTTTACGTATTTGCTCGATGGAAACAATGGCACAATTTACCCTTGTTCAAAAGCAGATTATACCACAAACTATTTGGGTTGTTATAATGATCCGATCAAATGGACTGATGTTGTTTATTACCTGGACAGAATTAAAATACTATATCCTGCATTACAACAAGGCCCTGTACAAGCTGCTATTCAGGCTGTTTTCAACAGCATCAACGGTGGGGCCACTATCAACTTCGAAGACCTCGGAAAAGTAATTGATGAAATTGTCATACAGATGGGGGGTCATGACCCATCCAAATACATTGCTACACAATTTGCCGCTTCAAAAACCTGTACGGATAATGCAATGGGGGTTTCTTTGCAAACCAACGATACCATTTGCCCCGGAACAGCTGGTGAATTACAGGTTTGGTTATCGGGCAACAAGAATTTTAAGTTCACTTTGTTATATCCCAACGGATCAACACAAACATTTTCCAATGTCGACCATTCCCCTTTTATTGTTCCAATCAACCAACCCGGGCCTTATGAAATTATTTATTTTGAAGACAGCAGCAGGGTTGGAGACCTGAATTGTTTATTTAGTAAACTTACCGTGCAAAGTAAAAACGGGAACATTGTTCAATGGGACAAGAGTACTTTAACCGGGAACCCGCCTTGCACCTATGGTCCGCTTGTAATAAAAAACACCGGACCCGATCAGGTAAGTGTTACCTATACATATAATGGTGGCTTTCCGCAAACAGTCAACATTCCAGCAGGTACAAGCTTATATACTGTTTCCACAAACCCTGCTCCCGGGCAATACATCATCACTACCATGACCCCTAATAAATGCGGTACTCCCGTTAACGATACCATTCGCATCTGCTCAGATTGTACAAAGCCCCGTGCTGTAATTTCAGGAGGTGCTTCTATATGTGCGGGCGATAGTGTACAACTGACTGTAACTGTTTCAGGCGGTATTGGCCCTTATAACATAAAACTTAGCGACGGCACAAACAACTGGAACGTTTTTAATATAAACGGGCCGGTCTATACCTTTTATGTTGCCCAGACCGGCACCTATATGGTTGATTCGGTTTGGAATTCAAATTGTGATACCCTGGGATCGGGGTTGGCTGTGGTAAACATACAGGCATTGCCCACCCTCACTGTTTCGGGCGATACAACAATTTGTGCCGGGGACACCGCATTGCTTCACCTTGCTTTAACAGGCCATCCTCCTTTTGCACTTGTTATTTCGAATGGAAGTCTATCTGTTCCGCTTACTACCGGATCAACAACTTATTCGGTTGCTTTAACAACGCCGGGAACTTATACGCTCAGTCTTACAGATTCAACTGCCTGTGTTGTTACTAAAAATGTGACGGTACTTGTTGCACCTGATCCAACGGTGGATTTAGGCGCAGACATTTTTTTATGTTATGGCGAAAGTGTTGCGCTTGACGCGGGAAGTGGCTTTGCTGTTTATGCATGGTCGGGCACAGGCACAGGATCAGCTCAAACCAGTATAGCCGACACCAGTGGAACCTATTTTGTGCAGGTAACCAATGCAGCCGGTTGTAGTGCAGGTGATAGTGTACAGGTAGACATCAATCCTAAAATCAACGCGACATTTGCAAGTGATTCAATCAGTATTTGTCCGGGCGACAGCATACAACTTTCTGTTACGCCTACCGGCGGAGCCCCTGCCTATACCTATACCTGGGGCGGCCTGGCCAGTGGAACAGCAACAAGCTTTACTGCGGGAGCAAACGGTTGGTACACTGTAACCGTGAGCGATGCGAAAGTCTGTTTTTCGACAGACAGCATTTATGTAAAAACAAGCAGTACCCTAAGCATAAACCTTGCTGATAAAACAATATGTGAAAACGATAGTGCCCTGTTGGATTGTGGCTACAATCCGGGCAATTATACCATAGCGTGGTCGGGAGGACAAACCACACAGGCTATTTATATAAACACCGCAGGCACCTATAGCGTATCAGTTACCAACAATGGCGCCTGCAGTGGTGCCGACAGCATGCTCTTAACTGTTCACCCGCTTCCTGACTTAACAGGAATAGCCGACACAACTGCCGTATGCAGCGGAACTGCGGCAATCATCAACAGCAATTTAGGAATTGGGTATAGCTGTAATTGGAACCCCGGCAATGTAACAACACCTAACTTAACTACAAGCAACGCCGGCACTTATACGCTTACGGTTACCAATACAAATACAACCTGTGTTAACCATACCCAGGTCAATGTAGGGCTGTATCCTTTGCCACCGCTTAGTTTACACCAGGACCTCGATACCTGCACGGGCATCACCCTGACCCTGCAGAATTATACCAATACATCGCCGGGCTTAATTTACAACTGGACCAAATCAAGTACCGGTACTACAAGTATTGGTACCTCGCCTACCCTGCAAATTACAACAGCCGATATGTATCAATTAGAAATCAGTGATGCGCATGGATGCAAAAATTCAGATACTGTACAGGTAAATTTCCGCCTCCAGCCATTTATTGATTTATCGGGAGGGGCGGATACACTTGCGATCTGCAAAGGAAAAACACTGGCACTCAATGCCGGAAACCCCGGCATGACTTACGCCTGGTCTCCGGGAGGACAAAGCACCCAAAGCATTGTCGTTTCAATGAATGGACTATTCAGCGTTGTGGTGAGCAATGGCAATTGCAAAGATACCGATGCTGTGTATATTCAAACAATAGTACTCCCACACAATGTGCTGCATGATACGTTGAAAGCCATCAGGCCTTTTTATTGTTTTGATGAGCTTGGTTCAGGGGTAGTGTTATCAGCCCTTGCCCAGGATAATACAATGTATAATTATTTGTGGGCACCGGGTGGCGAAACAACACAGGCTATTGTAATTACTACCGCTGGAACCTACCAGCTAACATTAAGTATTGATGGCTGTACAGAGGAAGAAGAAATAACAATTATTGATTATTGTGAACCGGCGATATATGTACCCAATGCATTTACACCCAACAATGATAACAGCAACGACACCTTCGGACCCAAAGGAATATATGTGAACGATTATCATTTTATGATTTTTGACCGCTGGGGAGAACTTGTATTTGAAACAAGTGATTTAACAAAAGGATGGAATGGTTCTTATAAGGGCAACGAAGTCCAGGAAGCTGTGTTTGTATGGAAGCTGGATTACAGCGAAAACCTAAGCAATGGCAAATCACGCAATCAACAAAAATTTGGAACCGTAACCTTGCTTCGATAACTAAAAAACCAATTCTAAAATTCTTTTACCTGCTGTACAGGATTTAAGTTTAAGCTTCCTTCTTTTACCTGCATTCCTTTAAAGGGGTCGTTTGAAATTAAATAAGGCCCGTCGAGATCAACCCAATCAACAAGTGGGGCAAGGTGTGCGGCAGCCGTACAACCTACCGATGATTCACTCATGCAACCAATCAGTGTTTTTAATCCACACTCACGCGCTTTTAAAATGATTTGATAAGCTTCAGTAATTCCACCGCACTTCATGAGTTTGATATTGACTCCATCAAAGCCGTCTTTTATTTTTTCCAGGTCGTTTAAACCCTGGCAACTTTCATCGGCGTATAGCAAAGAAGGAAACTGAGCCTTTAGTGTTTTCATTTCATTGAGCATACTTTTATTCATTGGTTGCTCAATAATTTTACATTTTTTTGTATGCAGGTATTCAATAAAAATTGCCGCATCGCCTGCATTGGTATATCCGCTGTTCATGTCTACTGCAAAATCATCATCGGGACGAAGGGATATAAAATTCTCAATTACTTTAGAATCACTTTCTGCACCACTTAATTTTAACTTGAATAATTTAAAGCCGTTTTGTAAACCGTCTTCAATTTTAATCTTCATTTCTTCGGCTGTCCCAAGTCCAATGGTATAAAAACAATTGGGTTTATCCGGCGCACTGTTTTCTATCCCCAGCAATTGACGGATGGTGGTGTTTTGCCTACTTGCTTTCAATTGCCACAGGGCCATATCCAAGGCTGCTTTGGCGGCCATGTTATGCCTTTCACCTTTTAATTTATCAAACCAATCTTCAACAGAGTTGAATGAAAATGATTGCTGAAAATTATTCAAAAATTCAATTACCGATCGCTGTGTTTCGGGAAGGTAAGGTGGAAGGGCTGCTTCGCCCCAGGCCACGTGTCCTTCATGTTCAAGTTTTACATACACAATATCAGTATGGGTACGCATCCCGTGTGCAATACGAAAAGGGAATTTATATTGAAGCTGAAAGGGATAAAGGCTTAGTTGCATATTTGATAAAGCTAAGCAAAGTTAAGATGAATTGCCCTAAACTATAATGCCAATACTAAAAAGCATTGGCATTATAAATATTTTCTATTGTATTCTATTTGAACAACACCTTCATCTCCACACGCCTGTTTTTCTGACGGCCTGCTTCTGTGTCGTTCGAATCTATCGGTCTCGACTGTCCAAACCATTCTGCAATTATTCTATCCGCTTTGGCGCCTTTGGCCGTTAAATATTTTTTTACAGCCAGCACACGCTTTTCAGATAACTTCATATTCGACTGTGGTGTTCCCTGGTTATCGGTGTGGCCCGACAGTTTTAAGGTCCAGTCGGTACTGTGTTCTTTCATCAGTTTGGCCAATGCATCTAAGGAAGGATAGGATGTTTTTTTAATAATATCTTTTCCCGAAGCAAATTCAAGACTGGAGAAAGCCTGTTCCAGGATTTTCTGTTCTTCCTGTTTTATCACCGGACAACCTTTGTTTTCGGGTGGACCAGGAGTGTTCACACACTCATCGTCTTTATCGTATACACCGTCTTTATCGGTATCAGGGTACGGACAGCCTTTGTTGTCAACCGCTCCGGGTACATCCGGGCAATCGTCATTTTTATCCAGCACTTTATCCCCGTCCCTGTCCGGGCAACCTTTGTATTCTGCTGGGCCTGGAAGATCGGGACAGGCATCAAACCTGTCGGGTACTTTATCCCCGTCCCTGTCGGGGCAGCCCATAAATTCCACTAAGCCTGAATCTGTAGGGCATTCATCATCGTGGTCAATAATTTTATCCCCGTCTCTATCGGGGCAACCTTTGAATTCCACCAAGCCTGAATCATCCGGACAGGCATCTTCTGCATCGGTAATTTTATCCCCGTCTTTATCCGGGCAACCGTTCAATTCTTTTAAGCCTGGTATATCCGGGCATTTGTCTTCGTGGTCCTGAACGTGATCGCCGTCTTTATCCGCACAACCCATAAACTCCCATGTACCCGGAACATCGGGGCATTTATCCTTTTTATTAGACACACCGTCCTTGTCTTTATCATGTGGATGAGGTATTTCAATAGGTATTTTTATTAAAAAGTGAAAGTCTGTACCAAAGAAATCTTGTTTGCTCACCAATGGACCAAGGTTGCTGGTTCCAAACACAATAGGCCCCAGGCGCAATGTGAGTCCACACCTGAAATGGTCGAAGGTGTTGTAACGCACCGGAATAAAAACACCAAACCAGCGGTGGTCCCAACGTGGGCTGATACTCAAAGTCGTGTAGTCGTGAATTTTAGAATCCCTGTTGGCAAATTGAAAATGGTTAAACTGAAAAGCATAATAAGGAGTGGCATTGATGTAAAAATCTTTCCATATATGATAATCTATTTGTAAACTCAGGGCGGTAGGAAGGCTCATTTTGTAGGTTGAACTATTATCCTGGGGAGGAAAAGTTTTACGAAGACTGTCGTCAAACTCTTTCATCGAACCTACCGCAAATTTATTCAGGTTCAATAAATTAATATTCGCTACAAAGTCATTGCTACCTTCATTTTTCTTAAATTTTATTCCACCAAGGTCTAACACAGAAAAACCTATCCTTAATTTGTATTTGTCTTTATCCCTGCGCCATAAGCCCTTTTCCCCGTCCATATCGTATTTGAATTTTTGATAATCCGGACGGTATTCATATACAATTCCTAAATCGGCGCCAATTCCTGGATAGGAGCCGTAAATATCTAAGTTGGGTTTACCGTCTTTAATTTCAACGTTATCAGAGTGGCCGTATCCAATATGAGATTGTACAATACTTATAGTGTCGTCGGTAGTGAATTGAAATTTAAAATCTTTGGCAAACATATAGGCCGAAAAAATACCCTGCAATAATTTTAAACGCCCTGCTGCCTTAAAATAATGCTCATTGTCTTCTTTTAAAACGTGTCCGAAGGTAAAACCATACTCAGACCACATCATGGTAGATAAACTCAGGTTTTTATTTGTAAAGTCACTAAGGAAATAACTGGGGTAATCAACCGTTTTTAATATCAGTTTTGCAAGCTGCGGGGAAACACCATCAATATTGGTAAAAGAGCGCACATCCCAGGTAAAGGCAAAGGCTGTTTTGTGATTGGCGTACACCATAAACGAAGGCATGTTAACCCTTGCCGAAGTAAATATGGCTTTGTCCTTGTTGTCTTCACGGATGTTCAGGTAATTGTCCATAAACTTATCGTCGCTGAAAGCCGGGTATTCGCCATTTACCTTTTTAAAAGCGCTGCGTTTAATGCCAATGTAATTGTTGTACAAAGACATATTGCCGCCAATAATAGTCATATCGAACTCTAAGCGGTCGTCCACAATACAGGCGGGTTGAAGCGAGATACCCGTAACCCCGACGTTGTTACTGTTGCTGTAGCCCAGAAAGTCCTGGGCAATAGCCGTGTTCATTAAAGCGAGAGCGGATAAAATGAGTAAACGGATTTTAAGCATAGTTTATTTTTTTTAAGTTCTTTCGTTCAAAAGCTCTTTCGTTTAATCGTTTTACGTGAAGATGATCCCGAACGAATAAACGAAAGAACAAGTAAACTAATAAACGGGTAAACAAATGTATGACAAAATATTAAAGTTCAAAAGCGCTGGTTTTTGTTAATTCATCAACTGAAAAGTATAACAAATAACCTTGTTCCCCGAAACAGAAAGCAAATAACTTTGTGCGTCGTTGTTGATGTTTGATAAAACCGGCTCACAGGTAGCGTTATAGGAAGCCGTTTCAATCTCTTTCCCATCTGTCCCGATTATTTTGCACAAGCCGTTTTCTTTTAGCACCACCATAAAATAAGCCTGTTTATCGAAGTTCATAACTTTTAATAAAGGCATTAGTTCCTGTTTGCTGTTGTACGACAATAAAATTTTCCCGGCATCGTCGTGTATTTCAAATCCGTTTTCATCCAGCAATACATAGTCGTTCAACTGGTCGTCGTTGACGAGGGCAATTTTTACCTGTTTTGTTTTCAGCTCGCTTTCAAAAGAGATGTTTTGCAGTTCATCGCTTAAGGAAAGTTTGACCATGTTTTTATTCCCCGCATCAATACAATGAATATAACTTTTACCAATGTCTTTTCCCGGATCGGGGTACCAGGCATTGATACCGGCCGGTAGCCTGTGTTTAAAACTTAAGCGGGCTTCTCCCCTTCTGCCTGTTCCATATACGTTTCCGGCTGAATCGGCCACCAGGAGGTAATCTTTTTGATTGATCCTCAGCCATTCAACCGGTAAGCTTACCTTGGCCTGCGTAGGCGGGAAAACAAAACCCTCCACTTCTTTTCCGAAAATATTATAATCGTAAATCTTTTTATCCTCGCAGGCCAAGAGGATGCGGTAGTCTTTGTTCAACTCATAATCGAAAACTGAAATTCCGTTGGTAGCCCTTGATTTTAGTCCAACAGGATAACCCTGCACATAGTTTCCATTCCGGTCAATTAAGTGTATGGCTGTTTCTGTATTGAACAACAGCTGTAATTTTTCGTTTTTAAAATAATCCACCTGCACCACTTTGCCCATAATTGAGCCTTCAATTTTTTTGCTCCAAATTATTTTTCCGGTATTGCTGATGAGGTAAATTTTACCCGCAGCATCCTGTATAAAAACTTCTTTCCCGCCTGTTTTGTGGTTCGTTACCACCTGCGGCTGCATCACTGTTAAAGTATCCAATTGGGTTTCCCAAACGCTGTTGTTTTGTTTGTTTTCGGCGGGGCTATACAATACATAAGCCTGATCTAATAATTTACCTTTATAAGAAGTGATTTGATAAGCGAGGGCATTAAATTTTTCGAACAACTGATTGTAGCGGTTAAACAAGTCTTTGATGTCCTGATTAAAAAAAGAGCTCAGGAAGTTTTGGGAACCTGAAAACGAAGTATAGAGGTAAAAATTTGTTTCATTGCCCAAATGATTGTCTGCAAAATGAACAAACTGTTCGTTGCGGGCCAGGGTTTGGTTTTGACTGAGGCAGGCCTTGTAGCGCTGAAGTTTGCTACAACTTTCGGCAAATAAAATATAATCGTTGATTACAGTACAATACCTGGGCTGAAAAGAGTACAAATGAAAGGAGAACACATTGAATACAGCAGCATCATTAAATACACAAACAGAGTCGCCGGGCAAAAGCCCGATGATACTATCGGCTACCTGGTGCAAAAAATTAAGCGCTTTATCCCTGTCGTTTATTTTTGCGAGTGCGTAATCAGCTGTTGTATCGTGGTCGTTGGTGTGCAGTAAAATAATTTCTTCGCCGGCTATTTGCTGTATACTGTTTATTAAATCAATGTCTAATTTTTTATCGTATTTGTTTTTTTCTTCAGCTGTTTCTGTAGTAAAGAAAATATCCCCTGCAAATTTTTCCCTGTCGCTTATTCCCAGAAAAACAAATGAAGACGTTGTGGCCGGTGCGATGCTTGTGAATTCTATTTCGCAGGGCTCCTGTTTGCCCAATGCCTTCAATAATACCGACGAATCACAAAGGGTATAACCGTTCATCATCAGTTCATTCGGTGTAAAATCAACATCTAATTCCGTCCAGCCTTTTGCATTGCGGATACTCATGATCCCCTCCTGAGGAATAGCCTTGTCAAAATATTCTGCGTGTTGTTGGTTGAACTGGTGATTGACAAAAAACCTGAAATCGGCATCCGTTCCCGCACTTTCTTCCAGCTTTGAAAAATAAGCGTCGTTGGCCAGTACATTTTTATTTTTCTGTTCAACAGTGTTTTTCAATAGCTCCTGGTTCGCTGAAATGGCAAGCATGCCGGAATTACTATAAAAATATACCGGTTGTAATGACTGCTTAAAATAAACGGTGGTGATTTTTTCTCCTTCGGCCGCATCGCTTGTTTCGTATTTCTGTGCATTTGATTTCAGGTAATTGTTTACTTCTTCGGTGTAATTAATATCGGGCAGGTTTAAAACAAAAAGAAAATCAGTGTGTGTGTCTTTACCGGGATAGGCAGCAATGTAAACTTTGTTGTTGTCAAAAATTGCTTTTATCCGTTCGTTGCTATTGATAATGGAATCAACAAGTCCATAGTGCTGGTTCAGTTCTTTAACCCCGGTAATTTGCTGCAGTTCTTCCCAGATCAAATTGGTTTCATTCAGTTTTTTAAAGAGTTTCAAAAAATCATCCGACTCGATAACAAAGCTGCATCCCTGGGGGATGGCCTGAGTAGCGAGTATTTTCGGTTTTTTAAGATTTTTTATATAGAGATAGCCATAGGTTCCGGCTACAAGTGTCGAAACAATCAGCAACACAAATAAAATCTTTTTTAGCATCATACAGGCTTATGCTAAATTAAGGTATGTGAAGACCCGGAATGTTAATGCAGAGGATAGTATTAAACACTTGTATGTGGATAAGTAGTTCTTTCGTTTACAAGTTTATTCGTTCAAAAGTTCTTTCGTTTAATAGTTTTACGTGAAGGTGATCCCGAACGAATAAACGAGTGAACGAATAAACTATTAAACGCTGTTACTCTCCGAAATTGAGTTGAAGCTGGGAAGGCAACAAGGTGAAGGTCATGCGGTGGTATTTGCAGGGGCCGTGGGTTGTAATCCCTTTCCGGTGTTCAAGGGTGGGATAGCCTTTGTTTTTATTCCAGGCATAATGAGGGAGCTCGGTATGTAATTTCTCCATGATATCGTCCCGGTATGTTTTGGCCAATACCGAAGCTGCGGCAATGTTTAAAAAACGGGCATCCCCTTTTACCATACACTGGTGTTGAATTCCTTTGTAGGGATTAAAGCGGTTGCCGTCAATTAATAAAAATTCCGGTTTTAGCTGCAAGCCGTCAACAGCTCTGTGCATAGCCAAAAATGAGGCGTTCAGGATATTTATTTCATCTATCTCGGTGTGACTTACCTCTGCCCAGGCCCAGGCTAAGGCTTCCTGCTGAATTTGTTCCCTTAAACGATACCGCTGCTTTTCACTTAATTTTTTTGAATCGTTGAGCTCATTGTTTTTATAATCAGGGGGCAATATCACCGCAGCTGCTACCACCGGGCCGGCTAAGCAACCTCTACCGGCTTCGTCGCAACCGGCTTCGGTTAAGTGTTTATTAAAACAGGTTTTTAACATTATGAAATAAGTAAAAAGCCAAAAGGGTGATCTCGTTTCTGATACAATCTTCTGCTTAGTATAAGCATCTGAGGCGGAAGATTTAGTCATAACCGGAATCGTTTTTTGGCTTTTGGCTTTTTACTTTTGGCTTAATTGACTTTCATCGTTTTTTTAATCGTTCTCAAAGATATTTATTTCCAGGCAATTGTATAATCAAATAGTTTCAGCTAATTTTAAACTTTTACCACATTTTCCCCAATTTCCTTATGCATAGCATGAACGCCATAGACCTTGAAGCTGAAAAAAAAGAAATACTTAACCGTTATAAAACCTTACTAAGAGCCTGTAAGCGCACCCTCGAAAAAGGTGACAAGGAGTTGATAAGAAAGGCTTTTGAGGTTGCAGTAGATGCTCACAGGGAGATGCGCCGTAAATCGGGCGAACCGTACATATACCACCCCATTGCTGTTGCACAAATTTGCGCCGAAGAAATCGGACTGGGAACAACTTCGATTGTTTGCGCTTTATTGCACGATACCGTAGAAGATACAGACCTTACCCTTGACGATATCAAGGGGATGTTTGGAGAAAAAGTAACCCAGATTATTGACGGACTTACCAAAATTTCGGGCGTATTTGACAACACCTCTTCCCTACAGGCCGAGAACTTCCGGAAGATGATGCTCACCCTTTCGGATGATGTACGCGTTATTTTAATCAAGCTGGCCGACAGGTTGCACAATATGCGTACGCTCGACAGTATGAAGCGCGACAAGCAACTGAAAATTGCATCTGAAACCTTGTACTTATACGCGCCACTGGCACACCGGCTTGGGCTGAACAGCATTAAATCGGAGCTGGAAGATTTGGGTTTAAAGTATACCGATACCGAATCGTACGACGAAATAATACTGCGCTTAAAAGAAACCGAGCCCGACCGGAAAAAATTCATTCAGAAATTTATTGAACCAATCAAGGAAATATTAGGAGAACAAGGTTTCAAATTCAAAATTTTCGGCCGGCCCAAGTCTATTCATTCCATTTACAATAAAATAAAATTTAAGGCCGTTACGTTTGAGGAAATTTATGACCTGTTTGCTATCCGTATTGTGATTGATACACCCTACGAACAGGAAAAATCGGATTGCTGGCGCATCTATTCTATTATCACGGACTTCTATCATCCAAGCCCCGAACGCCTGCGCGACTGGATCTCCACACCCAAAGCCAATGGTTACGAATCACTGCATACTACTGTAATGGGCCCTGAAGGAAAGTGGGTGGAAGTGCAGATACGTACAGTAAGAATGGATGACCTGGCGGAGAAGGGCTATGCCGCCCACTGGAAATACAAAGACGCTGCGGCGGAACGGGAGAGTCAATTGGAAGATTGGATCGGTAGAATCCGTGAAATGCTGGAAAGCCCTGAAGAAAATGCACTCGACTTTATTGATGATTTTAAACTGAACCTGTTTGCAGAAGAAATTTTTGCGTTTACTCCAACCGGGGAAATGAAAACTCTTCCGATAGGTGCAACCGCATTAGACTTTGCTTTTGAAATACACAGCAAGGTTGGCGAACAATGTATAGGTGCTAAAGTAAATCACAAATTGGTTGCATTAAGTTATGAATTAAAAAGTGGTGACCAGATCGAAATCCTGACTTCTTCCAAACAAATGCCGAAGGAAGACTGGATTAATTTTGTAATTACCGCAAAAGCAAAAAGCAAAATTAAACATGCCCTGAAAGAACAACGCCGCAAGGTTGCTGAAGATGGCCGCGAAATCTTAGAGCGGAAATTTTACAAAGCCAAACTTGATTTCACAGTTCAAAATATTCAGGAATTTACGAGCTTCCTTAAATTGCCCAATTCGCAGGAGTTGTTTTACCGGGTAGCGAAGGATGTTGTAGAAGTAAAACAAATTAAAGAGTTTGCAAAATTCAAAGCACATCCGGAAAAATTTGCAGCTAAAAAACAGGAGCAACACGTAAGTCTTGAACAACTTGTGGCCGGAGCCAGAGGGAAAACAGACATGCTGGTGATTGGGGATGATATGCAAAAGCTGGACTACAAACTTTCGCCCTGCTGCAACCCGATACCCGGAGACGATGTGTTTGGATTTATTACTATTAATGAAGGAATAAAAATACACCGCATCAATTGCCCGAATGCTATACAACTCTTGTCAAACTATGCTTACAGGGTTGTTAAAGCCAAGTGGAACAGCCAGCAACTCATTTCGTTTCTGGCCGGAATTAAAGTGGTGGGAACCGACGAACTGGGTATTGTAAATAACATTACAAAAATTATCTCTACACAATACAACGTAAACATGCGTTCCATTAGTTTTGATACCGAGGGGGGCGTTTTTGAAGGAACAATCATGATTTTTGTACACAGCACCGACCACCTGACTCAACTCATCAATAAACTTAAAAAAGTTAACGGGGTACAGAATGTAACGAGGGTGGATGGGGAACAGTAAATATTTAGTTTATTTGTTCACTTGTTCTTTAGTTCATTCGTTCGGAATCACCTTAGTCTGTAACTATTAAACGTTTGAACGATTAAACAATTGAACTTAAATGCATTTAAAATAATCGAAAGGCTCAAGGCAATCTTTACATTGATACAAAGCCTTACAGGCGGTGCTTCCAAACTGGCTGACGAGTTGTGTATGAATGGAACCGCAACGGGGACAAGTCACTTTTTTTTCTTTTCCCAGCAATATGCTTTTATCTGAAGTACTGTGTTCGGGCGGGGCAATGCCGTATTGTTTTAATCTTTCTTTTGCTTCGTTGTTGAGCCAGTCAGTTGTCCAGGCCGGCGTATAAGTTGTAATGACCTCAACACTTTCAAAGCCCTTTTGTTTCAACAGCTTTACAATATCATCCTCCATTTGTTTCATAGCCGGGCAGCCACTGTAGGTTGGGGTAATGGTAACAATGGCATTGGTTCCATTTAGTTCTACGTTCCGCACCACACCTAAATCAATAATGCTAATCACAGGGATTTCCGGGTCGGGAATTTCTTTTAAAATATCCCACACCTCTTTAGTGTCAAGTGTTTTACTCATTTGTAGAGGGTTGTTTTTTTAAGAGAATAATTAACTTATATGATCTTATGTGCCTTATATGATTCAAAAACCTCTTTAAACCATATAAGGCACATAAGGCATATAAGATTTTACTTTCGCTTTATTCAACATTTAACTTATGTGAACTTATATGCCTTATGTGGTTCAAAAAAAATTAAACTCTATAAGGCACAAAAGATTTTACTTTAGCTTTATTCGACATTTAACTTATGTGAACTTATATGCCTTATGTGGTTCAAAAACACCTTACCGACATTTATAAAATAAAAATAGCAGCAATGATCATAATGACAATGATAACGATGTATTGCCAGACATCAACAAAATAAGGAGAGTATTTTTTCCAGGATTCTTTAAGTCCCATAAAAAGTATGTTTAAATTCTACCATTTCGCGTTCGGGTGCATACGTGCCAGGTGCTGCATTTCGGCCAATATAAATCCTAAATGCTCAGTATGCACTGCTTTACGGCTGCCCGATTGCATAAAACTTTGTTCGGGCAATTTTAATGTGGAACGTGCAATCACTTCACGCACTGTCTTTTCCCACTTCGGTTGAATGGTAGTCAGGTCAACAGCAATGCCTTCTTTAATTAACAGCGCATCCACTTCATTCATCTCAAACAACTCTCCGGTATAGCGCCAGAGTTCATTCAATCCGTTTTGTACCCGCTCATGGCTTTCTTCGGTACCATCCCCAAAACGCTCCACCCAGCTCGAAGAATGCCGAAGGTGATAAGTGATTTCTTTTACCGATTTCGCAGCAATAGCAGCCAGTGTGGCATCTTTGCTTTTGGTAAGTTCCTGGTAAAAATAAAGATCAAAAGCATCCATTAAAAACTGGCGGACAATTGTTTTGGCATAATCGCCATTGGGTTGCTCAACCAACAAGGTGTTGTAAAATTCGCGTTCTGTTCTGAAATAAGCCAGGTCATCTTCCATGCGTCCTGCCCCTTCAACTTTTCCTGCGTAATCGAGCAATGATTTTGACTGACCCAGCATATCCAGGGCTATATTGGTTAAAGCCAAATCTTCTTCCAGAAAAGGCCCGTGACTGGTCCATTCCGAAAGGCGTTGAGACAATATTAAACTGTTATCGCCAAGGCGTAAACAATAATTAAAAAGCGCTTCCTGTATTGTCATGTTTAAAGTTTAGAGTCTATAGTTGAGAGTCCAGAGTTTGTAGTTGACTGTTTAGAGTTTAGAGTCTATAGTTGAGTGTTTGTCGTGTAGAGTGTAAAGAGTCAACATTAGGTCTGTCTCTCTCAACTCTAAACTATAGACTCTCAACTAAATATGTTTAACCCCCTCCGGTATCTGGTAAAAAGTTGGATGTCTGTATACCTTATCATTGGCCGGTTCAAAAAACGGCCCTATGTCTTCAGGTGAACTCGACACGATGGCCGATGAAAGAACGACCCATATTGCGGTTCCTTCGCCACGGCGGGTGTATAAATCGCGGGCATTTTGCAAAGCCATTTCTTTGTCAAAAGCATGCAGACTTCCGCAATGTACAAATGGCTGACCTGATTTTCTCTGTAAAAAAACTTCCCAAATGGGCCCTTGTGTATCTTTAGTATTGCTCATATTCAAATTATTCGAAAATTTATTTTTAAGCGGCCACTGCGCTTTCTTTTCTTTTGTCGGCAAAAGCCTGTGCGGCTTCCCGCACCCAGGCACCTTCGGTGTGAGCTTTGACCCTTGCTGTAATCCGTTCTTTGTTGCAAGGCCCGTTGCCTTTAATTACGTTTTCAAACTCTGTCCAGTCGGGTGTGCCAAAATCGTAAGCCTGTCTTTCTTCGTTCCATTTCAAATCCTTATCCGGAATGGTGAGTCCCAGGTATTCAGTTTGCGAAATGGTTTGGTTCACAAAACGCTGGCGCAGCTGATCGTTGCTTTCGCGTTTTATTTTCCATTTAACCGCATTGGCACTGTTGGGCGATTTATCATCGGTAGGGCCAAACATCATTAAAGTAGGCCACCACCAACGGTTCAACGCATCCTGCGCCATTTGTTTCTGCGCAGGAGTTCCAAAAGCAAGGTGGCACATAATCTCATAGCCCTGGCGTTGGTGAAAACTTTCTTCTTTACAAATTCTAATCATAGCGCGGCTGTATGGCCCATAAGAAGTGCGCTGCAACATCACCTGGTTCATAATGGCTGCACCGTCCACCAACCAGCCCACTGCGCCGATATCGGCCCAGGTCAGGGTAGGGTAATTAAATATGGAAGAGTATTTGGCTTTTCCGGTGTGAAGGGCATCCAGCAATTCATCACGACTGATACCAAGTGTTTCGGCTGCAGTGTATAAATATAAACCGTGACCGCCTTCATCCTGAACCTTTGCCAGCAACACCATTTTAGCCCTCAGGCTGGGTGCGCGGCTAATCCAGTTGCCTTCGGGCAGCATACCTATTATTTCGGAATGGGCATGCTGGGATATCTGGCGAATCAGGTGCTTGCGGTAATTGTCAGGCATCCAGTCCTTGGGTTCAATCATTTCGTTGCGCTGAAGCTTGTCTTCAAAAACAACCTCAAAGTTTGTATTTTCCATTTTTCAAAGGGGTTGGGTGAACATTACAAATATACTTTCTTAGCCGTATATATTCAAATTCTATCTGAATGAGATTTATCAGCTCCTGCCGAGTTTTTTGGCCTCGTTCCAGAATACATCCATTTCGGCCAGGGTACAATCGCTCAGTTGTTTGCCTTGTTCCCCGATTTTTTGTTCGATGTACTGAAAACGCTGAATAAATTTTTTATTGGTGCGTTCAAGGGCATCTTCGGGGTTGATGTTGTTAAAACGGGCATAATTGATCAAAGCAAACAATATATCCCCGAATTCATCCTCTAACTTTTCAGCCGCTGAGTTGTTTTCTACTTCCTGTTTAAACTCCTGCAACTCTTCCAGCACCTTTTCCCACACCTGCTCCTTGTGTTCCCAGTCAAAGCCTGCCCCGCGTGCCTTTTCCTGTATACGCATGGCTTTTACCAGGGCAGGCAAACTTTTCGGAACGCCACCCAGCACCGATTTATTCCCTTCTTTGAGTTTTAACTTCTCCCAGTTTTGTTTTACTTCCTCTTCGTTGTTTACTTTTACATCTCCGTATATATGCGGATGCCGTGCAATTAATTTTTCACACAAAGTGTTGAGTACATCGGCTATATCAAAATCCCCTGTTTCGCTGGCTATGCGGGCATAAAATACAATGTGCAGCAACACATCGCCCAGCTCTTTTTTAATATTGGGCATATCTTTTTCAAGCAGGGCATCGCTCAGTTCAAAGGTTTCTTCTAAGGTAAGGTAGCGCAGGCTGTCCATGGTTTGTTTCTTATCCCAGGGGCATTGTTCCCTTAATTCGTCCATTATTTTTAACAGGCGCGCAAAGGCTTCCGTTTTTTTCTGCATTCCGTTTTTTTTTACGAAGATACGAAGGATTGACGAGGTACGAATTCCGAAGTACGATTGACGAGGTACGAATCTACGAATACTAAATTCTTTTATCTTTGCCTCTTCATGTTTGGTAGGGCATACATATTTATTTTCCTGATTGTTGAGCTGGCCGCTAAAGCCCAAACCGATAACCCCTATTCATATTATATCAGGGCAAGCGGGAATTTTGGTTTTATTATGCAGCACCGCAACAATATGGGGCATTTGGTAAAAGGCCACGTCTGGGGCGCAGAGCTGAATGTTATAAAACCCACCAAAGGAACAAAGCTGTGGCATTACGAAAATAATTTTCCGGAACGGGGACTTAATTTTTGTTATTATAATCTGGGCAACCCTCAGCAATTAGGGCAACTGTTTGCGATTGCCCCCTTTTACGATATTCCTTTAAAAGACCGGAACAGCCCTTTCAGGTTGTATATGCGGGTTTCTTCAGGGCTTGCATACGTTACAAAAGAATTCGACCCGATCAGCAATCATAAAAACAATGTGATCAGTGTTGGGTTCAACCCTTTTGTAAATTTTAAATGGTTTTATCATTTTGATATTAGCCCCCGCTTGCGATGGGAAGCAGGCCTGAATTTTGCCCATGCGTCCAACGGGAAATTTAAAGCGCCAAACCTGGGTATAAATATTTTAACGTTTAACAGTGGTATTACCTGGAAATTTGGACAGGAAGTTCCTCAAACACCAGGCAGGCTACTTGTTGATTCTTCCTCAAAAGCCCCTTCACGGCATGAACTGTATGTTATGGGCGCCATTGGCTTTAATGAAATTGAACCGCCCGGGGGGTCGAAGTACACAGCACAAACACATACCATTGGTTATTATTACAACAAGCGCAATACACACAAATTTGGTGGTGGTTTTGATTTTTATTACAGCACCGCCCTCATTGAACAAATATACCGTGATGATAGTGTAAAATACAGCAATAAATTAAAGTATGTTCAATACGGCGTAAAGTTCAGCTATTGTTACAATGTTGGAAGAACCAGCTTTCCTGTTGAATTCGGGTATTACCTTCACACACCTTACTTAGGCGATGGGCTGTTTTTCCACCGGATCGGGGTACGTTATTATTTACCACAAAATATTATTCTTAATTTTTCGTTAAAAACCCATTGGGCTGTAGCGAATTATTTCGAATTTGGGGCTGGTTACCGTTTAGCTTTAAAAAATAAAAAACATTAAGACAAATGAACAAACAGATTTTCACCTCTATTGTTCTGCTGCTTGCAATTGGTTTTATACTCAGTGGCTGCAAACGCGAGAATTTATGCGATTGTGTAAAAGGTACAGGAAAAAGAAAAACTGAAACCAGGGATGTTTCCGGTTTTACCAAAATATACATGGAAGATAAAATTGATGTGTATTTTACGCAATCTTTAGACTCATCCTTTGAAGTAATGGTTGAAGCCGGTAATCATTTGCTTAACCTTATAAAAACAGAGGTGGTGGATGGAGAGCTTCGGATTAAAAACAACAACAAGTGCGGCTGGATGCGCAGTTATAAAAAGGATGAGATCAAAGTGTTTGTCAAAGCGCCTCATCTTTATTTTCTGAACAATAATTCTGTTGGAAATTTTTATTGTGAAAACACCCTCAATGAAAAGCTTATCGATTATTCTGTACGCAACTCAGGAGATGTTTATTTGAATGTAATTTGCACACAAGCTGTGGGGCATCTGCACGGTGCCGGGGATATTTATATTTCGGGGGCTGCGGGTGAGCACGATGTGCATTGTACCGGACAGGGTTTTGTGAATGCCGGTGAATTGACCACCAACTATACCTGGATTCATTATGATTCCAGCGGAAGGGCCCGTGTGAAAACTTCCGGCCTGCTTTATGTTATGTTATACGGTAGCGGAGATGTGTACTATACCGGGGCCAATACTATACACAGTGAAATTTATGGCAAAGGAAAACTGATTAGTTATTAATGAAATTAAAACCTTTAATATTTATAACACTGAGCATCCTTGCTCAAATTACCCTGCATGGGCAAAGCGGCAAAGACGATTATGTGAACGATAATTACATCCGTTACCAGGACTGGGTTTACAAACGCAACATCAAAACCGTTCAACTGCATGAAATATCCTGGGAACTATCAGCGCCCTTGCTTGAATGGGGAACGGAACAGCAATTGGAATTAAGTTTTGATGATTTGGATGCGGGGTCTAAACAATATACCTATACGCTGGTTCACTGTGATGCCGCCTGGAACCCAACCGATTTAATGCAGGCCGAATACCTTGGCGGGTATTTTGAAGACAATATTTCGAATTATAATTATTCATTTAACACTCTTCAAAAATACACGCATTACAAGGTTGTTTTTCCAAACAACTCAATGAAAATTACCAAGAAGGGAAATTATATTGTAAAAGTTTACCAGGACAGCGATAAAGAAAACCTTGTACTCACCAAACGTTTTATGGTGTTTCAGAATTTAATTACCATTGTTGGCAATGTACACCAGGGCGCGGCAGCCGATGATTATTTTAATAAACAGGAAGTTGATTTCAGTATTTTATTCGGAGGCTACAACCTTACGAATCCCTTTGCCGATTTAAAAGTGGTCATTGCCCAAAACAACCGATGGGACAATGCCTTGTATGGACTAAAACCCATGTTTGTAAAAGACAAAGAGCTTACTTACGATTACGACGACAACAGCAACACCTTTGAAGGCGGCAATGAATTCAGGAACTTTGACATGAAAAGCATCCGTTTTCTGAGCCAGTTTTTAAAAGCTGCGTACAAAGATTCCAACAATGTAAACCACGTTGATTTACTGACCGATGAATTAAAAACCTATAAGCGTTATACGCAGGTGCAGGATATTAACGGCGGCTACCTAGTTAAAATTCAGGAGCGCGACAACAGCGAAATAGAAGCCGATTATTGTATGGTTAATTTTTTCTTCCCTTATGATAACCCTATGCACAATGGTAATTTTTATGTGATGGGTAAATTAAGCGACTGGAGAATGAACAAAGAAAACCGTATGATTTACAATTACAAACGTATGGGGTATGAATGCAATATATATTTAAAGCAGGGTTATTACAATTATGAATATGTTTTTTTAGAAGATGGTAAAACAGCGGCTGATGAAACACTGATTGAGGGCAAGCACTGGGAAACGGAAAACGAATACACTATATATGTATACCACCGTGCCCAGGGAACCTACTACGACCAGTTGATTGGATTGAAACGCATGAATTCGATGCGGAAATAGAATTAAAACGTTTCTATTTTATCAAAGCCTTCGTTGTTGAATTTACACCTGGCCCAGCCATAAAAATTGAAGACCCAAAACACATTGTTTTCATAAAAATCATTTTTCAGTTTCGATAATTTATCACTTAATATTTCGAATATTTCTTTTTGTTTAACGGGTGTGTTGGCAACAATTAATTTTTTAAGTGAGGAAATAATTATTTTTTCAAACTGGTAATAGGCTGTATTTACTAATAAATTACGGTAGGTGTTGTTTATCGCGTATTCTAAATAATCAAACTGTCCCATCTCATAAAATAAAATAAGCCTGTATATTTTCAACAGGTTGGTCACGCTTTTCATGACTGCCGGGTTTTCTAAATTATCCATTTTATTTACCCAGTAAAGCGCCTTTTTAAAATCGCTTTGCATAAAATAATTCACCGATAAATTATTAATGGTGTGAATCCTGAAATCTATCCGTATTTCTTCCTGTTTCAACTCAAATTCCTTATCAAGTTTTTTCAGCAGGTTTGTTTTATTGGCAGGAGCCCCGTGCCGCAACCAATACACCTCATACAGAAAGCAGGTGTCTGTTTTGTAATGTTCATTGCTTTTGAATTTAACCTGAATATTTTTTAATTCATCCAGGGTTTGTTTCATCATCTTGTAATTTCTGATACTGGAATAAGAATACATTAAATTGGTTAAGGAATAAATAGAGGTTTGCTCCTGTTCCCGGTTTTTATTTTTTATTTTTTCAAACAGCACTACGCATTGTTTAAAATGATAGCTGGCCGATTCGTAATTTTTTATGGTCACATAATACAAGCCAAGCCCCATGTAATACTTCCATTTTGAGGCCAGCGACAAGGGGTAATTCTCCCCTTTTTTAAGTATGGGTGCAATAATTTCTGTGAGCTCCTTCAGGTCCACCTCGTTTCTAATCACTATATTTTTCTTCAGTTTAAATGCACGCACCCTGCCCATAAAATTATTGAATTCAATTTCCCTTTTTATTTTTTCAAGCAACTCATCCAGTTCACGTTCACTGTCGTTGGCTTTTGCATAGTTCCCCGATAAATTGAGTTCAAGGTTTATTTTAGAAACAAATTCCGTAATTATTAAACTGTAAGAATACAGCTCATTCTTTTGAGCCAGTTTAAGGGCCTTGGTTAATATATCAAGGCTTTGCTTGTACAGCGAACGTTTATACATTGTTTCGGCTGCCGATAACATTTTACCCAGGTGACTGATGGGTGAACCGGTATTGAACTCCGAAATAAAATCCTCCACCTGCACCTGCAGGTAATTTTTTATCCGGGAGAAATTTTTTAGTTTGCACTGGTCTTTTATTTCCTGTTCGTTTGCTTTTGCCTGTTTCTCATACATTTCAAACACGGTTAAATACCCGCTGTTGTCATGTACAGAGTGGGACAAACATTGTTGTTTAAAAAGCAGACGTTCTTTTTTTGTCAAGGAATGGATCAGTTCATGCAGTTTATTGGAAAAGGTTTTCATAGGGGGAATTAAGTTAAAGAATTAAAGTTTAAAATTCAAAGGATAATATTCCTTTGGCATCACTTATCTTTACACCTTTTTAAACATAAGCAAAAGTACTGATTATGCAGGTGAAATTTATTCTTTTTATATGTATACTCATCGGCCTTGCCGGCTGTAGTGATAATGATAGTATAGGGAACAGGGATGAATTTATTGAACACAATGGTTTTCCGAAAAAAGTGCAGGTGCCCGAAAACTTTACCGATCCCAAATGGCAGGTGCTTGGCGGGGATTATATGTTTTATGTAGAAGAAATTGATTTTGGAGGAGCCAAAAAAAGTATGCTGGTGGTAGGCAATAAAAAGGAAAAACTTTTTTGCTCTTCCCTGAACATAAACAGGTTTTTAATTTTGGGCCGGCAGGGGGATGACAAGCACGGGGGGAAATTTATTGTCCCTTACGAACATATACAAAAAAGCGATTATGAATTTTCGACTGATTTAACCGAGTTCAACAGGATGCTTACCTCTGTTGCTGTGCTTAAAAATTTTACATGGAAAAACGAAATGAAGAACAGGATACTGAGTACCCTGCTTATGAACAGTCAGCTCCGTGGCCTGAGTGCGCTTGAAAACGAGGCTTTGCTGGAAGACAGTCTGATGCCTAAGGAAAGGAAGATTCAGGAACTGTTTAAAGGCCGGAGCCAGTGGAACCTTCGCAATTTTTTACGTTTTAACAGCGAAACAGATTTGTGTATAGAAATAGAACGATCGGGGTTTTCTGATTTTACAAGACCGGAGGCCATGAATTCACTTTGCCTTGGAAGGG
This sequence comes from Bacteroidota bacterium, assembly GCA_023251755.1. Taxonomy (GTDB): domain Bacteria; phylum Bacteroidota; class Bacteroidia; order B-17B0; family Aurantibacillaceae; genus JAHEYF01. The sequence continues at coordinate 64,628 of JAHEYF010000008.1, forward strand.
AAATTTTTAAGAACAACGAATTTGATTTTAAAGACAAGCGCAACCTGTTTATATATTACCCTTTTGTATCGTACACAAAAGAACTTCAGAATAAACAGGGGGATTACAAAATCTATTATTGGCCGGCTGTGAATATACTAAGCTTTAAAATGTCCTTTACCCCCGATGGTTATCCGCAGTTTACGCGCAAAAACCTGTATGTTTCTTTATTGGACAGGAAAATAAAAAAGTTTGATTAGGAAATTACCTTAGGATCAACAGACGGTTTGCATCTAATTTAATAAAGATAAAGAGCAAAATAGTAAAACTCCACAAGGAGGAACCCCCATAACTAAAGAAGGGAAGCGGAATTCCAATGACCGGGGCCAGGCCTATTGTCATACCAATATTTACAGCGAGGTGGAAAAACAACACACTGGCTACACCATACCCATAAATACGGCCAAAGGGCGAACGCTGCCTTTCAGAGATATTTATGACTCTTAAAATAAGGGCTAATTGCAACAGAATTACAACAGAGCTTCCGATAAAACCCCATTCTTCGCCAACGGTACAAAATATAAAATCGGTGTCCTGCTCCGGAACAAAATCGTATTTGGTTTGTGTACCCTTTAAATACCCTTTGCCAGCAAAGCCACCGGAACCAATCGCTATTTTGGCCTGGTTCACATTATAGCCTTCTTTTTTTAAATCAACGGTTCCCCTTCCCAGCAATACATCTATTCTTATTTTTTGATGCGGTTCCAACTTTTCATAAATTTTACTGGTACCCATTACCATGGAACAGGCAACGGAGCCAATCAACACAACGAGGAAAAAATTTTTACGGTTGCGCTTAATAAACAAAAATGAAACAAGGCAGAGGGAGCCAATAATAACAAATAAATAAGTATTGTTTACCAATAAGGCCAGTATAAATAAAACCACCGCCAGCAAGCCGATTAATAAAAAATTTACCGAAAGGCCTTCGCGGTACAGGGTAAATACAAAGGCTATAAACACAATAGCGAGCCCCGTTTCGTCCTGAAGCAGTTTAATGATAATGAGTGGTGCGCCAATAATTATTCCTGCAATAATGGTGTTTTTATATTTTGTAAGTAAGCTGGATTCATTGGATCTGTGTTCATCTATTTTAAGGTTCACGTTGCTTAAAAACTTAGCGAGGGCCAGGTTGGCTGCAAACTTCATAAACTCTGCAGGTTGTATGCCCACATCCCCAAACCTGAACCAGGATCTGCTTCCCTTTACTTCACGTCCAAGGTACGGAACAGCTATACAGGCGATTACAACTATACTATAAAAAATATAAGCGAACACAGTGTAAAAATTGGCGTCCAGCATCAGTATCAGAATCGCAAGCAGTGCGGCCCCTCCAATCCAGATAAGCTGCTTGCCATATTTTTGTGAGATGTCGAGGATGTTGCTGTGCTGGTCGTTGTATACTGCTGCATATATATTGAGCCAGCCCATAAACACAAGCAAAGCATATATCAACACGGTAACGCGGTCAACATTATAAAACAACTGTTTTTCTTTTTCTCTCACGGCTCAATGCTTTTTTTCAGGTGGAACATTTTTTCCTGTTATCAGGTCTGCTTCCAGCATACGTTTCTCTATTTCCTTCCGCTCTACTTTTCTTTTAATATACTTTTCAATAATTAAACTCGAAATAGGGGCCGCCCAGGTGCCACCAAAACCGGAGTTTTCTACCACACAGGCGATCGCAATTTTTGGGTTGTCGCGCGGGGCAAATGCCACAAATACAGCGTGGTCTTTACCATGCGGGTTTTGAGCGGTACCTGTTTTACCACAAATAACAATGTCTTTAATTTTAGAAGCCGCAGCAGTTCCCGCCTCCACTACTTTTTGCATACCGTTGATTACGTTGTCGTAATACTCCGGGTTTTGAACCAGGGTGTATTGTTTTACTTTGTACTTCGGGTCTATTTTATTGGGATCGTTGCCCACCGCCCTTATTACATGCGGAATATAATAAAAGCCTTTGTTGGCAATGGCACAAATTACATTGGCCATTTGTATGGGGACAATGGTTAACTCAGCCTGCCCTATACCCAAAGAAACAATGGTGTTTGAGCGCCAGCCGTTTTCTCCGAACACTTTGTTGTAATATTTTATACTCGGTACATTCCCCGGTTTTTCATAGGGAATATCGTAACCCAATTTTTTTCCTACACCAAAACTCATTACATTGTCGCGCCAGTGCTGGTAACCATCCTTAAAATGCGGGTACCTGGCCTGGTCAACAATACTCCGGAAAACATAACTATAATAGGAGTTGCAGGAGTACTGAATAGAAGCGGTTAAATCGGCAGCAGGGTGACGATGGCATTTGGGTTTACCCCCCATGGGCGGATAACCCATGTTGCAGGGGTAAACGGTATGTATGCCCAACACGCCGTCGTTTTGCCCCACCAGCGCATCAATTAATTTAAAAATGGAGCCGGGAGGGTACATAGCTTGTGATGCCCTGTTGAACAAAGGGTTGTACAAAGTATCCTGGTACATTTTAGAAAAGTTTTTGGCGCGGTCGTGCCCCACCAATAAATTTGGGTCGTAGGCCGGAGAAGAAACAATGCAAAGCACCTCTCCGTTGGAAGGGTCAATAGCAACTATACTTCCTTTTTTTCCCTGCATCAACTGCTCGCCATAGGCTTGTATTTCCGCATCAAGTGTACAGGTCAAACCTAAACCTGATACTCCGGCGGTATCAAACTTCCCGTTCATGTAACTTCCCTTTTCCTGGTTGTGTACGTCTACCATCACTACCCTTACTCCTTTTTTTCCTCTTAAAGGTATTTCATACGACCGTTCAATTCCGCTCACACCAATGTAATCACCCTCGTGGTAATAAGGATCTTTTTCCGCTTTTTCTTTGCTCACCTCACCAATATAACCTAATAAGTGTCCTGCTATTTTCATCGGGTAGCTGCGCACCGAACGTTTCTGAAAATAAAAACCGTTGAAACGGAACATTTTTTCCTGCAGCTTGGCATACATTTCAGTGGTCAGGGCCTTTTCAAATATGGATGATTTACGGCGCCCATTCACCAGCTTCGCGCGGTCGATCCGTTTTTTAAATGTCTGCGGATCAATGTTTAATATTTTGCAGAGTGTAAGTGTATCGCAACCTTTTACATCAATAGGAATCACCATTAAATCGTTGGAAGGTTCATTCACCACTAATTTTTTTCCGTTGCGGTCAAATATATAACCACGGGGCGGGTAATCGGTCAGGTACCTGAAAGCATTGTTGTTGGCGGCGTCCTTGTATTGTTCATCCATTATCTGAATGTAAAAAAGCCGGAAAATGTAGATGACAACTACAAATACAAACAAACCACCTATAATGTATTTCCGGTCGGACAGCTGGTTGTTCATATTGAGATTTTATCGTTGCGGTAAAACAAAAACTGAACTATGTAAATAAATACAAAAGTAGCCAGGGTGCTGCCCAATGCCCTTAGGAGGGTGGAGAAAAATTCAGAAAAGCCAAACACTTCGAGGTAGAAAAAAACAAAATGATGTATAAAAATTAAGATGAGTGCATAAGTAGAAAACCATGTTTTACCCATGTATTGTACAGTTGGTTTCATTACATTGTCGTAGCCTTCACGCGGGGAAATCAGTTTTAAAATATGCGTCCTCGAAAACCCCATCAACACACAGGCTGCGGCATGCATACCGCCTGTATCGTAAAAAGCATCCATGGTTAAGCCCAGTACAAATGAAGCAAAAAGAACAATGATTTTAGGGGTTTCAAAAGGAAGCATTAAAATAAACAACACATAAGGCAACAACACGAAATGCGAACCTAAAGGGACGTGTGATATCACCAATACCTGTAACAAGGAGAGGATCAGGAAGCGCGCAATATTTTTTAATACATCAATGATCATTTGTTCTTTTTCTCCTCTTCTTTTGTTATAATCAGCTCCAGACTGTCCTGTTCCAGCTTGGAATTGTTTTTTACCACGTAGACATAATTCAGTTTTTTGAAATCGGCATTCAGTTTTATTTTTAATGTTAAAAAAGCATCTCCCTGTTTTCGTTCAAAACTCTCCACAAAACCAACCATTACCCCTTCCGGAAAAATATCTGACAAGGCACTGGTTACAATGGTGTCTCCTTTTATTAACCTTACGTGAGTGGGAATATCGATCACGGTAGCGTAACGGTAATCACCTCCATCCCAGATGAGGCCTCCGTAAGACCCGTCTTTCTTTACTTTGCAGGGAACTTTAGGGTCTTTGTGCAGAATAGAATACGCTGTAGAAAAATTAGGCGATACATCCTTTACCCAGCCAATTACTCCGTCTGTATTGATCACAGCGTTGTCTTTTTCTACTCCCTGATCAGAGCCTATGTTGAGTGTAATGTAATTGGACCTTCGGTTGGTGGTGCTGTTGATGACCTTGCCCTGTGTGTAGACATATTTTTTCCGGTACAAAGTATCGTTGATGGTAAAAACTTTTTGTGGCAAAATATCGTAACTTGATTTTAACTGGTTGCGCAAACGGGCATTTTCATCTGCTAATTTCAGGTTGGCATCTTTCAGTAATAAATATTCCCTTCCGTTAGATACGGCAGCATACAGGTTGCCGGAAACTGAATTAGCAGAGTTTAGCAGGCTTGTACTTTGATAACTGCGGCTCTGTATGATAAGCACAAAACAGCTTACTTCCAGCAGCAGGAACAAAAAGAAAAAATGATTTCTATATATAAAACTGATTAGGTTGCGCATCTGCGGCTCTGATTTTTATCTTCTAAAAACCCCAATAGTATTGAGATTACTCATGAACCAATTGAAAAAACAATCATGATTTTCTCTGATTAATTCAATAAATAAAGCTACAAAGCAAAAAGGCGGCTTACTTGATCAGGAATGGGAATTTATGAACATTTTTAAGTGCAATACCTGTCCCACGGGCAACAGCGCGAAGCGGGTCTTCGGCAATGTGTACCGGAAGTTTTGTTTTCATGGAGATGCGTTTGTCCAAACCACGCAACAGGGAACCACCACCGGCTAAGTAAATACCTGTACGGTAAATATCGGCAGATAGTTCAGGAGGGGTCATTTCAAGGGCATTTAAAATCGCTTCTTCTATTTTCGAAATGGATTTATCCAATGCGTGTGCGATCTCAATATAGGATACATAAATTTCTTTAGGAATACCCGTCATTAAGTCGCGGCCATGTACAGCGTAGTCAGACGGAGGGTTTTCAATTTCGGTCATGGCTGCGCCCACTTCAATTTTTACGCGTTCTGCACTGCGTTCACCAATCAGTATGTTGTGCTGGCGGCGCATATATTCCTCAATGTTAGCGGTAAAATCATCACCGGCTATACGAATGGATTTATCGCAAACAATTCCACCCAATGCGATAACCGCAATTTCGCTGGTACCGCCGCCAATGTCAATAATCATATTTCCCATTGGTTCTTCCACGTCAATGCCCATACCAATTGCAGCGGCCATGGGTTCGTGAATCATGTACACCTCTTTGGCTCCGGCATGTTCAGCGCTATCGCGTACCGCACGTTTCTCCACCTCGGTAATGCCCGAAGGAATACAAATTACCATGCGCAATGAAGGCTGGAACAAACGTTTGCCGGGATTGATCATCTTGATCATCCCTTTAATCATTTCTTCTGCTGCCTGGAAATCTGCGATAACCCCGTCTTTTAAGGGACGGATGGTCTTGATGTTTTCGTGGGTTTTACCGTGCATCTGCTGGGCCTGTTTACCAACGGCAATTACCCTGCCCGTGGTCCGGTCAACTGCTACAATCGAAGGTTCGTCAACTACTACTTTGTCGTTATGTATGATCAGCGTATTGGCTGTACCTAAATCTATTGCTATTTCCTGTGATAAAAAGTTAAATAAGCCCATCTATAAATATGATATTAATAAAGACTAAAAATACGTTTAATAATTAGCTGTAAGTAAAAAGTTTCTTACCGATTTTTTAACAAGGCTTAATGTTTGAAATGCCTTGTTCCGGTAAACACCATCGCCAGCTTGTGCTGGTTGCAGTATTCAATACTGTCCTTGTCTTTTATTGAGCCCCCCGGTTGAATCACCGCTGTTATCCCTGCTTTATCAGCTATTTCAACACAGTCGGCAAAAGGGAAGAAAGCATCACTGGCCATTACAGCCCCTTTTAAGTCGAAGTTAAAACTCTGTGCTTTTGCAATGGCTTGCTTAAGGGCGTCAACACGCGATGTTTGCCCGGTTCCACTGGCCAGCAGCGTATTGTTTTTAGCCAGTACAATGGTATTGGATTTGGTGTGTTTTACCAATTTGTTGGCAAACAGTAAATCACGCACCTCTTCTGCTGTAGGCTGTGTGTTGGTTACGGGGCTAAGCGCTGTGGCCGATTCCGATTTTAAATCCTTGTCCTGTTCAATCACCCCGTTCAATAAAGTGCGGAATGATTTAGAGGCCAGCTGAACCGGTTTTTGAACCAATACAATGCGGTTGGGTTTTGCTGTTAAAATTTCAAGGGCCTTTGCATCATAAGCAGGGGCGATAATGACTTCAAAAAATAATTTAGTGATTTCATTTGCAGTTGCTTCATCCACCTTTGCATTGGTAATTAATATTCCTCCAAAAGCCGATACGGGATCGCCGGCCAATGCGGCTGTCCAGGCATCCAGCAATACAGGGCGCGATGCAATACCGCAGGCATTGTTGTGTTTTAAAATGGCGAAGGTGGTTTCGGTAAACTCTGCAATCAGCGCTACTGCAGCATCAACGTCCAGCAGGTTGTTGTACGAAAGTTCCTTGCCGTTTAACTTGTCAAATATTTCATCTAATTTCCCATAAAAAGTCCCCTTCTGATGCGGGTTTTCACCATAACGCAGCACCGAACTGTCCAATATACTTTGTTTCAATACAGGGATGTTTTCGCTTTGGTTGAAAAAATTAAAAATAGCGGTGTCGTAATGGCTGCTCATAGCGAAAGCTTTGGCGGCAAAGTGTTTGCGGTCGGCGAGCTGTGTTGTTCCGTTTTTTTCTTCCAGCACATTCAGCAGGGAGCCGTAGTCGTTGCGGGAAGAAACAATCAGTACATCGTTAAAGTTTTTAGCAGCGGCGCGGATCAAAGAGATGCCACCAATGTCTATTTTTTCGATGATGTCTTCTTCTGAAGCGCCATTGGAAACAGTTTCTTCAAAAGGGTACAAATCCACAATCACCAGGTCAATGTTTGGAATATCGTGTTGTTCCATTTGGGCCACATCGCTTTGCAATTCGCGTCTTCCGAGTATTCCTCCAAAAATTTTAGGGTGCAGTGTTTTCACCCGGCCACCCAATATCTCCGGAAAAGAAGTCAATGATTCAACGGCTACAACCGGGATCCCTAATTTTTCGATAAAGCTTTGTGTACCACCGGTGCTGTATAGGGTAACACCCAGCTGGTGTAATTTTTTTATAACAGGTTCAAGATTGTCTTTGTAATACACTGACACCAGTGCGCTTTTAATTTGTTTCGAATCGCTCATAAATATTCTTGTAAGGTGCAAAATTACGCAATTTTACGGGCACAACATCTGTAAAAACACTTTGTTGATAACTGTGAGGTATTGTTAAAAACAAGCCGGTATTTTTTCGCTTATCCCTGTGTTTTACCACTCACAAAAAGAAAATTTAAGGTATATTATTTTCAGCTATTTTTGTTGAGTATTGAGATGTTAGATATTAGTATTGAGAGTTGGGGTATTTAGCCTATAAACTTTATCTATTGGAGTGATAGTAAACTAATAAGCAAATCGTATCGATGAGCCAATCTCAAATCTATGTACTCAATACTAACATCTCAATACTCAAATCTATGTACTCAATACTGATATGATATTCCTTACCCTTCTTAAAGAAAGTTTATTTTTTGCCTGGCATGCATTGATGAACAATAAACTCAGGACATTCCTGTCTTTATTGGGTATTACCATCGGTATTTTTGCCATCATTACGGTGTTTACCATTGTGGATAGCCTTGAAAACAATATACGCGGGAGTGTGGCATCGCTGGGGGACAATGTGGTGTATGTTCAAAAAATGCCCTGGATTTTTGATGACGATGTTCAGTGGTGGAAAATTATCAACCGGCCATCACCGGTGCTGAAAGAATTAGAGGCCATTAAATTATTGTCACAAAAATCAGCTTACGCCACGTTTCATGTAAATGTAAACAAAACGATAAAACAGGGCAACAATTCCATTCAAAACGCTACCATTAGTGGTGTTTCGACTGATTATGAAAAAGTAACTTCTTTTGAAATTGAGAAGGGAAGGTATTTTTCAGACATAGAATCGGCAACAGGAAAAAATGTAGTTGTTATAGGTGATAAAATTGCTGAAGCCTTGTTTCAAAAAGTGCAAAGCCCGATAGGCCAACATATAACTATTGCAGGGAGGAAAATAGAAGTAATAGGTGTTGTAAAAAAACAAGGGGAAAGTATAATGGGGAACAGCATGGATTCGCAGGTACTCCTTCCTTTAAATTTTATAAGAAATTTTACTGATTTAAGGAGCGAAAGTTCTTACCCTTTTATTGTTGTTAAGGCCAGACCGGGTATAAGCAATGAGGAATTGAAAGATGAACTGACCAGCATTATGCGTGCTGCAAGAAGAATAAAACCCATAGGTGAAGATAATTTTGCACTGAACGAAATAAAATTACTTTCAGCCGCTTTTGATGAGATGTTTGGGGTGATTGGCCTTGCAGGCTGGATCATCGGAGGCTTCTCGATACTGGTAGGTGGTTTTGGTATTGCCAACATTATGTTTGTTTCGGTAAGGGAAAGGACCAATTTAATCGGTATTCAAAAATCGCTGGGGGCAAAAAATTATTTTATCCTGTTGCAATTTTTAATTGAATCCATTCTTCTTTCTTTGTTAGGCGGCATTATAGGTTTGCTCATTATCTTTGTGGTTACGCTATTGGCGGGTGATGCTTTCGGGATGGCCATTACGCTTTCGCGCTCCAATATTATTTTAGGATTAACGATCTCTTTTTTAATCGGAATTGTTTCAGGGTTTATTCCCGCTTATGGCGCTTCGCAAATGGACCCGGTGGATGCTATACGGAGTAATTAGCAGATTGATTTGAAGATGTGTTGATTTGAGAATTTGAAGATGTGGGCTCATGTGATGATTAGCTGATCCAATAACATATAAACGAATAAACCAGCAAACGAATAAACAGTACATGATAACAACAAAAGTAAAACGGCCTGTCATTCTCACCATCATCTGTTCACTTGGATTTGTGGGGGCTTTCGGTTCGTTTATCTATGTGTTTAATCCGGGTTTAAAAAAGTACAACGATTTTTTACCGGCCTTTATCGGCCTGGTGGTTGCCCTTCGTTTTATTGCGTATGTGGGCATCTGGCACATGAAAAAATGGGGGGTCGAAATTTTTGCCCTTACCTATTTTATATTTTTATTGCTGGGTATTTTTCTTGGAGATGTATATTCCATCAATTACCTGGGCCTTGCCTTCTCCACCTGGTTCATCATTAACCTGCTGTTTTTTTATAAACGAATGGATAAGAATCTTTAAGCCGTATTTTGTATGCTGTATATTGTATCCAGTCTGGGTGCAAAACACGGTGTATAATATCAATTACAACAACACACAGACTTGATACAACATACAAGGTATATTGTACATTGATCTGTACACAAGGTAGCTTCAATTTTCCGACGCGGGTAAGGTAAAATAAAAGGTAGCCCCTTCCTCCATTTTTGCTTCCGCCCACACTTTGCCCCCATGTTTGTTGATCACCCGTTGTACGATGGCCAAACCAATCCCGGTCCCTTCAAATTGACCGGGATTATGTAAACGCTGAAACACCCCAAATAATTTATCCGCGTGTTTCATGTCAAATCCTGCCCCGTTGTCTTTTATGTAAAAAATAATTTCATCCTTGTGTTGAGTTGAGCCAATTTCAATGATAGGCTTGTCTTTTTTAGCAGAATATTTAATCGCATTGGAAATAAGGTTGATCCATACCTGGCTCAGTAAATTGTAATCGGCTTCAGCGGTATATAATGAATGCATTGTTATACTTGCCTTGTGGGGTGTTTCCTGTTCTATTTCATAAATAAGCTTCTCCACCATTTCAGTCATATTAATTTTGGATTTTTGAACCGGCTTTTTACCCAGTTTAGAAAATGCCAGTAAATCGTCGATCAGGGTTCCCATTTTTCTGGAATTTTGCTGAATAACCTGAAACAATCTTTTTGATTCATCGTCAAAACATTGAGCGTAGTCTTCCTCAATTATTTTAGAGAAGCCATTGATAGCTCTTAAAGGTGCCCTTAAATCATGGGAAATAGAATAGGAAAACGATTCTAATTCTTTGTTGGTGGCTTCAAGCTGTACAACATTGTTTTGCAGTTCATTGTTCAGTTGCCTGATTTGTTCAACAGCAATTTTTTGCTGGGTAATGTCGCGTTCGGTAATGGCAACAGACTTTTGTTCGTTTCCTGAGTCTGTTATTACAGCGGCTGAAAACAACACATCAATTAATTTTCCGTGTTTGGTTATTCTTTTTGTTTCAACATCCTGTAGCTTCTCCCCATAAATTATTTTATTCATAATCTCGCCTGTTGCCGGTTGCATATACTCGGGAATGATGTTCCATATTTTCATTTTCAGCGCCTCCCGCTCCATGTAACCATATATTTTTTCGGCGCCTTCGTTCCAGGATATTATTTTCCCTTCGTGGTCGTGAATGTAAACTGCATCGTTCGACTGCTTAACAACTGTAGCGAGGTAATTCCTTATTTTTTCCACCTGTTTAATTTCAGTAATGTCACGGGCATTTACAAACCATTTTCCGTATTTAACCATTACATTCCATTGCAACCATTTAATGCTTCTGTTTTTGCAGTAGATGCGGGTTTCAAACGAAAGCCGTTCTTTTACCTGTTTACTTAGGCGGTTCACCATCACCCTGTCTTCGTTGCTTAGAAAAAAAGTCAGGGCCGTTTCTTTTGTTTCGGCCAGGCTGTAGCCAAGTATGGTGCTAAATGCATTGTTTATTTCTTCAATCATAAATGAAGATGCATCTATAATTCCAATAATATCTGCCGAATTATTAATCAGCAGGGCAGATTTTTCGAGTGAATGATTTTTTTCAATCAGCTCCTTTTTTTGCAATTGGATTTTTAACAAAACAGCAACTTTTGCTTTTACAATTTCAGGGTCAAGAGGTTTAAAAAGGTAATCGATGGCCCCTTCTTCATAGCCTTTCATCATTAAACCATGTTCTTTACTTTCGGCGGTAGCAAAAATAATGGGGATGTCTTTTGTTTTTTTATTTGATTTTAAGATCTGTGCGACTTCAAAACCATTCATATCGGGCATTTGTACATCCAGAACAATTAAATCAATGTCTTTGTTTAAAGAAATTTTCAGTGCTTCTGCCCCTTTGGCCGCAGTTAAAATAAGCCGGTCTTTAGCCGCCAGCAGGCTTTCAATCGCAAGTAAATTAGCCGGTTTATCGTCCACAATTAATATGACTGCTTTGTCTGTCTTTTTCATTTTACTCGTCCTGTATGTTTACTAAAAAAGTTGCAATTTCAGCGATACTCCTTATTTGTTTAACCCCTTTTGTATTTATGGCTGCCTCTGGCATTACCGGGAATTGAGCCTCCTGAGGGCTCTGTGCAATGGTAAGCCCCCCGGATGCATCAATTGTTTTTATCCCGGCAGCTCCATCGTTATTGGCACCGGTTAAAATTATCCCAATCAGTTTGTTTCTATATACCATTGCAGCCGACTCAAACAACACATCAATGGAGGGCCTGCTAAAACGAACGTATTCATCGCATGACAATGAAAATGTACGATCGTTTTCAATTAATAAATGGTAGTCGGGCGGGGCAATGTATACGCAGTTGTCTTCAATCCTTTCTTTTTCATCCACCTGTTTTACTTTTACTTTGCATTTACTTTGAAGTACTTCCTCCAGTATTTCCCTGTGGTCTTTTGAGCGGTGCTGAACAACAATTAAAGGAAGCCGGAAATCAGCAGGCAGTTTTTCAAGCAAAGCCGAAAGCGCATACAGCCCCCCGGCAGAAGCGCCTATTACAATAGCGAGGTATGCTTGCTCTGTTTTCAACATCCACTCAACTGTTTTTTATAAATATTTTCTCTTTCCGGTCTACTTCGTCAAAGTTCATCCTCTTTTCAGAAAAAAGGAGCGATTCTTTATTCCCCAGGCCAAGCAGGCCAAAGGGGCACAGACTTTCGTGGAAAAGCTGAATGACTTTGTTTTGAAGTTGCTGGTTAAAATAAATGAGTACGTTGCGGCAAATGATGAGTTGAAACTCATTGAATGATTTATCAACGGCAAGGTTGTGCGGAGAAAAAACAATGTTTTGTTTCAGGGATTTATCAAACATTACGGAGTTGTATTTTGATTTATAATATTCCGAGAAAGAATTGGTACCACCTGCTTTTTGATAGTTGATGGTATAGGATTGCATGTTCTCAACCGGGTAAACAGCTTCCCGGGCAACCTGTAAAGATTTTTGATTGATATCGGTCGCATAAATAACCGAACGGTTTAAAAGCCCCTCTTCCTTTAGCAGTATAGCAATGGAATACACCTCTTCTCCGGTAGCACAACCTGCAATCCATACTTTAATAAAGGGATACGTCGCGAGCCGTTTGATCGCATTTTCCCGGAGACTCTTATAAAATGCGGGGTCCCGAAACATTTCGGTTACTGTTACGGAGAGTTCCTGAATAAAACTTTCAAATAATTTTTCATCTTTCAGAATCATTCCTTCCAGCTCATTCAATGCTGTTATTTTTTTGAAATTCATGAAATGGTTGATCCTTCTTCTTACAGATGCTTCTGCATAATCAGTAAAATCATAGCCATAGGTGTAACGTATGGATTCCAATAAGCCTCTAAATTCTTTGTCTTCGAAATTCATGTTACAATATCCACCGGGCAATTTTATCAATGAGTAAATTTAAATCAAGGGGTTTCGAAACGTAATCCCATGCGCCGGCCTCCAGGCATTTTTCTTTGTCTCCTTTCATTGCTTTTGCAGTTACAGCAACAACAGGTATTTGTTTTAAAACCTTGTCCTGCTTTAAGGCCTCAAGGGTTTCAAACCCATCCATCACGGGCATCATCATGTCCAATAATATGATATCGGCCTTTGTTCTGTTTCGTAAAAGGGCCAGGGCTTCTTCCCCGTTTTTTGCGATTTCAGTTTTCATTTCAAAGGTTTCAAGGTAGCTCCTGAGTGCAAATATATTTCTGTCGTCGTCGTCAACAATTAATGCCGTTTTACTTTTTAATCTTTCCATACGTAGGTAATTATTTATTGTTCTATAAACCTGCCACTCCTCCGGAGTCGGCACCTGCTCCCGCAAAAGGATATTTCTCCTTTCCCCTCTCCTTCCCACTCCCACTCTCTTCTCTCACATCTCACTACTCTACCTATACAACCAAACCCTCATCAGCGATAACAATTGCTCAATGTTTACAGGCTTTGCAACATAATCCGACATTCCCGCCTCCAGGCATTTTTCCCGGTCGCCTTTCATTGCTTTTGCAGTTAAGGCAATAATGGGAAGTTTTTCGAATTTACCAATGCTTCTGATTTCTTTGGTGGCTTCATAACCATCCATTTCCGGCATCATCACATCCATTAATATAATTTCTACCGAAGGGTTTTCTTTTAACAGTTTAATGGCTGCTTTCCCATTTTCGGCGATGATGCAATTCATTCCTTCTTCTTCCAGTACATTGGTAAGCGAATAAATATTACGTATATCATCGTCCACCACCAATACTTTTTTATTTTTAAGTACTTCGTCTGTTTTATGAAGTCTGCGGATGATGTTTTGTTTTTCTTTTGGTAAGCGCGATTCCACCCGGTGTAAAAAAAGCATGGTTTCATCCAGGAGGCGTTCCTGCGAATCGGCTGTTTTCAGTACAACGGTATTGGCGAATTTCATCAGGCGGGAATTTTCATCTTTAGATAAATCTTTACCGGTGTAAACTATAATAGGGATTTTGATTAATTTATCGTTTCCTTTTATTTTTTCCAATAAATCAAAACCGGTCATATCGGGCAATCCCAGGTCAACAATGACACAATCAAAATTTCCCTTGTCCATTAAATCGTAAGCTTCACGACCCGAATAAGCAGAAAAACTTTTTACATCTCCGTTTCCAATCAATTCGCGGATGGCTTTGTTTTGTGCCTCATTGTCTTCAACAACGAGGAGTTTTTTTAATTTTTTACTTACAAAGTCTTCAATCTTATCGAAGGTGTTTTGTAAATCATCTTTACTAATAGGTTTGCGGATAAAATCAAAGGCGCCCAATTCAAGTCCTTCTTTTCTTCTGTCGTATCCCGAAATAATCTGAACAGGAATATGCCGCAGGTCGGGGTCGTTCTTTAAATGCCTTAGTACATCGGCTCCGTCCATCACAGGCAATTTCATATCCAATATAATTGCGTCGGGTTTGTGGTGTCTGGCGTAACTCAGGCCGGTATTGCCCTGTGCGGCGATAATCCCTTTGTAATTCCGTTCCCTTACAAAGTCGAGCATGATTTTAGAAAATTCAGGATCATCTTCCATAATCAAAATAATCTTATCGTTATCTGCAATATTATAACGATCGTCGTTTACTTCGTTGCCTTCCGCAACAGCGTATTTTTCGCGCCTGGCTTGTTTTGTGGTCGTTTCAGTTTTTGTGTCTTTTATTGCTATTTTTTGTTCGAGGGCAGCGGGCATCATCGAAGCGTCAAAATTCAAAGGAAGGTACAGGGTAAAGGTGCTTCCTTTTCCTTCCGCACTTTGCAGATGAATTTCCCCGCCCAGGGCATTGGCCAGTTCGCGGCTGATAGAAAGTCCAAGGCCGGTACCGCCGTATTTTCTTTTGGTAGAGCCATCTGCCTGTTGAAATGCTTCAAACACAAGCCCCTGCTTTTCGGGTGAAATACCGATCCCGTTGTCTGTAACGGCAAAGGCTACAATAGCAGGTGCTGTTCCCAATTTTTTGTTTTTGAAAACAACATTGGTTTTAAGGGGTTCAACAGCAAAAGAAACTGCTCCGTTTTTACCGGTAAATTTAAAGGCATTGGACAATAAGTTCCGGAGAATCTGAATAAGCCTTTGTTTATCGGTGGTGATGGATTTTAAATCATTCTCCTTGTAACGAATCGTAAAATCAATGGCTTTACTTTTGGCCAGTTCCGAGAACATGGAATGAATATCGGTATTGATTTCTGGAATGGGCACAGCTGTTATGTCCAATTCCATTTTACCCGATTCAACTTTTGAGAGGTCGAGTATTTCATTGATCAGGTTGAGTAAATCAGTTCCTGAATTGTAAATGTTTTTCGAAAACTCCACTTCTTTATCGCCGATGGATTTGTTTTTATTTTCGGAAAGCAATTGCGAAAGGATAAGGATGCTGTTGAGCGGTGTGCGCAATTCGTGCGACATGTTGGCCAAAAATTCGGACTTGTACTTGCTGGTGATTTCAAGTTCGCGGGCCTTGGTTTCAATGTCCATCTTGGCAGACTCCAATTTGTCTTTTTGTTCTTCGAGCAGGTTGGCTTTTTCTTCCAGCTCTTCGTTGGTTTGCTGCAATTCTTCCTGTTGGGCTTTTAGCTCCGATTCTGATTTTTCGAGCAAGCCGGTTTTCTCCTGTAGTTCTTCGTTCGATTGTTTGAGTTCTTCCTGCTGCGCTTCTAATTCTTCGGCTTGTCGTTGCGTTTCTTCCAGCAGTTCTTTTAATTTGGTGCGCGATTGTGCTGCATTAATTACGATCGCAATATTTTCGCCCACCATGTTCAGGAACTGCATATCCAAATCTGAGAAGCCTTTGGAAGTCCCTATTTCCATCACCCCTTTCAATATCCCGTCCTGTAACAAAGGAATAAGTATAATGTGTTTGGGGGCTGTGTTTCCAAGTCCCGAATTAATTTTAATATAGTCATCGGGTACTTCGGTAAATACAATTGTTTTTTTCTCTAATGCTGCCTGCCCTACTAAGCCTTCACCCATTTTTATAGCATTGGTATTTTGTTTGCGAAAATGGAAAGCATAAGTACCGGCCAGGTTCAGGTAATTGTTCTCTGCTAAATACATCACACCAATCTGAGCATTTAAATAGGTGCACAACTGACTGATTACTGCCTGTGCCAGGTCTTCCACACTTTTTTCTCCGCGTATGGTTTCATTCAGTTCAAAATTACCGGCCAGTATCCAGTTTTTATTGGCGCTTTCCTGTTCGGCTTTTTTAAGTGCTCGTAAATTGGAGGTGATGATGAGGTAAACACTAATCAGTACAATGGAAATAATTAACAAAAGAATAATAAAAATGGTATTAAAGCTACGGGCATCCTCTTCGCTTGCGCGCTGCCGGTCACTAAGGAGCTTCTCTTCAATACCCTTGCAATTCGATATCGTTTTTCTTATTTCATCCTGCAATCGTTTTCCAATAGTTGCACTTACAAGTTCCCTGGCTTTATCAAAATCAATTTTTCTTGCTTCAATTAATTCTTCCCTGAATTTTATAACGGCATCCACCTGTGTATTTAACACCCCGATATTTTCCTGCTGAACGGGGTTATCAATCGTCAGGTTTTTAACTTTTTCAAGGTGCCCTTTTAATCTGCTTCTGGCTGAGTAATAAGGTTCAAGAAAATTTTCATTGCCTGTTATAACATAACCCCTGGAACCCGTTTCTGCATCAACCGTAGCGGCCAGTATTTGTTCAAACTCATACAACACTTCGTGCGTGTGGTTGACCCATTCGTTGCTGTCTATAAATTTTTCGTTGTTCCTAAACGAAAAAACAGCGACTACAACCAACACCAATGTGCAAAGTATAAATCCTATGAGTATTTTTTGGGTTAATGATATTTTCATATTAAAGGGTTTAATTTTTTAAAATGGATGGGCATGGAAGAAGATCCATGGTGACAAAAAAATGCTTTGAAGAGAGTGTGGGCTTGTACCGGTAATTTTCCCTGCTTACAGAACTTCCCGTACTATTTGAAGTATAAGAGATGAACGAAATAATGTATTATTTTTTGAAGAATATTTAAAGTTATATATTAATTAGAATGATATAACTTTTTGTTGAAAAATTTAAAGAAAATAAACTGTAATAAAGCCATATTTAGACACTTCTGACGGTTTATGACTTCAATTGGAGAGATACGGAAATTTTATGTCGTTTATCTAATTCTAAAAGTAGTATTGGCTCAAAATTAAGCTGCGCTTTTTTTGATATGAGAATACAAGTGCCCGGTTTGTTTTAAAGAATAAGAATACCGTCTTCAACTGCCAATTTCAAATAAAGCCCGCTTAGCTTAAAACCCGCAATGCCTTTCATCAATAAACTGCATAAAAAATACATATTTTGCGTATATTTGACCGATGGAATTTTCAGCGCAGCAAATAGCCGCTTTGGTGGAAGGAACAATTGAAGGGAACCCCGAAGTTACAGTCAATAGTCTTTCAAAAATAGAAGAAGGCAGGCCTCAAAGCCTTTCCTTTCTGGCTAACCCCAAATACCATACACACCTGTATACCACCGAAGCATCGGTGGTGATCGTAAATAAAAACCTTGAATTAGAAAGGCCGCTCAAAGCAGGCTGTACCCTTATACGTGTAGAAGATGCCTACAACAGCTTCGCAAAATTATTGGAACTTTACAACCAGGCAACAGATGACATTGAAGGCATTGAACAACCTGTTTTTATAAGTTCCTCTGCCAGCTATGGCAATAATTGTTACATCGGCGCGTTTTGCTACTTAGGCAATAATGTGAGCATAGGTAACAATGTAAAAATATACCCGCATTCATATATAGGCAACAATGTTACGGTTGGCGACAATACCATTGTTTACGCCGGGGTTAAAATATACAAGCATTGCCATATAGGTACCAATTGCACATTGCACGCCGGTGCTGTGATAGGCAGCGATGGTTTTGGTTTTGCCCCAGGCAGCCACAACAATTATAAAAAAGTACCGCAAATTGGCAATGTAATTATTGAAGATTATGTGGAGATTGGCGCCAATACAGCCATAGACAGGGCTACACTGGGTTCAACCATCATCCGCAAAGGCGTTAAATTAGACAACCTTATTCAGGTGGCGCACAATGTAGAGATTGGTGAGAACACCGTTATTGCCGCACAAACAGGTATTGCGGGCTCTACCAAAATAGGAAAAAACTGTATGATTGGAGGGCAGGCCGGCATAAACGGGCACATTAAAATTACAGACGAAGTGAAAGTAGCCGCACAGGCCGGCGTGGTTTCAGGCATCGACAAAGTGGGCGAAATAGTACAGGGGACTCCGGCTTTTAGCATTGGGGAATTCAGAAGAAGTTTTGTGCTGTTTAAAAAATTACCGGAGCTGACCATCCGCTTACAAAACATAGAAAACAAATTAGCAGATAAATAATTTAAACGCTACATGAGCATAAAACAACGCACCATTAAAAACCCTGTATCCTTAACCGGTGTTGGTTTGCATACAGGTAAAAAAGTGACCATCACCTTTAAGCCCGCTCCCGAAAACCACTGGTTTAAATTTCAGCGTGTAGATATTGAAGGGCATCCCATTATTGAAGCGGATGCTGATTTAGTGGTAGATACCTCGCGCGGAACCACCCTCGAAAAAAACGGGGTGCGTGTACACACCACCGAACATGTACTGGCCGCTTTAATGGGCCTGGAAATAGACAATTGCCTGATTCAGATTGATGCCCCCGAAATGCCCATTATGGACGGAAGCTCGATTAAATTTGTGGAAGCATTAGAAGCAGCTGAAATTGTGGAACAGGCCGCCGAACGCGAATACTTTGAACTGAAAGGAAACCTCACTTACGAAGACCCGGTGAAAAAAGTAGAGATGCTGGCCGTGCCACAGGATACCTTCAGGGTGACTGTAATGGTGGATTACAATTCGGATGTACTGGGAACACAACATGCATCGATGTACCAGGTGAATGAATTTAAAAAAGAAATATCGCGTTGCCGCACCTTTGTTTTCCTGCACGAACTGGAAGCTTTGTTGCAACACAACCTGATTAAGGGAGGCGACTTAGACAACGCCATTGTACTGGTGGACCAGGAATTGCCCAAAGACAAACTCGATCACCTGAAAAAAGTATTTAACAAGGAACACGTTGAAGTAAAAGGCAAAGGGGTGTTGAACAACACCAAACTGCAGTACTACAACGAACCTGCCCGTCATAAATTATTAGACATTGTAGGCGACCTTGCATTGGTGGGCAAACCCATGAAAATACACGTACTGGCTGCAAGGCCGGGGCATGCAGGCAACGTATCCTTCGCAAAAAAAATAAAAGAACACATTAAAAAAGAACGGTCTGAAAAAAATAACTTTAAGATCGACCTCAACAAAGAAGCCGTGTGTACAACATTAGACATTATGAAAATGTTGCCGCACCGCCCGCCCTTTTTATTGGTAGACAAAATTATTGACCTGGCCCCCGAACAGGTGGTGGGTATAAAAAATGTAACCATGAACGATTACTGGTTTACCGGACATTTCCCCGATGAACCTGTAATGCCGGCAGTTTTAATAGTGGAAGCCCTGGCACAAACCGGTGGCATTCTTTGCCTGAAGACAGTACCCGATCCTGAAAACTACCAGACTTATTTCGTAAAAATTGAAAACGCGAAGTTCCGTCAAAAGGTGGTACCCGGCGATTCCTTAGTATTAAGAATGGAGCTGGCCGAACCTATACGCCGCGGAATGTGCCACATGAAAGGAACAGCTTATGTGAGTGGTAAATTAGTCTGCGAAGCAGACATGATGGCGCAGATCGTAAAAGTAAGAAACATCAACACCAGTAAAAACGAGCCTCAATTAGCTTAAACATGATTTCGAACCTGGCCTATATACATCCCGAAGCCCAGCTGGGACAAAATGTAACTGTATCGCCTTTTGCAAGCATATACGGCGATGTAACAATCGGCGACAATACCTGGATTGGCCCCAACGCTGTTATAATGGACGGGGCCCGCATAGGTAAAAATTGTAAAATATTTCCGGGGGCTGTTATCAGCGCCATACCGCAGGATTTAAAATTTAAAGGAGAATACACCACCGCCGAAATAGGCGATAATACAGTAATCCGTGAGTGTGTGACCATTAACAAAGGCACTTCGGATCGCAAGGCCACAAAAATCGGAAACAATTGTTTACTGATGGCTTATGTGCACGTGGCCCACGATTGTTTTATAGGCAACCAGGTTATTATAGCCAACAGTGTAAACCTTGCAGGGCACATTACCATTGAAGACTGGGTGATATTAGAAGGAACCGTAGCTGCACAACAGTTTATTACCATCGGCGCACATGCCTTTATTGCAGGCGCATCATTGGTGCGCAAAAATGTTCCACCCTACATACGTGTTGCCCGCGAACCACTTCAGTTCATTGGTGTAAACACCATAGGCCTTGCACGCAGGGGCTATACCAAGGAAGCCATTACACAAATTGAAGACATCTACCGCCTGATTTTTGTAAGGGGCCACAATGTAAGCAAAGCGCTTGAGCTGGTTGAATCCGAAATCCCCGTATCGTCGGAGCGTGAACAAATACTTGGATTTATACGGAATTCTAAAGAAGGGATTGTGAAGGGGATTTAAGAGCCTGATAAATATTACAACACAATAGCCACGAATGCACGAATAATTTCTATATCGAAAACATAATGCTCCTTTGCCCCCCGGTGCCTTAGTGGTAAAAAGCAGCCAATTAAAAATCCTCCTCCTCTTCTTCCTTCTTCGGGCTTATGCCTTTCTCCTGTTTCTTTGTTTCGTTTACAGCACCACTTTTAGTTTCCGTTTTTTTATTTTTGTCCCCTCCAAATTCAATCTGGAATTTCTGATCAGCCTTCATCTTGTCTTCCTTTTTATTTTTGTAACTGGCCGAGTCTTTTTTATACCAGCCAAACTCCTCGTGTAAAAGTTGTTTCAGGTTTTGTTTTTCCTGCTTCACATCCTCTTTTATTTTTTCTTTTAAACCCTTTCTGTCGTATTTAATTATAGGGTTGTCGATGGTACCCGTCATCGTAAGTAGCACACAACGTTTGTTTTCCGGGTCATTTTCCACCGTGGCTAATTCCTCGTCCAATTCCCTGCTTTTGCCCGGACGCCTGGCCAATATTTCGCCCAGCAATAATTTAATGTGGTAATTTATTTCGTTGTTAAAGGTATGCTTACCATACAAGTCTACGTTTAAGGCCGTGTTTTTTATACTTGTTTTGGTAATAAAAATAGTTTTGTCCTTTATATCAATATGGCTTTGCAGGGTCGAGAATTTAATACGTTGCAGCTCTTTCAGCTCCACGTATTTTGATAAACTTTCCAAAGGTTTGTAATCAATCAGCTCTCCCTGTTCAATGGTAAGGTCACTAAACACCTGTATGGAGGCTAAATCACATTCTAATAATTTATTCCAGCGCGTCGAAAAATCTATGTCCATAGTGGCTACACCTTTCAAGTGTTTGTCCTGTATGGCTTCCTGCCCAAAGTTAGTGAGCTGGTAAAACAATTTATTCACATCTATCCCCACTAATTTTGCTATGCCTTTTATTTCAATGTCCTTTTCATCCGAGGCATCAATAATACCGCTCAGCGCCACATCCCCGTTCATGGTTTCCAGGCTCAGGTTATCGGTAAACATTTTTTTGTCTTTTATTTTTACATTCCCCGTAATGTTTTTGGCCGAAAATTTATCTAAGGAAGTCTGCGCAATAAACAGGTTCAGGTTCAGATTAATGTTTTGGCTTATTTTAATTTCGTGTCTGGAAGAACTTGCTGAAGGTGCAGAACCCGCAGCCATCAACTCATCCAATGAAAGGTTTTTCGAATCTATTTTTGCATCCACTAATAAACGCTGATCGTCTTTAAACAACCATAAAATAAAGTTTTCGAATTTTCCGTTGACCAGTGCATCACTTTTTCCAACCAGTAAACTGATACTGTCAACGCTGATGGAATTGTTTTCCAACACTAAGGAACCCGCCTGTAGCTTAATGAGTTTTTCATCGTTTTTAAATTTCAGACTGATGTCGTTAAAGGCCAGTTTTCCTTTCGACAGGTTGGCCTTGTCTGTAAAGTTTGTTTTAATGGTATTCAGGGAACCATTAATTTCCGCATTGAATTGAATCCTGCCCGACAGGGAAGATATAGTATCTATGGGGTAAAACCTCAGCGCTTCTTCCAGGTTCAGTTCTCCGTTTGTACTCAGTTCAATATAGGGGTCGTTAAAATAAGTAATCGCAAAATCTCCTTTTACCGAATTGTTGTTCAACAGGGCCGAAACATTTTTTAATTCTAATTTTTCCGGCGAGCCTTTCTTCTTTGCGTATGCTCCTTCCAGGTTCACCTGTGTTAATTTCACATCGCTGGATGCATGGGAAATACTGGCATTCTGTACCCCAAATTTTGCATCAATGCTCAGGCTTTGTATGTCTGATAAATTGCCTTTTAATTTTCCTTCCGCATAAAACGTTCCGTCGCTTCCGTAGTCTTTTATTTTTTGTTGCTGCGATTCGGGCAATAAAGACAAAGCCGAACGTATATCAATATTTTTTCCCTTCAGATCCAGGTCAGCTATCCAGGCAGTATCTGCTTTTTCAACGTAGCCTTCGGCCCCCAGCTCTAAACGGTTTATGTTAATGGTCGCTGTTTTTAAGGTATAACGGTTTTCTTTTACATCCGCATCAATGGCATAGTGCACTGTTTTATTGTTTAAAAATGAATGTTTATTCACCGCTAATTCATCAATAAACACATCGCCGCTTCCGCTCAGCAAATAATTTACATCTTTAAAAGCCCCGCTGATGGTTGTTTCTTTCACACGGGCCATTACCTTCACCAGTTCTTTCCGGTTGCGGTATTTCACATACAGGTTCTGTAAAAAAACAGCTTCTAATTTAAATTCAACGGGAGAAGTGCCTGTAGTATCTTTTGTACTTTTCCAGAACACATAATTTTCTTTTCCGTTTTTGTCCACCTTCAGGTTCACTTCCCCGTCTTTAATATCAATGCGGGTAATGTGGTAATTCTTGTGGAAGAGGTCCATCAAATTAAACCGAAGTGCAATGAGGCCCGCCGTAAACAAGGTGTCCCTTTCTTTTTTCTGCAGGGCCTCGTAAGCCATGGCATCCTTAAACTCTATAGCGGCGTTGGGAAAAGTTTTAATCACCGTGAGGTCGATATTGGCCGGGTCAATTTTCACTTCGGCATTCAGGTGCTTGTTTAACTCATCAATTACAGCCAGCTTCACCTCGTCTTCGTACACCACTACCAAAGTAACCGCAGTCCCTGCAAGTACAATGAGCAGCAACAGGCTCCCGATAAAAAGCCGGCGGATCAGCCTCCAAAAACTGAAGGATTTTTTTTCCTGAATTTCTTTCTGCTCCATTTTACAAATTTCCTCATATTACAAACGACTATAACACGCATTTAGTATAGGATTTAAACAATGTTGGTTTGATAAGTAACTGATTTCACTTATTTTAACAAGTGACTATACGGTAATTTTGCATTACTGCTATTTTAAGCTTATGATGAGGCGCGGAGCATGCAAAGTAATCATTCTTTTAATTTTTAACTTAACAAAGGAAAAGCCATAAGCAATAAAAAATAAGCCATAAGGGGTTTTACATAAACGAAATCGTTTTTGGCTTTTAACTTTTGACTTAACAACCATCTATGTATAACACAGAGAATTTAATCGCAACCGTGATCACACTTTTGGCTCCTGGCTTTTAACTTTTGACTTATAAATTTTAACTTAACAACCACACATGAACGGTCAGGAATTTGATTATTTCAGTTGGATAATTTTACCGCTGCTTATTTTTTTATCACGCTTAGCGGATGTGACCCTTGCAACCATGCGCCATATTTTTGTTTCGAAAGGATTCAAAAAAGTAGTTCCTTTTTTAGGTTTTATTGAAGTCATCATCTGGCTCGTGGCCATGCGCCAGGTGTTCAGCCACCTCGACAATGCCGCCTGTTTTATTGCCTGGGCAGCCGGTTTTGCCACCGGTACTTATTGCGGAATGCTGGTAGAAGAGCGCTTAGCCCTCGGTATGCAGATCATCCGTTTTATTACCGATAAGGATTGCACCGGCCTGGTTGAATCATTCAAACAACATCACCACGGCATTACACTTGTTGACGCACAGGGCGCCAACGGCCCTGTAAAACTTGTTTTTACCGTAGTAAAACGGGTGAATAAAAAAGAAATTCTTGAACTTATACACCAACACCACCCCGATGCTTTTTACAGCATCGAAGACGTCCGAAGCTCTGATCACGGAGTGTTTACCAACGAGCAGAAAGAAAATTACGCACGCCGTATGTTTACCGAAAAAACAAAATAAGCCCGTTTGTGAATACCCTAAACATGTAGTATTATTGTTGCCGCAAAACAAAAAATTATGAGCCTTATACTTACCGAGCAAGTGGGCGGCGTTTTAAAAATAACATTGAACCGCCCCGATAAATTCAACAGCTTTAACCGCGAAATGGCGCTGCAATTGCAGGAAGCCTTAGATAAAAGTGCAGGTGATAAAAGCATACGGGCCATTTACCTTACAGGTGAAGGAAAAGCATTTTGTGCCGGGCAGGACCTGGCCGAAGCCTTAGACCCGAATGGCCCCGGGATCACAAAAATTGTAGAAGAACATTACAACCCCATCATAAAAAAAATACGCAGCATCGAAAAACCTTTTGTGTGTGCGGTTAACGGTGTAGCCGCCGGAGCAGGCGCCAACATTGCCCTGGCCTGCGATGTGGTGGTGGCCGCAGCTTCCGCTTCATTTATACAGGCCTTCAGTAAAATAGGTTTGATACCCGATAGCGGCGGAACATTTTATTTGCCCCGCCTGGTTGGTTTTGGTAAAGCCTCGGCCCTGATGATGCTGGGCGATAAAGTAAGCGCAACAGATGCTGAAAGAATGGGAATGATTTACAAAGTAAGTGATGATGCCCAACTTACAGAAGAAGCCCTGCAATTGGCGCGTACACTGAGCGATATGCCCACCCGCGGAATTGGCCTTACAAAAAAATTACTGAACCAGGCAATGGACAATACCCTTGAACAACAGCTAACCGCCGAAGGAAAGGAACAAACAACTGCCGCATCTACTTACGATTACAAAGAAGGTGTGGGCGCTTTTTTAGAGAAGAGAAAACCGGTGTTTAAAGGAGAGTAAAGATTAGCTGATGTGATGATTAGCTGATTAGCTGATGGGGAAACAGGTAAATGAAAACCTTATAGGTGTTGATGATTAGCTGATTGATTTGAGAATGAATTGATTTGAAGATTTGATGATGCACCTATGAACAATTTAGCTACCGTCTTTGAATCTTGAATTTTAAATTTTGAACCACCACTAAGAACTAAGAACTTTGAACTATAGACTATGAAAAAATCCATTATAGGAATTATCGGCTCCGGAGCCATGGGCAACGGTATAGCCCAGGTAGCTTCAACAGCCGGGCATACAACCATTGTGTACGACAACAATGCTGCTGCCCTCGACAAGGCAAAAAATTCCCTGAAAAACACGTTGGAGAAACTGGTAGAGAAACAAAAATTAAGTTCAACCGAAGCAGATGGGATTTTTAACAGGGTAAGTTATGTTACTTCCTTAAACGAATTCAGCGCCTGCGGATTAATTATTGAAGCCATTGTAGAAAACCTGGAAGTAAAACAAAAAGTTTTTGCCGAAACCGAAGCCATCGTAAACGAACAATGTATACTCGCCAGCAATACTTCCTCTCTTTCTATCACCTCTATTGCAGGAGCCTGCAGAAAACCTGAACGTGTTATCGGTATACATTTTTTTAACCCCGCTCCCTTAATGCCTTTGGTAGAAATAGTGCCAGGCATTGCAACAGCTGCTAATATTAGCACCGAATGCAAAAACCTGGTTGATGCCTGGGGAAAAGTTACAGTAGTATGTAAAGACACGCCCGGCTTTATTGTAAACCGCATTGCACGCCCCTTTTACGGAGAAGCCATGCGCATTTACGAAGAAGGAATTGCCGACATGGCTACCATCGATTGGGCCATGCGCGAAATTGGAGGCTTCAGGATGGGCCCTTTTGAATTAACCGATTTAATAGGGCACGATGTAAATTACACCGTTACCGAAACCGTTTGGAAACAATTTTATTTCGACCCCCGTTACAAACCCGCCCTATGCCAGAAACGCCTGGTAGAAGCGAAATTTTACGGAAGAAAAAGCGGGAAGGGTTTTTACGACTATGCCGAAAATGCAATAAAACCTGAACCTAAAAAAGACGCGGCGCTCGGTCAACAGGTGTTTTTACGGATTATAAGTATGCTGATTAACGAAGCAGCAGACGCCCTTTACCTTGGTGTAGGTAGCAAACAAGACATTGACCTGGCCATGACCAAAGGGGTAAATTACCCCAAAGGCCTTTTAAAATGGGCTGATGAAATAGGGCATGAGCTTGTATTGAACCAATTGGAGGCTTTGCGAAACCTGTATTGCGAAGACCGGTACCGGCCAGGTGTCTTGTTAAAAAAAGCAGTGGCTGAGAAAAAGAATTTTTATTGATTCTTAATTTTTATATATTTCGGAGTTGATTTGTGTTTAATCCTCCTAAACAATACAAGCGCAGCACAAATCTTAAACTATATTACTCATGAAGAAAACTATTCTATCCATTACAAGTGTTGCAGCAATTGTTGTTACCTTGTTGTTTGCCTGTACAAAAACAGATAACAGCAGTAGTGCAATAGGCGTAAGCTACGCAAGCCAAAACAACAATGGAACCGGCGGCAACCCGAATACTACTGCGGGTACTACAACTTCAGGTGGAGTAACTACAGGCTCAACAGGAACTACAGCAGGTAGCACAACAGGCTCAACCACCGGAAACACAACAGGCTCAAATACGGCTGCCTGTTCGTTTATGCTGAATACTACCAATTACCCGGGAACATGTTCAGATAACCTGGCTACAGGTTCAGGAAATCATTATACTGCAAGTTGCCTCAGCTCATCATACAATTGCCAGATCGTATTTGGGGTAAATTGCCCCACTACCCCGGCGGTTGGAAGTTATAACATAACCACCACCACAACACCTTCGGCTACCCAGTGTGCATTAGCTGTTCAAAACGGCACCTCGGCTCTTTGGCAGGCGCAAAGTGGAACGGTGAGTGTTACTTCGGTGAGTGGAAAATTAAAATTTACTTTCGCCAGCCTTCCTGTAAAAAATGCCTTAAACCCAACTCAGACAGGAACAGTAAGCGGTACCATCACACAACCTTAGCTCTATATACCTAAAACATTGTTGAAAAACCCGGTTCATAAATAGTACCGGGTATTCGTCTTACTGCTTGTTTTTTTGCAGAGAACTGTTTATCTTTCGATATACGATCAACAGATACAAATTTTGTACGAATATACTAATGATGTAATATACAGCGATCACACGCAGATTAGTATATTCGTACAAAATTTGTAATTAGTAGACAACTAAGAACTCTGAACTAAAGACAATTATGAAAAAAGTCATTTTCACCTGCATATCCCTCACACTTACCACTGTGCTGTTGCTCTTTGCCTGTTCAAAGGATGAGAGCACGGGTATAACCGCTGGTTATGCAAGTCAGAATGGTGGTACCGGCAACAACCCAAATACAACAGGCGCTACCACCTCTGCTGTAGTTACACATTATTATGGTTCAATAACCCTGGCCACCAATCCGGCTGATTCCCTGACCATTGTGAATTGTACCGCACCCAATAACTCTTCCTACCAGACAATGGGTTTAACAGCCAGCGGCAAGTCCTGTATCATTGCTTTTGATACCATACCCAAACAGGGTTTTTACAACATCACCACCAATAGTTCCCCCGGCATGAACCAGGCAACAGTTACTTTTTCTCAAAACTCAGTTAATTACACCGGACAATCAGGAGTAGTGAAAGTAAGCGTAACCAATAACAAAGTAAAAACCGAAATCACCAATATTTCCTGTATAGGTGCCGGCAACCCGCTTACCGTTTCAGCAACAATTATATGCCAGTGATATTAAGTTAGAAGTCAAAAGTTAAAAGCCAGGAGCCAAAAAGCGATTTCGGTTAAAATTAAACTCCTGGTGTCTTTGCGAGTAATAAGTTAAAAGAGTAATGCCGAACATTAAAAATTCTTCAAAAACAAAAATTCAAGGCTATAAAAATTTCTAAGGGCGGGATTTCCTGCCTTTTTTATTTTATTACATTCCCTGATGTTTTACAAATGGCTTGAATACATACAAAAACAATTTTCATTAGACCTGCGGGCGCTGGCCCTCCTGCGCATTGGCATCGGATGTACGCTGATCGCTGATATCTGCATACGCTCCGGATCTATCCTTGCACATTATACCAACGAAGGAGTATTGCCCATTGATGCAATGAAATCCTGGTGCTGGAATCAATACTATTTTTCCTTTCATGCATTCAGTGGAAACTTAAGCTGGCAGCTTGTTTTGTTTAGCATAGCGTTTATTGCAGCTGTGTGTATTAGTCTTGGTTATAAAACCCGCCTCTTTACCTTTATTTCCTGGCTCCTGCTCATTTCCCTGCAAAACCGCAACAGCCTTGTTGTACAGGGTGGCGATGATTTACTCCGCTTAATTTTGTTCTGGGGATTGTTTTTACCCTGGAACCAGCGTTATTCCCTTGATAAATTAAAACACACCCTTCTTCCTCAAAACAACAGCTGCTTTCATATTGCCGGATTGGGCTACCTTTTATTGATATTTTCTGTGTATTTTTTTTCCGCCCTCTTAAAAGATTCCACCGAATGGAAAACAGATGGAACAGCCCTGTATTACGCCCTTAGCCTCGACCAGCTTGCATTGCCCTTCGGGAAATTAATTTACCCTCATCCCCAATTATTAAAAACACTTACTTATACCGTATACTACACCGAACTCATCGCTCCCTGTTTACTCCTTGTGCCGGTATTCAATCCCTTCTCCCGTAGCCTGGCTATTATGGCCATCATCTTCCTTCACATTGGCATTTCCTTAACCATTTATGTGGGTTTATTTTTTATGATTGGAATCGTAACCGCCATTGGCTTAATCCCAACTCCGGTAATGGATAAAATTGAAAAACGTTTAGCACCTGTACTTCATTTTATCTCAGACTTTATTTCTGCACCTCAACAAAACGATCCTGAAAGTTCACATGTTAAAAAAATAATTTTATCTGTAAAAACCAATTTTTATTTCAGCCTTGTTCAAAATTCGTTTTTAGCTTTTATTATTGCTTTTAGCCTGCTTTGGTGCATTGGTGCTTTGCCAGGCTCACATTACGGCGTATCTCAGAATTTCCGCCCGCTTGCCCATGTATTGCGGCTCGACCAAAACTGGAGCATGTTTGCCCCCACCGTATTAAAAGACGATGGCTGGTACATTTACGAAGGATTAACAAACGATTCAACAAGTATTGATATAAACCGGAAAGGAAAACCTGTGGACTATGCAAAACCAGCCTGTGTATTAAGTTATATTGATAACGACCGCTGGAGAAAATTCGGGGAGAATTATATGTTTCTTCAGAACACTCCTGTCCGAATTTATTTTTGCAAGTACCTTTTTAAAAAATGGAACAGGGAGCACCCTGAAAAAAAAATAAAAACACTCAACATTATTTACATGAAAGAAACAACGCAGCCCAATTACAAAACGGTGGTGCCGCAGAAGGAAATACTTTGTTCGTGTAGTCATTAGTTCTTAATTATCTACTAATTACGAATCTTGTACGAATATACCAATCTGTGTGTAGCGTTACTGTATAGTTACATCATACCCGTATTATTTGCGGGCTCATTATCCCAACATTAGTATATTCGTATAAAATTCGTATTCATAACTTCAACTAACTCGTTATTCCAACATTAGTATATTCGTACAAGATTCGTATTCGTAGATCCGTCAATCGTAATTCGTAATTCGTAATTCGTAATTCGTAACTTGTAAACCTATGACCGATAAAGCAAACCGTATAGTACAAAAAATGTTTGACCAGGACTGGTTCAGCCAGTGGCTCGGCATTACACTTGTTGAAGTAAAAGAAAGCAGCTGTACTTTAAAAATGAAAGTGCGCAAAGAAATGCTCAATGGTTTTGGTATTGCCCACGGCGGGATCACCTATTCCTTTGCCGACAGTGCACTGGCCTTTGCTTCCAATTCCCACGGCAGAAAAAGTGTTTCGGTGGAGACTTCCATCTCCCATACCGAATCCCTGCTCGAAGGGGATGAACTCACCGCTGTTGCCGAAGAGCTCAGCCTCTCCAATAAAATAGCCGTGTACCAGATTAAAATCTTTAACCAGCACAACAAAATTGTGGCTCTGTTTAAAGGCACCGTTTACCGCACAAGTAAAGAATGGGAATAAGAAAGTTTAATTGTTTAATCGTTCTTGTGTTTATGACACTCCCGCAGATACTACTTTGAAAGTGTGTCTGGAACCGCTTCAACTGATCAACAAATAAACGAATAAACTGGTAAACGAAATTCGTATCTTTGTAGCCATCTTATTAAACAGAACCGCACAATGAAACAAGCCTATATAATTGATGGTGTCCGCACACCGATTGGAAGTTTTGGGGGTACTTTGTCCTCCATTCGTACCGATGATTTAGCCGCCCTGGTATTAAAAAAATTAATAGAGCGCAATCCACAAATCAACCCTTCCGAAATTGGTGATGTAATAATGGGTTGTGCCAACCAAAGTGGTGAAGACAACCGCAATGTAGCCCGCATGGCCCTCTTGCTGGCCGGCCTCCCCCACTCAGTTCCCGGCGAAACAGTGAACAGGTTGTGTGCTTCCGGCTTATCCGCATCCATGGCTGCTGCCCGTTACATTATAAACAACGAAGCCGAATTAATGATTGCAGGTGGCGTTGAAAACATGACCCGTGGCCCCTGGGTGATTTCAAAAACTTCTACCCCCTTTGGCCGCGATGCACAAATGTTCGATAGCAGCTTCGGCTGGCGTTTTATCAACCCAAAATTGAAAGAGCTATATGGTGTGGACGGAATGGGCGAAACAGCAGAAAACCTGAACGATATTCATAAAATAAGCCGCGAAGACCAGGATCAATTCTCCTTGTGGAGCCAGCAAAAAGCTGCAAAAGCAATTCAAAATAAACGTTTTGAAAAAGAAATTACCGCTGTTGAAATTCCACAAAAAAAAGGAGACCCGAAAATTTTCGATACAGATGAATTTGTAAAACCGGATTCCACCATGGATATATTGACCAAATTAAAACCGGCCTTTAGAAAAGACGGAACCGTAACCGCCGGCAATGCTTCCGGTTTAAACGATGGAGCTGCTGCTTTATTATTGGCCTCAGAAGAAGCCATTAAAAAATACAACCTGAAACCCCGCGCACGTATAGTGGCTGCCGGAGTGGCCGGAGTAGAGCCACGCATTATGGGCATAGGCCCGGTGGAAGCCAGTAAAAAAGCCCTTAAAAATGCGGGGCTTACCATCGACCAGATAGACATTATTGAATTGAACGAAGCCTTTGCCGTACAGGCCCTTTCCTGCATACGCTCCTGGGGCCTTGCAGACAACGACCCACGTATCAACCCCAACGGGGGCGCTATTGCATTAGGGCATCCATTGGGAATGAGTGGTGCAAGAATATTGAACACAGCAGCCATCGAATTGCATGAACGGAATAAACGTTATGCTTTAGTTACCATGTGTATCGGTGTGGGGCAGGGTTATGCAGTAATTATTGAAAGAGTTTGATGAGATGTGAGATGTTAGTATTGAGATGTGAGATAGCAGACCCTTAACTTTGCAACTAATCTCTTCTTACTTTCTCACATTCTCACTTTGGGCTTTTGACTTATTTCTCGCAGAGAAGCGCTGATTAAAACGCGAAGTTCCGCAGAGGATGTAATCGTAACCGTGATCACACTTTTGGCTCTTGGCTTTTAACTTTTGACTTATAATTTTTAACTTGTTCCCATGATTTATTCCTTTAACGGCTACATTCCAGTAATACACGAAAGTGCTTTTGTACATCCACAGGCCTGTGTTACCGGCAATGTAATTATCGGTAAAAATGTTTACATAGGCCCCGGTGCTGCTGTTCGTGGCGACTGGGGGGAAATCATCATCGAAGACGGCTGCAATGTACAGGAAAACTGTACCATTCACATGTTTCCCGGAACCACTGTTTTATTAAAAGAAGGCGCTCACATAGGGCACGGTGCTATTATTCACGGTGCAACCATCGGTAGAAATGTATTAATAGGCATGAACGCTGTAATAATGGACCATGTAGTAATCGGCGACAATTGCGTTATCGGATCATTAGCCTTTGTACCTACTGAGATGATTATCCCCGAACGAAAAGTAGTGGTAGGCAACCCGGCTAAAATAATTAAAGAGGTGAGCGATGAAATGATAGCCTGGAAAACCAAAGGCACACAGCTTTATCAGCAATTGCCGGCCGATTGTTACGCCGGCTTAAAAGCCTGCGAACCTTTGCGCGAAATACCCAAAGACAGGCCCAGACAACAGGAGCTGTATAAAACGTGGAAACATTGATTTGAAGATGAGTTGAATTGAAGATTTGAGAATGGGAGAATGATTAGCTGATGAATGGGATGCTGAGCGAAGCCGAAGCATGATTTGAAAATGTGTATACAACACACAAACTGAATACAAGGTACAATGTACAACATACAAATCCCATACCTTCTTCATAAAATAAAAAACTGTAAACTATGATTTTAGGAGTTATACCCGCACGCTACGCTTCATCCCGCTTTCCGGGCAAACCACTCATTGACATTCAGGGAAAAACCATGATACAAAGAGTGTACGAACAAGCCAGTGCTTCCGAAAAACTAAGTAAAGTTGTTGTAGCCACCGACGATCAACGAATATTCGATCACGTTGTTTCATTTGGAGGAGAAGCCATAATGACTAAGGAAGATCATCCCAGTGGTACCGACCGCTGTTATGAAGCCCTTCAAAAAACCGGAACTCACTACAACTATGTTATCAATATACAGGGCGATGAACCCTTTATTGACCCTTCGCAAATTAATTTGTTGGCAGACTTGTTAAACGATGAAACAGTAGAATTAGCTACTTTAATGATTCCCGTCGATTCGCATGAAGTACTGTTTGATGCAGGCGAAGTAAAAATTGTGCTGAACGAAAACAACGAAGCCCTGTATTTCAGCCGCATGGTGATTCCTTATATAAAAGGCATTGATCAAAAAGACTGGCATAAACATTTTAATTATTACCGTCATGTTGGTATGTATGCCTACCGCAACGATGTATTAAAAAAAATAACCGGGCTCCCACCCTCTTCTTTGGAAAAAGCAGAATCATTAGAACAATTGCGCTGGCTCGAAAACGGCTTAAAAATTAAATGTGCCCTTACCCAACACGACAGCCATTGCATTGATACCCCCGAAGATGTAGAGAAAGTGTTGAGGCGATTGACGAAGTAGGATTGACGAGGTATGATTGACGAAGTACGAACAGCCACTATGAACTAAGAACTTTGAACTAAGAACTTTGAACTATCTAAG
>JAHEYF010000081.1 GCA_023251755.1 Bacteroidota bacterium
CTTCCGGGTACACTAAGTGAAAACGGATAAAACGTTTGAACTCCAATTTACCCCCAAGGTTTTCTGCGTAATAGTCGATGCCTGTGTTAAATATAGCAGACAGTTTATCCTGTGCCCACAACGGGGCTGAACAAAGCAGGAGCAACAGACTTATTTTACTTCTGATAGTAGTTTTCATATCAACTAAAAAATGGTTTCATTGCATTCATCAGCCAGTCGGGCGGAAGACAGGGTTTATTGCTTGTTTTATCAATCACCACTAAGGTGACTTTGCCTGAATTGAGTAATTCGTTTTGCTGATTGTAACACTCGCTGTAAAAGCTCATGCGCAAACCGGGCAATTCTTTCATTGTAGTTACAATAGTTATTTCATCGTCATAAAATGCAGGTTTTTTGTATTGGACCGAAAAGTCAATCACCGGTAAAAGTATTCCCTTTTCTTCTATTTCTTTATAACTAAAGCCTAATTTACGAAGGGTTTCCACCCTTCCCACCTCATAATACCCGGCGTAATTACCATAATAAACGTAGCCCATCCGGTCTGTTTCACTATAACGCACCCTTATTTTTGTCTCCGACTTTACCATGTTTACACCTGCTGTTTAAATAGATAACATATATATAACCGTGATCCCAACTAAGAACTAAGAACTCTAAACTATGAACTCTAAACTCTAAACTAAAATTCACGAATATACAAATACAGAAATTCTGATGAATGGGTTATTTTAAACTTTTATTAAAAAGTCTTGAAATTTAACATAGTTGAATAGCTGATAAATGAAATAAACGACGTATATTTGCAGGCTGTTTAAAATCCTGTAATGCCTCATTTAATAAAGCTTATAGAGTATAGTGTTGTTGTTTTTTATCTCATTTTTTTGCTTGTCATACAAAAAAACACAAACACCTGAGAAACAACATTCGCTCATAAATACCACTGGTGTTGATGCCGGTATATGCGGATTGTTTTTTTTAAAACATTGATTTGATTATTAACGCCCATACCCCTACCTTTTTTAGATCAGTCGGTAGTAAAAGCTAATAATGATAAAAAGAAGTTGCCCAGATACAGGTGGGAAGACAGGAACAGGAGCAGGAAGATTTGATGATTTTTTTTGTAAAAACAGGGACGAACAAAGCCGTGTTACAAGTAACCTGTTCATACACAGGCACCGGGACTAAAAATTGCTCATTCACCTGTAAAAACAATATAAACGAGAGTATAACAAAAAAAACTGATATAAAACAAGCATGTATAAATATTTTAATTACACAAGTGAAAATATATTTTTTTAAAAGGTTTTTTTAGTATTTATTTGTTTCCTATTTTAGCGAACGATTTAAACTTATAAACAACCAATAGTTAGTTACAAAATATTTGATATAAACCCCTATTAAGAATTTTTTAAATGGATAAAAAGACGCACGAATCAGTTTGGAAAAATTGCCTTGAAGTAATAAAAGACAACGTTAACTCTCAAAATTTTAAAACATGGTTTGATCCGATTAAACCAATTAAACTTCAGGAAAAGGTATTGACCATTCAGGTTCCGTCTCAATTTTTTTATGAATGGCTGGAAGAACACTACATTATTTTATTAAAAAAAGTAATCCGTAAAGAACTGGGTACAGAAGGGCGTTTGGAATACAGCATCATCATGGAAAATTCTTATGGTAAATCGGAGAAACCTATTACGGTTAAAATTCCGACTTTAACCAAAGAAGTAAGAAACCCTTCCGTGTCGATGCCCATCGATATTAACAACAACCCTATACGCAATCCTTTTATTATACCGGGTTTAAAAAAGGTAAGTGTTGAATCTCAATTGAATCCCAACTACTCTTTCGATAATTTTGTTGAAGGGGATTGCAACCGCTTAGCCCGTTCAGCGGGATTTGCCGTATCGCAAAAACCAGGAGGAACCGCTTTTAACCCTTTGTTGATTTATGGCCCGAATGGTGTTGGTAAAACCCACCTGGCTCAATCCATTGGTATTGAAATAAAAAACAATTTCCCGAACAAAACAGTGTTGTACGTTCAGGCAGAAAAATTTACGACGCAGTTTGTAGAGTCCATTAAAAACAACAATCAAAACGACTTCGTTCATTTTTACCAGATGATCGATGCCCTGATTATTGACGATGTACAATTCCTTGCCGGCAAAGAAAAAACACAGGATGTGTTCTTCCACATCTTTAACCACCTGCACCAAACAGGTAAACAATTGGTGTTGACTTCTGATCGTCCTCCGGTTGATTTACAGGGTATCGAACAACGTTTGTTGTCCCGTTTTAAATGGGGCCTTTCTGCCGACCTGCAAACTCCCGGACTTGAAACCCGTATCGCCATCCTTGAAAAGAAAGTATACAACGAAGGTATTGAACTACCAAAAGAAGTATTGGAATACCTGGCCTACAGCATTACAAGCAATGTACGTGAATTGGAAGGTGCATTGATCTCTTTATTGGCTCAGTCCTCGCTCAACAAAAAAACAATTACCCTTGAGCTGGCCAAGCACATGATTGATAAGTTTGTGAAGAGTACAGCCCGCGAAGTTTCAATCGACTATATTCAAAAAGTGGTTTGCGATTATTTTGATTTACCCATCGATTTAATGAAATCAAAAACACGTAAACGTGAAGTTGTTCAGGCCCGTCAGATTGCTATGTACTTTGCTAAAAACATGACCAAGTCCTCTTTAGCCACCATAGGCTTACATTGTGGTGGAAAAGACCACGCTACTGTGTTGCACGCCTGCCGTACAGTAAACAACCTGATGGACACCGACAAACGCTTTAAAAGCTATATCGATGAGTTGGAAAAGAAAATAAGCATTCAATAAATTTCTTTGTATAAAGAAAACCCTCCCTCAAAACGGGAGGGTTTTTTATTAGCTGTAAACTGATAACTATTCGCTATTAACTATTAACTTAATATCATGTTCTATCTCGCCTCAGGTATATTGTGCAATGTATTGTTGTTAGTTGTTATCAAAGCCTTCGGTAAATTTGGTATTCCTACAATACAAGGCATCGTAGTAAATTACTTTACCGCAGGTACTACTGCTTTGTTCTTTGTGCAGGATAAAATTATTGTCGAACAGATCATCCAATCCGATTGGATAAAAGCCAGTGTTGTATTGGGTTTTTTATTCATCTCCATCTTTTACCTTATCTCTGTAACTGCACAAAAAATAAGTATTTCAGTAGCCTCCGTCGCCAATAAAATGAGTGTGGTAATTCCTGTTATCGCCGCATTTATTTTGTACGGGGATTCCATTACGGTTTTTAAAATAAGCGGTATTCTACTGGCGATGATTGCGGTGTATTTCACCACAAAAAGCGATAACAACAGGGCAGGAAAAAATTCTGCTTTTTTATTACCTGTATTAATTTTTATAGGGAGCGGAATTATAGATGCTATAATTAATTATGCCAATAAACAATTAATACATTCAGCCAGTGAAGATGCCTTGTTTACCAGCGCAAGCTTTTACATGGCCGGTGTGATTGGTTTATTTTGTTTGCTTTATTTGTTACTGATTAAAAAAGAAAAGTTTGTAGCTAAAAGTATACTTGGTGGAATCTGTTTGGGAGTGCCCAACTTCTTTAGCATCTATTTTATTTTAAAAGCACTGAGTGCAGGTGTTATGGAAAGCTCACAACTTTATCCTGTTGCCAATATTTTTATCGTGTTGTTATCGGCCCTGGCTGGTGTTGTGCTGTTTCGTGAGAAATTATCCAAAACAAATATTATTGGCATAGTGTTTTCTGTTTGTGCTATTGTATTGATTATGATATGAACTCATGCTTTTCGACGATACCTATTTTTCTATACAACAAAAAAGTGAAGGCCTCTACAAAGACAAAGGCAGTAAATTTATTGCCTGCGCCTGCCCTGTTAAAACAGAAAAAGAAATAAAAGACATTATAGCTTTCTTAAAAAAAGAGCACCACGGCGCAAGGCACCATTGTTATGCTTACCGCTTAGGGGCCGATAAACAAACCTACCGAAGCAACGACGACGGAGAGCCTTCGAACACCGCGGGTAAACCCATACTCGGACAAATACAAAGCAAAGACCTCACCAATATTTTAATAGTGGTAGTCCGCTATTTTGGAGGAACATTGCTTGGTGTAAGCGGTTTGATCAATGCCTACAAATTAGCCGCAGCCGATGCCCTGCACAAGGCTACCATTGTTGAACACCATGTTCTGTTTGAATACGAAATAACATTTGGATTTGAACAAATGAACGAAGTAATGAAATTACTGAAAGAAAACAATTGCAAAATTACAGCTCAGCAATTCGATAACAACTGCTCCATTACATTTCATCTTCGCAAAGGTGTAACCGAAAAAGTGGAACAACAAATCCAACAAATTAAAGGAATAAAGCTTAATTTTAGAGCTGTAATTTAAACATCACAACCAATACATACCCCATGAATTTTGATTTATTAAAAACGATGAGTGCCATACATGCCCCCTCAGGCAATGAAACGGCAATGACTGATTTTTTGTTGAACTATATTAAAGAAAATAAAAAAAACTGGAAACACAAACCTGTTGTCCATTACGGAAAAGAATTGCAGGATTGTATTGTGTTAGTCTTCGGGAAACCACGCACCGCTATCTTCGCGCACATCGACAGCATAGGCTTTACTGTTCGCTATGGAAAACAATTGGTAAAAATAGGCGGGCCAAGAATAATAGATGGATTTGAATTGGTGGGCTCAGACAGCAAAGGAAAAATTGAAGCGAAATTAAAAGTGATGTACGATAAAAAATCGGGTTACGATAAAATAGAATACAGCAGTAAACGCGATGCGGAAACAGGAACAGAGTTGACCTTTAAACCCAACTGGCGCGAAACAAAAGACTATGTTCAGTGTTGTTATATGGACAACCGCCTGGGTGTATGGAACGCCTTGCAGGTGGCCGAAACATTAAAGGATGGAGTGATCGTATTCAGTTGCTGGGAAGAGCATGGCGGTGGAAGTGTATCTTATATCCAGAAATTTTTGCAGGAAAAATACAAGGTATCACAGGCTTTAATCTCCGATATTACCTGGTTAACCGAAGGCGTAAAACACGGACAGGGTGTTGCCATCAGTATGCGCGACAGCTTAATACCCCGGAGAAGTTATGTAAATAAAATTATAGATATTGCCAAAACAAGTAAAATACCTTTTCAGTTAGAAGTGGAAGGCAGCGGCGGAAGTGACGCGAAGGAATTGCAAATGGCTGAATACCCCTGGGACTGGTGCTTTATAGGTGCCCCCGAAGACAATGTACACACGCCCGATGAAAAGGTTCACAAAAAAGACATTCAGTCGATGATAGACTTGTATACCGTGTTGATGAAAAAACTCTGAGAATTACGAGTTACGAAGTACGATTGACGAACTATACTGCTACGAATACGAATTTGTACGAATATACTAATATTGGAATATACAGCAATCACATACAGATTAGTATATTCGTACTGATTCGTAATGAGTAGACAAAAGAAACTCCGAACGTTAGAAGACGAAGTTAAACGAAGCACAATAGGATATACCCCGTAAATACCGGTTGTTACTTAGCGGTAAAAAATAATTGACTTTTGTATCTAATAAAAAATACCTGTTTTTAAAAAGCTCTAAACCGACTGAGGGGGAAATATAAAACAAGGTTGAGCTGCTTGTTTTACCTGTTGCTGCTATCCCTCCAATCGAATAACCCGAATACAGGTTAAAACATTTCCGCGAACCACGGCCCAGGTGACGGGAATAAAAGTCTTGCCCAAAACCCAAAACAAACATATCCGAATAAGCGGTAGAATCAGATTTGGCCAGTTGATTGCTTTTGTATACCCCTATTGTCCCATAACTTTTCCCCTTTGTAAATAAATATTTCAAAAAATACCCCTGATAATTCCGGGCTGAAATACCGCTTTGGGGAGATTCAATGTTTAAAACAGAATACTCAAGACCCGGCATGTTAACAAATGAAACCTTTGTGTTTTCAGGGCTTGTACGTTCTTCATTCAAATCCAGGTCAACATGATAGTTATTTTCTTTTTTATTATACGCAATTAATTCTTTTTCCTTGTTGAATATATTTTCTTCTAAGGTCTTTTGCTCGTTCCAAAGTGTTAAATAGTTTGCCGCCTTTTCATCCAGTTTTTGAAGAAGCTCGGAGTAAGATTCCTTTTTTTGTTTTAAATAAGCCAGCTCTAACTTAATCTCTGCTACCCGGGTATTATTGTTCACTGTGTTCACATTTTTATAAGCGGAGTAACCCAGACTACCAATCAGGGAGTCGTACGATTTAT
Source organism: Bacteroidota bacterium (assembly GCA_023251755.1). GTDB lineage: Bacteria > Bacteroidota > Bacteroidia > B-17B0 > Aurantibacillaceae > JAHEYF01. The sequence goes on from JAHEYF010000081.1 coordinate 6,326, forward strand.
ATTGCCCCTGATTTAAACTAAACTTTACCTCTACATCTGTTTTACTTTCATTCTGGTTCTCTATCTCAATATTGTTCTTCGCCACAAACTCAAAAAATTTAGCTTTTGCAGCATTAAAGTCGATGGCATAAATGGTGTTTTTCACCTGGGTAGAAACATATAAAGAATCCGTCTGCGCCAATAAAACTGTATTGATGGATAAAAGGCTAAGTATAAAAAATGCTCTCATGTGCAATGTTATAAATTAAAATTTGTAAGAAAACCCAACCCCGAACACCTGCTTGAACTGTAAACGCGGCCCGCTGAAATCAATAACCTGGGTATCGCCCTTGTAAGCAGTAATCGTAACATCGTCATCGTAAATTAAGTTGGTACTTAAAGTAACTGTAATGTACTTGTTTACTTTCATTGATGTAAGGGTCGTCCAGTTCACATCCACATTGCCCGGATTGTGTAAATAATTGGAAAACAACTCCAGCACCGTAGTAAAACTTATGTTCTCCATCACATTTCGTTTGAACTGAAATTTTAAGTAACCCCCGAACTCTTCGCGGTGTTTGAGGTAATGTTGTGTTATAACATTTGTTAAGGGGTCGCGTTCTTCTTTTTGTACGCCAAACTCACCGTACTTAGCCAGGGTATCATTATTAACAAAAGTAAACTTGCCGGTTAAAGGGGCAAAGAAAACAGAAAGATTGGCGTTGGGTTTATAGTCCATCCCAATCGCAGCCAGGGCATAAGCCGGTGCGAAAAAATTAGAAATTTTCACACTGTCGTTGGGATAATTATACCCTGCAGCAAACTGCGTTTTAAAATCGAGCAAAGCCGAATAATAAAAATTATCAAAAGCCTTTCTTCCATATTTTGAAGTCAGTTGAATACGATCATCGTTTTTCCACCAGTTTTTATTACTGCCCTGTTTCACCACACCATAAGCTAAATCCAGGTTGTTGTCCCATACCGCTTTGCCTTTTTTATACGAGGCAAACAGGTTAATCATACCGGCACCCGAAATAGAATTTTGTCCACCTGCCGCCCAATTGGTTAAAGAAACCTGTTGCCCGGAAATGGTAATCATTCCTCCCTTCTTCCATGCTTTGACTGAATCTGCTTCGGCTTGTTTCATTTTTTCGGCTTCCTGCTCAAGTGTTGACGGGAGTGCTTTTGCTTCTGATTCCTGCGAGAACAGAAAGGAATTGCAGCACAGGATAGATCCAAGAATAAAAATTTTGATTTTCATTTTATATACTAAAAATTGTTTGCGAATAAATTAAGAAAGAGTTTGTTCGGTTTTAAAATCAACCAGCATATAATCGGTAATGGTGTTGTACACCGTGTCGCGTTCAATGGGATGGCGGCCTGCCTGTTTAATTAATTCCACCAATTGCTGTGTACTTAATTTAGGTGATTGTTCTTCTGAACCGGCCATGGAATATATTTTTGTTGAATCGTCAATGGTTCCGTCAATATCATCCACACCAAAATTAAGACTCAGTTGAGCGGTGTTTCTTCCGATCATGGGCCAATAGGCTTTCAGGTGTGCGAAGTTGTCCATATAGATACGTGATACAGCGTAATTTTTTAAATCTTCGATCACGCTTACTTCAGCAATGTGACTCATCTGGTTGTCCTGGTTCCTGAATTTAAGCGGTATAAATGTATTGAAACCTTTGGTTTTGTCCTGTAAGTTTCTCAGCCTGTGCATGTGATCGATGCGGTGTTCGTATTTCTCCACATGGCCGTACAGCATTGTTGCATTGCTTGGCATTCCGAGCCTATGCGCGGTTTCATGTATCTCTAACCATTGCGCCGAGGTGCATTTGTCTTCACAAATTTCTTTGCGGATTTGTTCGTCGAATATTTCAGCTCCACCTCCGGGCAATGAATCCTGCCCGTGTTCTTTTAAAATACGCAAACCTTCTTCGTAACTTACTTTGGCTTTGCGGCACATATATTCCAGTTCAACCGCGGTAAAGGCTTTTACGTGTATATCCGGACGAATAATTTTTATTTTACGGATCAGCTCAGCAAAATAATGCAAACCCATTTTAGGATGAACACCTCCAACAATGTGTACTTCTGTTACCGGCTTGCCTTCATAATTATGAACCAATTGCAATATTTCTTCTTCACTCAAAGCCCAGGCATCGTCTTTTTGTTTAACTAAGCGGGAGTATGAACAAAACTTACAATCAAATACACAAATATTGGTGGGCTCAATATGAAAGTTCCGGTTAAAATAAACATAAGGCCCTGTTTTTTGTTCCTTTACATAATTCGCCAGACTTCCTAAAAAACCCAGGTCCCCTTTTTCATAAAGCAAGACCCCTTCTTCGGGTTTCAACCTTTCTTTATTGATTACTTTTTCAGCAATCAGCTTTAAATCCGCTTCAATGTATGTGGAAGAAAATATTTCTTTAATAGAAGATTGTTTCATTGTATTGGACAGTGTTTTAAAACCCGGTAAAGGTAATTAATATAAAGCAAAAAGCCCGCTAATAGCGAGCCTTTTGTTCAGGTTGAGGGTTAAATAATTATTCAATAACAATTTTCTTCACTGCTTTTTCTCCGTTGCTGTTCGTAATGGTAACTATATACAAACCTTTTCCTTTGTTTGTAAGGTCAAGGTTAATAATAGTGGTGCTTACATTTTTTTCTGTTTTTTGGTACACCTGCTGGCCCAAAGCATTTGAAACAGTAAATGTTAAATCATTAGCGTGAGTTAAGGTGGTAACAAAGTTAACGTTTCCGTTGCTTGGATTAGGGAACAGGGCAATGTTATTCGCAAGGGCATTTACATCATTCATTCCAACCGGGCAATTTACTTTAGGAAGGATAGCTAAAGCAGCCTGTAAACCCCATGAATTAGTAGCATCAGTAAATGGATGCCATGAATTATCGCTGAATTTCTCCCATGCAACACCGGCAGATAAAGTATGTCCTCCGTTCATGAATATCGCTGCTGTGTCTGTTGCACTGTTAACAGGTAATGACACAGTCATTAAGAAATCAGCCGTTATATTTTGCGGGGTCGTAAAATTAAAATTATATGGATACATGACTGCAGTTGTATATTGAAGGTTAGGGTTTCCACAATAAGTTACCCCCTGAACCGGAGTCAGGCCGGTAATGGTACTTAATGCAACTGAGTGGGTCATTGTTGCTGCTCCTGCAGGACCGGTGGTATTGTTTCCATTATAAACATTGATATTGATATTGGCAGTACCTGTTGTTCCTTTATTAGCAGTAGCATCGCGGTAAAAAATCACGATACCACCGGTGAGCTGAGAAGATGTTAATCCAGCTGAGCTAAAATAATTTCCTTTTTCTCTGTCATCATAACCGTTATTACCCGCTACATAACCAGGATTTTGAGCATTGGAACGCATAACCCACAAGGTATCTGTAGCCAATAATTGTGAAATAGTATCACAACCACTTACCGTACAATTGGTAACTACAACTGTTTGAGTAGTGGTGTTGTTGCCCTGTGCGTTGGTAGCCGTTAATGAAACGGTATAACTTGCAGGAGTAGTAAAAGTTATAGAAGGGTTTTGAGAGGTAGAAGTTGTAATAGTTACCCCTGTATTGGGCGTTACCGACCAGGACCAGGTGGTAGGTGAATTTTGAGAAGCATCGGTAAATGCAGCTGCTACACCTGCGCAAACAGTGGATGGATGCGTAAAATTTGCAACAGGTGGTAAAGCAGTAGAATTACAAAGACTGTGTGTCCCTAACAATTTACGGTAAGTCCCGTTGGCCATACAGGTTTGTATACGGGCCGACTGGTCTAAGGTAAACATACTTAAACAAGCATCATCCGGGTAATCCATAAAATTCATAAACATTTCCTGTCCGGTGGTATTGCCACTGCAAAGCCCGCCTGTACCCTGCCAGCCTGTTGGAGGGCAGCCCCAGTTCAACCCGTTTTGTCCACCCGAATAACCACCTTTTTGAGCAGGAGTATCGTTGCAATAATCATTACCGCAGGAAGCATCCCCACTAATGTGGCGCAGACCTAACCAGTGGCCAATTTCATGGGTGGCCGTTCTTCCACCGTTGTAGGGCGACTGGGCTGTTCCGGTAGTTCCAAAGCCGCTGAAATTAATTACAACACCGGATGTCTGGCTCGTTTCAACTCCCGAAAGCCCCGTTAATGTTGAACCTGCAGGAAAGGAAGCATAACCTAACAAACCACTGTTGTTTGCATCAGCAACCCATATATTTAAGTATTTTGTAGCATCCCATATAGATGCAGGTTTAATCGTTCCGTCGAAATAACTTTGAATATTGTTAATTGTCAAGGTTCCAGGATCAGTCCAGCCTTTGGTACTCCAGTTGATGCGTTCTATTCCTGGTTCAGCCAGGGTATTTCCGTTCACATCTTTCAAAGCCAGGCAAAACTGAATACCTGTGTTGCCTGCCTTTACTGATTGATAAACCGCAGGGATGGTACCCGGGCCTGTTCCTGCATAATCTTTATTCAGGGCCGTCATTTGTGAAGCCACCTGCGATGCCGCAATGTTTTCGCCACTTCCAACGGCATCCCCGTTGTGAAGTATATGAATAATAACAGGAATGGTGTAACTGGTCACCTGTGTTTTACCCGTCAATTGATTTTGTTTAAATTCATCTACTTTCTGTCCGAACCATTGTTCCCAGGCATCATCAGGAATTTGTGTTCCACAGGTCCGGTGAGTGGGCAACTTTGTTCCTGTTGGTTGAACAACTGAACCGACCGTTCGTTGTCCAAAAATTGATCCCGCTCCAATAAAGGCAATAGCTCCAATTGCAAGTAATTGTTTTTTCATGTTTGTATAGGTATTTGTTGATTTTATATGGTGATTTAGTACGTTTGTATATTTACTGTAAAAAAAATAATTTTGCCAACCTACAATTATTTTAATATTAAAACAAATATTTTTGACCAAATTCACTAATATTACGATTTGAAATGGGACACAAAAGGCAAATTCTGATTGTTGACGATGAAGAGAATTTATTGTCCATTATAAAGCTGAACCTTGAACTGGAACACCACCAGGTTTTTACGGCTGAAAATGGGAAAAAGGCCCTGGAATTATTTAAGGCAAAGCATTTTGACTTAGTTGTTTTAGATGTAATGATGCCTGAATTGGATGGCTTTACGGTGTGTAAAAAAATAAAAAAAATAAACCCGGACGTACCTGTTCTTTTTTTAACGGCCAAAGGAAGCAATGCCGATAAAATTGAAGGCTTAAAACTTGGAGCGGATGATTACCTCTCTAAACCATTTAACCTCGAAGAACTATTGTTGCGCGTTCAAATTCTTTTAAAACGTTACAACAACAAACACAACGCTCCTGTATTTAAGTTTGACGGTTTTGAGATCAACTTCTCTACTTTCGAAATAAAAGGAGTCAACAATAAAACAGACATCTTGTCTGCAAGGGAAATTCAATTGCTAAAAATATTAACCGATAAAAAAAATGAAGTTGTATCAAGGGACGAAATATTAGATAAACTCTGGACACCCGACGAAAACCCCTCTTCCCGCACCATCGATAATTATATTCTAAATTTCAGGAAACTGTTTGAAGAAAACACCAAAGACCCAAAGTACTTTCATTCGATAAGGGCTGTGGGGTATAAATTCACTTGTTAGTATTGAGTATTGAGATGTGAGATATTAGATGTGAGATATTAGATTTTAGACAATGAGCCGTCTTTACTGTATCTACTCAATACTTAAATTTCAATACTCAAATCTAATATCTCACATCTACTATTTCTCCTTCAAGGACCGTATCATTTCCCCGTAATTCATTTTCAACAGCATTGCATTCACCGTTTGCGCAATACGTTTTGCTTTGGTGGCATCTGTCTTAGCGCTTTCAATCCATTTGGAGTAATACTTCTGATGCGAAGGCGCCAATGTTTTAAAATAAGCCAGGGCTTCTTTTTCTTCTGCGAGGCAATCCATTAAATCAGCATTCAGTTCAACTTCACGTTTATCTTCCTCAACAGCCACCGTTAATTTCATTCCCTTCATCTTCTTCCCTATTCCCTTTCGTATAGCGGCATTCAGGGGCAAAATAAAATCGCCTTCCCCCATGGGTAGAATAGCAGCCTGTTCAATCGGATGATGGTCTAATTTTCCTTTTATACGAAATGATTTTTTACAGCCGGGTTTTAACTGCTCTGCAATAGCCGAAGGAATAAGAATATAGGTCCAGCCGGTTTTTTCACCCTGCTTCGCAAATTTTTCGATAATGGCTGTAAACTTAAGCATACAATCGCTTTAGTCTTTTTTCTCTTTGGTAAAAGAAGACAGGTTGGTGGTGATGGTAATGTGGTGCGAATTGCCCGCTACATGGTATTTAGCATAAGCATAACTAAAATTAAATTTAGAAACTTTTAAACCAACACCCAGACTAAATCCTGCAAATCCTTTTTTATCAGGCAACATCATTTCCCGTTGGCGTTTGTAATTATAACCCAAACGGATGTTGAAATTTTTAGTCAATACCAATTCAGTAGCCAGTACAACATGGCGCATCAGTTTATCGCCCGCCACTTTGTACCTGTTTTTCTTTATCGGTAAATGAGTAAAGGGGTCTTCTGTAGGATCAGGGTTGTTGGGATCAGTATACGTTAAATCCCATTGGTTTAAACTTTCGTAAGCCAGTATTAAACGGAAAGGTGCTTTGGGGACTTTTTTAGAAATACCAAATTGAAAATCAAAAGGCAAAGGCTCACGCACATTTCCTGAGTAGGTCTTCCATTGATAACCAAAGTTTTTCAACACCATTGAAACTGTAAAAAGTTTTTCAGGGTTGTGGTAGGTTAAGCCTGCATCAATGGCATTGCCCAGAGAACTGTACTGGTAATATTTTGAATAAATTGTTTTAACTGTTACACCGTAAGTAAAATTCGAATCCAGGTCGTAAGCATAAGCCAGGCTGAAATTATAATCATTCGCTTTGAATGTGCCTGTTACTTCTCCCAGTTCATTGGCTTCCTTAAACTTTCCATAACCTATGTCCTGCATGCCCATCGCAAAGTGCCCTATTTTATCAAAGGTATGGGCATACGCCACATAGGCAAAATTAACATCTGCTATATAATTGATATAACTTAAACTCATCTGGTTGTTCATGCCCTTGTTCAACAGGGCGGGGTTTTGGTAACTTAAATTGATATCATCGTCTTTCACCCCAATCAGATTTCCTCCGAGCGAAGCTGTACGTGCGGGAACTGGAATGTCTAAAAAACTATAAATAGCCTGCCCTCCCGTTTGAGAAAAAACACTTCCTCCACATAAGGAGGTAAAGAGTAATATGCTTAAGATTTTATTCACCTGAATGGAACGCAAGATAGAATAATTTATTGTTGATTGAACACCACTTTTTTCACCCAGGCTTTTCCCCACTCTTCTTTCTGTTCGTCTGTCCATATTTTTGGAAAAAACATACGCTTTTGAAAACGGGGGGGTAAATATTTTTGCCAGTTCGTACCGCCTGTTGCGGCAATATCTTCCGGATTTTTTTGCAGGTAACGCACCGCCGATTTGTAATGCGAAAGCGGCCAGTTTACATTTACATGTATATCTAATTGCTGCATGGCCTCTATTAACTTCGGATTTTGTTGCTCGGTCTCACTTAATGAACGAAAGCGCAACCAGATATTTTTAGTTTTATATTCTTTGGCCAAATCAATAATCTTAGCCGAGTACTTGGATTCAAACTGTTTAAGCGTTAATGTTTTTTTACCGGTAGCCAGTTCTGTAGCTCCTTCTTTCCAGTAAATACGTTCAAACATTTGCTGAACATCTTCATCCGTTGGGTGTTCAGGGTATACCTCGCGGTAATCCTTGTGCATTAAATTATTAAAGGTGGTGGCATATACTTCAATCATCCGGTACTGAGCGCTTTGAAAACCGCTGGCGGGCAATAAACTCATCCTGAATTTCAAAAACTGCTTGGGGTCCATTCCATCCACCATCACTTCAAAACTATCCACCAGGGCCGAAAAATAACGGTTGATGCGGGTAATTCTGTTCAACAGAAAATCGGCTGTTAAATTCTCGTTGTTTCCTATTTGCTTAAATTCATGAATACTTAACTTAAAATACAACTCCGTAATCTGGTGATACATGATGAAAATTTCTTCGTCAGGAATCGGGGTACGCGGATTTTGCAGGGTTAACAGGGTGTCCAAATGAATATAATCCCAATAAGTAAGGTAATCGGCATAAAGCAGGCCTTCTAAATAAGAGTTAAGATCCTGCCCCATAGCAGCGTACTTTTCATCCAGCAGTTTAATTTTTTCTACAATCTCAGGTTTTAATTCCATGGCGGTAATTGTGTTTTAAAGCCCTAAAAATAGTTATTTATTTGTGAGGATTGAAATGATTTATCTCAGATAATTAAAGAGTTAGAAAGTTAGAAGGTTAGTGAGCAATGAGAGTGAGAGTGAGAGAAGGAGAGAACACCATACAATGATGTGATAGGAAAAGGAAGGGAAAAAATGTATATTACAGGCTAAAGCAATAAAGAAGATTTTTTTTAATTGCTGCGGATCATTAAATTTGTGCATTACACAACACTTGTTATTTGAACACTTCAGGGCTATACTCATTTTTTTGTTTGTTGATGTTCACAACATTGGCCTCGTTGAGCCAAACAACATTGGTCGTCCACGCAGGGAACGACACCACCGCCTGCCCCAATGCCAGTATTGTTATGGGGGGCCACCCCGCTTCGGCAGCAGGAGGTTTTTCGCCCTACACTTATTCCTGGTCGCCTGCAAATGGTTTAAGCAGTACAAGTGTTGCAGCACCTACGCTTACTGTTACACAAACCCAAACATATATACTCACCGTTACCGATGCAAAAGACACTGTGCGCACCGATACCGTTACCATACACTTAGATAATTTTGCCTATTGCGGTGCCGGTAACGACACAGGCTATTGCCTGGGACAGGCCGGTTCGGTTCAGATCGGGGCAACAAACAATTCCGGTAGCCCCATTACCTATACCTGGACACCCATTGACGACCTGAGCAACCCTTTTACAGCCAACCCCATTGCCACTCCATCGGTAACAACCACCTATTCTGTAGAAATAAACTCTCCGGCCTGTGGAACAAAAACCGATGTGGTGACCGTTTCCGTATATAGTTTTACGGTAGACGCCGGGGCCAACATTACTATTATGCAGGGTACCACAGCCACTCTATATGCCACCCCGAACGATACCGCTACTTATCATTACTGGTGGAACGGAGGGAATTCAGAGATCCTTTATCAGAACTCTCCCTCACCAGACGTAACACCTTCTGATACCACCATTTATATATTAAATGTAGTAGACAAACACGGTTGTGTGGATTACGATTCGATTACTGTATATGTTATTCCTCAATACGTACCTGTATTTTACACTGTTTTTACCCCGAACAGCGATGGCAACAACGATACCTGGTACATTGGCAACAACGATAAATTCCCGGAAAATAAATTGCAGATTTACAACCGTTACGGCCAGTTGTTGTTTTCAAAAACTTCGTATCAAAACGACTGGAATGGAAAGTACTTCGGTAACGAACTTCCTGCCGGTACTTATTTTTACATCTACGATACCAAAACAGAAGCAGGTAAATTCAACGGATCGGTTACGATTATCAGGTAGTGGGTAATTGTACCTTGTACGCTGTATTTTGTCCCCAGACTGGATACAAAGTACAGCATACATCATACAACAAAAAAGCCCCGAACTACCGGGGCTTTTTACCTTACAAAGGCTGTTAAACATTACCTGTTAAATGATCTTGGGTAACCTCCACCTGAAGAACTTCTTTGAGTCCTTTCTCTTTTTTCTCCTGGTTTTCTTTCGCTGAATTTATTTTCTCCTGCGTATTTCTTTTCCCCGAAGCTTCTTTCTCCTGAAGGTCTTTCGCTATAACTTCTTTCGCTGCTGCCTCCACTGTTTCTTTCTCCGCCGTAGCTTCTTTTTTCAGACCTGCCGTAACCACCTCCTCCACCGAAGGATTTGTTACCACCAAACCTGGATGAAGACGAGCGTTTATTTCCGTAATCTCCGCCTCTTCCGCCACGGTCTCCACCACCGCCTCTTCTTTCTGATACTTCAAACTGCACACTGCGGTTGTTAAATTCCAGGTTCAAATCATTCAGTTTAAGTAAATCATCTTTTAAACGGGTTTCTGTTTCAAAAAATGAGTAACTGTTTTTTAAATCGATGTTAAAAATCATTCTTCCATCAATTTTTCCAATTTCAACAAGGTAGTCTTTCAGGCTGTTTCTGTTTAAACCATCCAGGCCTCCAATGTTGATAAAGAACCTTGTTGTACGGTTTTGAGAACGGTCTCCGCCTTCGCTGCCACCTGCATTCAAATCAGGGGCATTTTGATAATATTCAAGGAAACGGTTGAATTCTTCTGAAACAAAACGTTTAATAATTTCTTCCTTGCTCAGGTCTTTTAATTCTTCGAAAATTTTTGGAAGATAGGCTTCTATTTCTTTTTCGTTTACTTCAACCGTGTGCAATTTATTTACAAGGTGAAACAATTGTTTTTCGCATACATCAAAACCATTCGGTACTTGTGCGCGTTCAAACTTTTTACCAATAATTCTTTCTATTTCACGCAAACGGCCTTGTTCTTTTGAATGGATCAGGGCAATGGATATCCCTTTTTTTCCGGCCCGGGCTGTACGACCACTACGATGCGTGTAGTTTTCGGCATCTTCGGGCAGGTTGTAATTAATAACGTGGGTAATGTCGTTTACATCTATTCCGCGGGCGGCAACATCAGTAGCCACCAGCATTTGCAAAGTACGGCTGCGGTAGCGTTTCATTACAAAATCACGTTGGGCCTGGCTCAAATCACCGTGCAGGGCATCGGCGTTGTAACCATCTTTTATTAATGCATCAGCCACTTCCTGTGTTTCGGCTTTGGTGCGGCAAAATACTATACCATAAATTTCAGGGTAATAATCGGCTATACGTTTTAAGGCCAGGTACCTTTCGCGGGCCTGCACCATGTAATACTGGTGTTCGATGTTTTCGGCGCCCTGATTTTTTTTACCAACACTTACCTCCATTGGATTGCTCATGTATTTTTTAGCAATACGCGAAACCTCCGAAGGCATAGTGGCCGAAAACAACCAGGTGTTTTTAGTCTGAGGTGTTTTGCCCAAAATCAAATCCAGATCGTCTTTAAAGCCCATGTTCAGCATTTCATCGGCTTCATCTAATACGGCAATAATTACAGAACTTAAATCAACAGCACGGCGGTCAATTAAATCCACCAGCCTTCCGGGAGTTGCAACTATAACCTGCGTTCCGCGTTTAATGTCGCGTATCTGGTTATCAATGCTGCTTCCTCCGTACACTGCGGTAACCCTGAGGCCGGAGATGTATTTAGAATAATTAGTAAGGTCTTTTGTAATTTGTAAACACAATTCGCGGGTTGGACATAAAATTAAACCCTGAACGTTTTTGCTTTCGAAATCAACGTTGCTCAGCATGGGTAAACCAAATGCAGCTGTTTTGCCGGTACCTGTCTGCGCAAGGGCAACAATGTCGGTACTTTGAGTAGATAAAATTGTAAGCGTTTGCTCCTGAATAGGAGTGGGTTGCTTAAACCCTAAATCATTCACAGCCTGTAGCAGCTTATGATTTAAGCCAAGTTCTTCAAATGTCATTTTTAATTTTTGTTTTAAGGATGATTACTGTTCTTGAGACGATGGAACAGCCATACGATAAAAGGTTTTCATTGCCAAAGACGGGCCGACAAATACGTTTTAAAGTGGTGATGACTATTGCATCTCTTTATTTTTGACGCGGCAAAGGTACGACATTATTCATTCACTTTTACAATGCAACTAAAGTTTGTAGAAAAATAAGCCCTGAATAATAAGTATTGTGCATTTTATATAAAAAAATGATTTAATAACAATAAATATAAAGTCATTTTTTTAATATATTTGATAAATATAAGTAAATATGCTTTATATTTGAATTCATTGCATGTTGAATATTTTACAAAAAACAATGACGAAAAGCGACATTCATTCCATGAAACTAAAATATCAACTGACAAAGTTGATATTTTATCCGGTTTTACGTGCTTATTATCGAAATTTAAAAAAATACAGCACTTTATGTGTTATTAATCAAAAAAAGTGTTATAATTTTGTTCCTGTAAAATTCAATCCCCATGATTTACAAAACTAACCAACACAGCTTTTCTATTCATAGTAATAAAAAACTGATCGAAGCACTTTCCATCAGAGCATTAAAACGTGCAACCGACTCTAAAAAAGCCGGCATTGAATTGTTTGCTACCTTAGTCACCCCAACATTTGGGGTATGTGAAATCAATAAAGCCGAAGAAGAAAGCTTTATTCACCCTTCTATCTGTATTTAAACGAAACTTATTTATTTATTTTTTGCAGCACAGTTGATAACTGTGCTTTTTTTATTTGTATCGGTTATTTTGTAGTACTTTTAAAGAGAAAATATTCGATTAGTTTATTTACTCAATTTTACATTAGCGCACATGAACGACAGCTTACTACAATCCTTAATGCAGTTGTTCGGGATCATAGCCCGTATAGATGGTATCAGCAGCACAGAACGGGATATTGTAGTCCTGTTTTTAAAACAGGACCTGCACCTGGCAGAAGTAGACAAACACATCGCCATTTTTGATCAATACGTAGAACACCAGCACCATGCTCTGGAAAAAAAAGACGGGGAGGCCAAACGAACCTCCCTTAATTCAGTTAAAATTTTTAAGATCTGCATCGACATCAACAAAGAGCTGGACCAGCATCAAAAAGTACTTGTATTGATCCGCTTACTTGAATTTGCTTATTCTTCTTCGAACAATATTTCCGAACAGGAGTCTGAATTTATCGCAATCGTTGTTGAGGCCTTTGCTATACCTGCCGAAGAGTATAAACTACTGCAAAGCTTTGTTGAAAATGAAATAGAAAAAGTACGCAATATTGAAAACCTGCTTATCATCAGTGCTAAAAAAGAACCTTCTTCCCGCCTTAAACACCTGCCTTTTGCCGACCTCAGCGAGGGGGTGAAAATTCCAACAGTTAAAATACCCAGCGTAGGAATGTATGCCTTTAGAATTATCGGGCAGCAGGATTTATTGTTGAACGGTAAACCTGTATTGCCTGGAAAAATTTATATTTTAATCAAAGGGTCTGCCCTGCGAAGTGGCACTGGCCAGCCCATTTACTACAACGATATCATCCGCGCTTTCTTTAATTTTTAACCCACAATTCTTATAAATTTATTGTTGTAAAAACAGGATATTTATTTAACTTGCATACTTATATTTATTTAGAACGTTTAAAAACAATAGAATTATATGAGTGAACGGATTTTACGCGCACTGATGCAGATGTTTGCTATAATTGCCAGGGTAGATGGCGTAACAAATTCGGGGCGTAATATTGTGCAGTCGTTTTTAAAGCAGCAGTTGAACCAGGAATTAGTTGACCAGTACATTGCCATTTTTGATGAGTATTTAGAGTCGCATCACCAGGTGTCCAAAAAAAAGGACGGTTCTGCCAAACGCACCTCCCTCAATTCGGTGAAAGTTCTTAAAATATGCACCGAGATCAATAAAGAATTAGAACAAAACCAAAAAGTAATTGTTCTTATCCGTCTTCTCGAATTTATCTTCTCTTCATCAGAAATATCCGAACAGGAATACGATTTCGTTTCTACGGTTGCCGATACCTTTAACATTCCCTTTGATGAGTTTAAAAGCCTGCAATGTTTTATTGAAGACAAAACAGAGAATTTATCGAACTTCGAACACCTGCTGGCCATCACCAATAAAAAAGAACATTCTTCCACACAGGTTAAACACCTGTATTGCGAACAATTTAACAACGACGTTGAAGTTTGGGTCATTAACATTCCCAGTGTGGCCATGTACGCCCTTAAACTATTTGGCAACCAGGAATTGCTGCTGAACGGGCAGGCCATTGCTCCTCAAAAAGTATATATTTTAACGCCCGGTTCATCTTTACGAAGCACCAAGGTGAAACCAATTTACTACAGCGATATTATCAGTAAATTTCTTTCAGATAAATCTTCCGCTAAAGTTTCGTTTATTGCCAAAGACCTGGAATATAAATTTAAAGGGGGCAAACTTGGTTTAAGAGGCATCAACATTTTTGAAGAAAGCGGTAAACTGATTGGTATCATGGGCGGTTCAGGCGCTGGGAAATCAACCCTGCTGAATGTACTGAACAGCAATGAAACCCCAAGTGGCGGAGCTGTACTGATTAATGGAATAAACATACACACCGAAAAAGATAAAATTGAAGGGGTGATCGGGCACGTTTCGCAGGACGATTTATTAATTGAAGAGCTCACTGTTTTCCAGAATTTATTTTACAACGCCAAACTTTGTTTCGGTAACTTACCCGACGACAAAATTTCGGAAATGGTGGTGGATACCCTTACCGACCTTGGCCTCGACAATACCCGTGATCTTAAAGTAGGTTCGCCTTTGGAAAAAACCATTTCGGGCGGACAACGAAAACGATTAAACATTGGCCTTGAATTAATAAGGGAACCTTCCGTATTGTTTGTGGATGAACCCACTTCAGGGCTTTCTTCCCGCGATTCGGAAAACATCATGGACCTTTTAAAAGAACTTGCTTTAAAAGGTAAACTCATATTTGTTGTAATACACCAGCCCTCCTCCGACATTTTTAAAATGTTTGACAAGCTGATGATTTTGGATGTAGGTGGTTACCCCATTTATTATGGCAACCCGGTGGATGCCGTTATTTATTTTAAACGCTTAGTCAACCACGTAAACAGCGAAGAGAGCGAATGCCGCGAATGCGGGAACGTGAACCCCGAACAGATCTTCAACATCATTGAAACCAAGGTGGTGGACGAATACGGCAACCTGACCCAAAACCGGAAAATCAGCCCGGTTGAATGGGGCGGGCATTACAAAGAACTCGTTGAAAGTAAACTGGAGCCTGTTGAAGAGGCTACCCACATACCCGAAAGCACCTTTAAAGTACCTAACAAATTAAAACAATTTGCTGTTTTTATTACCCGCGATGTAAAAAGCAAACTCACCAATACCCAATACATGCTCATTGGTTTATTGGAAGCCCCCGTACTCGCTTTTGTACTGGCCTATTTAGTCCGGTATTTCAACACCGATGATGAAAATTCTGTGGGTTACATCTTCCGTAAAAATGAAAACGTGCCCGCTTATATGTTTATGAGTGTGGTAGTGGCCTTGTTTATAGGACTCACGGTAAGTGCCGAGGAAATTATAAAAGACAAACGCATTTTAAAACGCGAATCCTTTTTGAACCTCAGCCGCGCCAGTTACCTTTACTCCAAAATAAGTATCATGTTTGTACTGTCGGCCATTCAAACTGTATTGTATGTGTTGGTGGGCAATGCAGTGCTGGGTATACAGGGGATGTGGATTGATTACTGGCTCGTATTGTTTACCAGTTCCTGTTTCGCCAATATGCTTGGCTTAAACATTTCGGCCAGCTTTAACAGCGCCATTACCATTTATATTTTAATTCCTTTTTTAATTATCCCTCAGTTGTTGTTAAGCGGGGTTATTGTAAAATTCGATAAACTCAACCCCACCTTGGCCATGCAGGGCGGTGTTCCTTTTGCAGGAGAAGTGATGACCTCGCGCTGGGCTTACGAAGCGCTGGCTGTTAACCAGTTTAAGAACAACGCTTATGAAAAACAGTTTTACAAATTAGACAAAGCCATAGCCGAGGCCGAATACAAAAAAGTATACTGGAAAGAAAAAATAGAAGCCAAATTATCCAAGATTGAACGGGAGATAAACGATGCTTCTAAAAAAGATATATTAAAACAAGACCTGAGCCTGATTAAAAATGAATTGATTAAAGAAGGGAATGTCCATAAAAAAAACAGGTACGCCGATGTGAACAAACTCAGCACTGAAAGCATTAGCATGGCCGAGATACACGGGATAAAAAAATACATTGAAGGGTCTTTCAGAAACTATTACATCTCGCGTGAAAACCGGGCCCGTAAACAACGCAACGATATTATTTTGCTCCTGAACCAAACCCAGGATCAAAAAGATGCCTTTATTAAATTGCAGGAAAATTACGAAAACGAATCACTGAACCAGCTCGTATTCAATTCAAACGACTTTGGTGAAAAATGCCTTGAAAAAGACGGAAAATTAATTCAACGCACCAACCCTGTATACCTTGACCCGGATAACAACGCCGGAAGGGCTCATTTTTTTGCCCCTCAGAAAAAACTGTTTGGCCACTATTTTCAAACCTATTGGTTCAACCTTTGTGTTATCTGGGGGATGTCAATTACCCTTATGATAAGCCTTTACTTTGATGTATTAAAAAAGCTGCTCGACTTTTTAGGGAACCTGGTTGATTTATTGCCGATAAATAAAAAGAAAACATAGTTCATTCGTTTACCTGTTTAATAGTTCATTCGTTTTTTCGTTCAATCGTTTATTCGGGTATAATAGCAAAAAATAGTTGGTAAAACCCTCAGAATCCTTCACCACTAAAGGGTTTGATTAAAGGATATTGAAAACGTTTTCAATATCCTTTTTTTGTATATGAAAAAGTCAAAAA